>NZ_CP120373.1:2715955-3016433 GCF_029892065.1 Sinorhizobium garamanticum | reverse complement strand
ATCCGGTGCCCATCGAGCGACAGCACGTAATTGGGTTTGGCTGATGCTTTTTCGCTCTCATTAAGTCAGTTGAGTCGTGACGGCCGCCCCACGCACCCTCATTCCTGTGCTCGTCACAGGAATGAGGGTGCCCAAGTCCTTGGGCGCGGGAGAACGTGCGCGCAACTGAAGCGGAACCACAATTGTGGCGGCATCTGTGTTGCTGCGAGACCGAGTCATTCACGGCGCGGACGCGCCGTGGCTGGATTCCTGTGACAAGCACAGGAATGAGGAACGGAGGAGAACCTTGCCGTAGCGCAACCGACGAGGAGCAGTACGCTGCTGTCGTGTACTGTGCCATCCGGCAATCCGCCTTGGACGAATAACCAAGCTTCCTTCAAGATCAATTCAAGCCCGCCGCAAGGACTTCTCTCGATCGCCGAGGCACTCTCCAGACACATCGACGGCAATGGTTGCGGTCGGGAGACAAGGAGAGAAGCCATGAAGATCGTCGTCATCGGGGGCACGGGCCTCATCGGATCGAAGCTTGTGAAGACCCTCAAGGAGCGCGGCCATGATGCGCTTGCCGCCTCTCCCAACACGGGCGTCAACACCATCACCCGCGAGGGGCTGGCGGAAGCGCTCGACGGCGCCGACGTCGTCGTCGACGTGGCAAACGCCCCGGTCTGGGAAGACAAGGCCGTGCTCGAGTTTTTCCAGACGTCGGGCCGTAACCTCCTGGCCGCGGAAGCCGCCGCCGGCGTCCGGCACCATGTTGCCCTGTCGATCGTCGGTACCGAACGGCTTCCGGAGAACGGCTATTTCCGGGCGAAGGTCGCACAGGAAAACCTCATCAAGGGGTCCGGCATTCCCTACACCATCCTGCGTGCCACGCAGTTCTTCGAGTTTGTCGGCGGCATTGCCCAGTCGGCCACCGTCGGCGAGGAGATCCGCGTGTCGCCGGCGCTGTTCCAACCGATCGCGTCCGACGACGTGGTGGCGGCGCTCGCCGAAGTCACGCTCGCTGCGCCGGTCAACGGCACCGTCGAAGTCGCCGGTCCGGAGGCGATCCCGCTCGACGAAGTGGTCAGGCGCTTCCTCAAGGCAACGAAGGACCCGCGCAAGGTCGTGCCGGACGTCCACGCCCGCTACTTCGGCGGCATCATCGACGATCAATCGCTGACACCTGGCCAGAACCCGCGCCTCGGATCGATCCGCTTCGAGAACTGGCTCGCCCAGTCACAGGCTCAGTGAGCAGCCGTCGACCGAAGGAACGCCCCCTGGATCCACCGCGATCCGGGGGACGCCGACCGACAATTTTCAGCCATGATGGAGAATGGAAATGCTCACACGATTTCTCGCGAGTCTTGCGCTCGCAGCATTGTCGATCACCACAGCCTCTGCCGAAGACGGACACGGGGACAAGGTGACGATCGTATTCGACCGGCCGCTTCCGAATGTGCCGGGCAAAAGCATGAAGGGTGTGCTCGTCGAATACGAGCCTGGCGGCTCGTCGCCCGGCCACACGCACCCGGACTCCGCCTTCATCTATGCGACGGTGCTTGAAGGCGCGATCGTCAGCAGCGTCAATGGCGAGCCGGAACGGACCTACAAGGCCGGCGACAACTTCTACGAAGAGCCCGGCGCCCGTCATGGGGTCAGCAAGAACGCCAGCGACACGGAACCGTCAAGCCTGCTCGCCGTCTTCGTCGTCGACACCGCCGAAAAGGAACTGACCACACCCACCACGGAGTGAGCGGGTCCTCGACGCAGAGCCCTGGCGGAAGGCTCGCCGGGGCTGCTTCGCATCCGCGCACGGGGAACCTCTGCAGGGATCGACGGCGCGTGTGCCCACCGGACTGACATCTCCTCCGCCATCTCCCACACGCCGAAGCCAGTCATTCACGGCGCCGAAGGCCTCCATTGACGCAACGACGGTCGTATGCGCCTTCCGATGTCCGCTTCGCCTCAAGATACTTGAAGGCGGATGACAGCTCTGAGCCCATACCTACCGGCGGGCGATCTGCTAAACTGTTCGAATGATGACAACCAATCAATACAGTTTTCGCAAGGTGACGCTGGATGATCTCGATATGCTCATGGGATGGCAATCGAACCCGCATGTCCGTGAATGGTGGGGTTCAGATGAGCCATACAATGAAGCGGACTTGGCTGATCCTCGGGTAGCGCGCTGGATTGTTTCAAACGCCGAACGCCCATTTGCGTTCATGCAGGACTACACAGTTCACGGGTGGGAAGATCACCATTTTGCCTATCTTCCCAAAGGCTCGCGGGGAATTGACCAATATATCGGAGACCCCGAAATGGTCGGTGTTGGGCATGGATCAGCATTTATCAGCATGAGAATGCAGGTTCTCTTTGATGAGGGGGCACCTGTGATCGCGACTGATCCGCATCCAGACAATGCACGGGCGATAGCCGTCTACAAGAAGCTGGGTTTCGAGCCGTTTGGACCACCTCAGAAGACAAAGTGGGGTCTGATCTTGCCCATGTTGGCTAAGAACTAAGCGTCGCGCAGGCAACGGCAGCAATGTCCGCGCGCTGCCGAAATACGCCGAGGATTGGTCAAACTCGGCGGTTATGCCGAGAGCCGACATCGGCTAGCTATCGTTATGAGTACACGGCCTAGCATTCTCGCCCGACTCATTCGCTGAAAAGCGCCGTTCTCGGCGCCTCCGCAGTTCCCCGCCGTCGCCGTGTTCCCCCGTCATCCTCGGGCTTGACCCGAGGATCCAAACTCATGGCTGACGACCCGCGCTGGCCGAAATTGGAGGTTTGGTTCTGGATCCTCGGGTCAAGCCCGAGGATGACAGAACAAGCCAAAGGGCATGCTCCTCTCCTTGGGTCGCGGCGAGCACAGAAACGAATATCGGGAAGGCTCGTCGCATCGGTAACGGAAGATCTCACCCGTCTCCCACCCAACCGAAGCGTGGTATAATCGCTCATTGGCGGAGGGGGACATTCCATGGTTACGCAACCGACCTTCAAAACGCTCGAACATCGCGGCTGGAGCGAGCGCGCCCGGATCTACGATCGCTATTCGGGCCGGTTCTGCCGCTACGGCGTAGCGGCGCTCATCGATGCGGCCGGGATCAGCCGCGGTCAGACGACGCTCGATGTCTGTTGCGGCACCGGAGAGGCAAGCCTGGCGGCCGCCGCGTGCGGCGCGATCGTCACCGGCGTCGACTTTTCCGAGGACATGATCGTGGCGGCACAAGCCAAGGGCAGCAACGTCAATTTCCAGGTCGGCGACGCCGAGGCGCTCATCTTCGAGGACGCCGCGTTCGACCGCGTCATCAACAATTTCGGCACCCTGCATCTGGCCGACCCGGAGCGGGCGATTGCCGAGGCCGCGCGGGTGCTGAAGCCCGGCGGCCGCTACGCCTTCACCGTCTGGCGCGGGCCGGAGATCGCGCCGCTGTTCCGGATCGTTCCCGAGGTCGTCAGCGCCCACGGCACGCTCGAAGTCGACCTGCCGCCCGCGCCGCCGATGTTCCGCTTCGCCGAGCGGGAGGAGGCGATGCGGGTGCTCTCGGCGGCCGGCTTCACCGACGTCACCTTCGGCGACATCCCCGCCACGCTCGACTTCCCGCTCGCCGAGCTTTCCGACTTCTTCCGCCACGCCTTCGTCCGCCTGACGATGGTGCTCGACAGGCAGGAGCCGACGGCACGGGCACGGATAGAGGAAGCGCTCGGCGAACGCTTCCAAGACTTCACCGACAACGGCATCGTCCACCTGCCGCTCCCCGCCCTCGTCGTCAGCGCCGCGCGCGCCTGAAGAACAGCGCCCCGTTTCCGCCGGTGGGCCGATCGGCTATATCTCGCGCATGATGGAGTCGCGGCGTGCTTTCGGCCAGTTTGTCCTCGATCCCGCCCGCGGCCTCCTGCTGCGGCATGGCGAATCCGTCGCTCTTGACCAACGGGGTCTCGCCCTTCTTCAAGCGCTGCTGATCCAACGAATCTTGCCATACACACATTAAGACGGACAGCAAGATTGGCGATTGGCACAGTGCGACGCGGCAATGATTTCAATCTGGAAGTGAAATCGGTATTGTGGTATATCGCAGCGAGAGAGATTTCAGTTCCGCCTCTCGATGAGGCGTATTCTTCTTTCTTACTTCGCGCATACGAGTTCCTGGAGTGCTTTGTAGGTCTGTCGATCCGCATCGATGCGGATGCGTTGGATCGATGCAGCACTCGGCGGCGTTGACAGCACCGCAACAATGGGAGGGAGGACCAGCGGGCGCGACGCAGGCACTCACAGCAAATCCAGAAACGGCTGCCGGCATTGGACCCTGATCCGCCCGGACCGGTCACTTTGCTTGGCTCATTGAAGGAGTGAGCAGATGAAGCGCAAAGTTGGCATTTGCAGTCTCTTCGCATTTACTCTTGCAGCAGCTTCGTGGGCGGATCCGTCTGACGCTCTCGCCCAGGAGGCACAACAAAAGCCCAACATCCTGTTCATCGTATCCGATGACACCGGCTATGGCGATCTCGGCCCCTATGGCGGCGGCGAAGGCCGTGGCATGCCGACCCCGAACATCGACAAGCTGGCGGAAGAGGGAATGACCTTCTTTTCCTTCTACGCTCAGCCAAGCTGCACGCCGGGCCGCGCCGCGATGCAGACCGGACGCATTCCGAACCGCAGCGGCATGACGACCGTGGCCTTCCAGGGCCAGGGTGGCGGCCTGCCGGCAGCTGAGTGGACGCTTGCGTCGGTGTTGAAGCGAGGAGGTTATCAGACCTATTTCACCGGCAAGTGGCACCTTGGCGAGGCAGACTACGCGCTGCCGAACGCGCAGGGCTATGACGAGATGAAATATGTCGGCCTCTATCATCTCAACGCCTACACCTATGCCGACCCGACCTGGTTTCCCGATATGGACGCGGAAACACGGGCCCTGTTCCAGAAGGTGACGAAAGGCTCGCTGTCCGGCAAGGCTGGCGGCCAAGTGACGGAGGACTTCAAGATCAACGGCCAGTACGTCGACACGCCCGTGATCGACGGCAAGCCGGGCGTTGTGGGCATCCCGTTCTTCGATGGGTATGTCGAGAAGGCGGCGATAGAATTCCTGGACGCCGCCGCCAAGAAACCGGATCAACCGTTCTTCATCAACGTCAACTTCATGAAGGTGCACCAACCCAACCTTCCGGCCCCCGAATTCCAGCACAAATCCCTGTCTAAGACGAAGTATGCCGACTCGGTTGTGGAGCTCGACACGCGCATCGGAAGGATCATGGACAAACTGCGTGAAACCGGCATGGACAGGAACACGCTGGTTTTCTACACGACCGACAACGGGGCCTGGCAGGACGTTTATCCGGATGCCGGGTACACGCCGTTCCGTGGCACCAAGGGCACCGTGCGCGAAGGCGGCAATCGGGTCCCAGCGATCGCGCTCTGGCCGAGCAAGATCAAGCCGGGTTCGAAGAGCCATGATGTTGTCGGCGGTCTCGACCTGATGGCGACATTCGCTTCGGTCGCCGGTGTGGCGTTACCCGACAAGGATCGCGAGGACAAGCCCATCATCTTCGACAGCATCGACATGTCGCCGGTTCTGCTCGGCACAGGCGAATCGGCGCGCAAGAACTGGTTTTACTTCACAGAGAATGAGCTGACGCCCGGCGCTGCGCGCGTCGGCCATTACAAGGCCGTGTTCAACCTGCGCGGTGACAACGGGGCCTCGACCGGTGGACTCGCGGTCGACACGAATCTCGGCTGGAAGGGTGCCCAGTCCTACGTGGCGATCGTACCGCAGGTATTCGATCTGTGGCAGGATCCGCAGGAGCGCTACGACGTATTCATGAATAACTATACCGAGCACACCTGGACCCTGGTCTCCATCTCCGCGGCCATCAAGGACCTCATGAAAACCTATGTCGAGTACCCGCCGCGCAAGCTGCAGAGCATGGGCTACGACGGCCCGATCGAACTCTCCAAATACCAGATGCTGCAGTCGGTTCGGGAGCAGCTCGAGAAGGAGGGCGTCAACATTTCCGCTCCGACCGGAAACTAGATGGCTTTGGCGGTCCCGGAGTAATCCGGGGCCGCCGCCTGTCCCTGCGGAGGATTCGGGAACGCACTCAGCCGATTAGAGAAAGGGGCTCGACGATGACTACCTGTGACTTCCTCAAGCTCGCTCGCGGTGCGGCGCTCGGTATCGCGGCCAGCTTGTTTATCGTTGTTTCGGCGCAGGCCCAGAACGACCCACTGCCTTCGTGGAATGACACCGCCCCTAAGACGGCCATCGTCTCCTTCGTCGAGAAGGTGACCAAGGAAAACTCGCCCGACTTCGTTCCGGAACCGGAGCGCATCGCCGTCTTCGACAACGACGGCACGCTGTGGGTCGAGCATCCGATGTATACCCAGCTCGCCTTCGCGCTCGACCGCGTGAAGGCCGAGGCTCCGTCCCATCCGGAATGGAAGGACACGCAGCCGTTCAAGGCCGTGCTCGAAGGTGACATGAAGACCCTCGCCGCATCCGGCGAAAAGGGTCTTATGGAGATCATGATGGCGGCTCATGCGGGAATGACCAGCGACGAGTTCCAAAAGATCGTTTCCGATTGGCTTGCCACCGCACGCGACCCGAAGTTCAAGAAACCCTATACCGAACTTGTCTACCAGCCGATGCTCGAACTGCTCGACTATCTCCGCGCCAACGGCTTCAAGACCTTCATCGTGTCGGGTGGCGGCATCGAATTCATGCGGCCATGGACCGAGCAGGTCTACGGCGTTCCGCCGGAGCAGGTCGTCGGCTCGTCGATAAAGACACAGTTCGAGATGCGTGACGGCACGCCCAGCCTGTTCCGCCTGCCACAAATCAACTTCATCGATGACAAGGCAGGCAAGCCAGTCGGTATCAACGAACATATCGGCCGTCGCCCGATCGCCGCCTTCGGCAACTCCGACGGCGATCTGGAAATGCTGCAATGGACGACGATGACGGGCGGGAGCGTCCGTTTCGGTATGCTCATTCATCACACCGACGCTGAACGCGAATACGCCTACGACCGGGACACGGAATTCGGCCGCCTCGACAAGGCGCTTGATGCTGCCGCCTTGAACCAGTGGACGGTTGTGGACATGAAGGCCGACTGGAAACAGGTTTTTCCGGAGAAGTAGCACTGCGTTCTCGACGGTTCCGTTGAAGGCGGTCGGTACCCACGGTGGCGGCTTTAGTGCGGGTGGAGTCCATGGATGTTACGCACGCCTTTGGTCACCCTGCCTGGTGCCGCGCGACCTTTTGGCTTGGACGGTGGCTACGGAGCCTCCGATTGTCTTTACGCATTCGCGTAACAGCAATTCTTTGGACGGCCCTTTCGCTTTGTCTCTTGCTTTTCGCCGGGTCTGCGGCTGCGGCGGAAGAGACTGCGGCATCCGTCGCTGACCCGCTGGTCGCACCCCATGACGGATTCGTCGACGAGGAGACGTGTACGTCCTGCCATGCCGAACAGGCCGCCGCATTCGCCAAGTCGCACCACGCCAAGGCAATGGCCCTTGCCGATGACAAATCGGTGCGCGCCGATTTCAACAACGCCCGGTTCGAGCGCGGTGGCGTTGCGGCAGAGTTCTTCCGCCGCGACGGTCGCTTCTTCATTCGCACGGAAGGAGTTGACGGCAGGCAAGCGGATTTCGAAGTAAAATATACTTTCGCCTACGAACCCCTGCAGCAATATCTAGTCGACATCGGCCACGGGCGGCTGCAGGCTTTCGATGTTGCCTGGGACACCCATAGGCAGGAATGGTTCTGGCTGGGCGAAGGCAGCAAGGCGCGGCCAGGATCCACATATCATTGGACGGGTCCCTTCTACCGCTGGAACCGCACCTGCATCGACTGCCATTCCACCGACCCTCAAGTCAATTTCGAACCGGACACGAACGGATATAAGTCGTCCTACGTCGCGACCAGCATTGGCTGCCAGTCCTGCCACGGCGGCGGTGCGAAGCACGTCGAATGGACCGAAGCGAAGTCGAGAGGCTCCCCGATGGCCACGATGCCCGGTCTCGGCTTGGCGACGGTCAACCAGGACACCTGTTTTGCCTGTCATTCGCGGCGGACCAAGCTTCTCCATGGATATAAACCCGGCAGCACTTACCTCGATCATTTCTCTCCAGCCCTGATGCGCCCGGACCTGTATTTTCCGGACGGACAGATCCTCGACGAGGTGTTTGAATATGGCTCCTTCCAGCAGAGCAAGATGTCGAGGGCGGGTGTCGTCTGCGGCGACTGCCACCGGCCACACGAAGGCTCCCTGCGCGTCGAGGGAAACGCCTTGTGCACACAATGCCATGCGGAGGCCGGGCCGGACAGGTTCAAGGCTTTCGACCCACGAGGCGCGTTCGACATCATCACCCATACACGGCATCCCGCCGGATCGGCGGGCGCACAATGCGTGAACTGCCACATGCCTGAGCGCACATACATGAAGGTTGATCGGCGTCGCGACCATTCCTTTGTCATCCCCCGCCCCGACCTCTCGGAAGCATACGGTATCCCGAACGCATGCACCTCCTGCCACGAAGGCGAGACTAATGCCTGGGCAGCGAAAAGAATGGATGAGTGGTACGGCACAGCCTGGCGAAAGCGTCGGACGGTTGCCCATGCGTTCGCTGCTGCAGCGAAGAACGAGCCGAACTCCATTGAGGCGTTGCGCGCGTTTCTGGAAGATCGTGAACTGCCCGCCTACGTTCGAGCAAGTGCGGTCGCCGAAATGGCAAGGGTCGGCGGCGCGGCGGCCGCGGCGGATGTCAAGGCGGCGGCAGAAGATCACGCCCCGATCGTCAGGCTGGGGGCCGCGGAGGCCGCCGCCAGCCTGCCCCCCGACCTGAGGATGACAGCAATCGATACTCTCCTTAAGGACAAGACTCGGGCGGTCCGCGTCGCCGCAGTCGCTGCACTTGGCGAAGCTCAATCCGAACTGCTCGGCGAAGCACGCCGCGCGTTCGGCGCCGCGGCCGATGACCTCAAGGCATATGCCGACGCAAATGCGGACGTTGCCGAAGCACAGGCCAGATATGGGCTGTTCCTCGCCAGCCGGGGGGACATGGACGAAGCCGAGAGAACGCTGCTACGGGCCGTGGCCCTCGATCCGACGCTTGTGGGTTCCCGCATCAACCTTGCGGAATTCTACCGCTTTGCCGGCCAGAACGGGAAATCGGAACATGCCTACAGTTCAGCCGTCGAAGCCATGCCTGACAGCGCCGAGTTACGCTACGGCCACGCACTCGCCCTCGTGCGCCTGAAGACGATACCGGACGCTGTCACGGAACTTGAAGCGGCGGTGACGCTTGAGCCGGGCAACACGCGGTATAGAACCACTCTTGCGATCGCTCTCGATTCGATCGGTCGAACCGAGGAGGCGTTCTCACTGCTAGCACATGCCATTGATAGGCAAGTGCGAGACGCTGACCTCTTTGGAGCTGCTATCCAATTCGGCCTGAAGCTCGGTCGCTACGAGCAGACCCTGAGCTACGCTGAGGAACTTGCAAGATTGCAGCCCGACAATCCAGCGATCGCGGATTTGTTGATCGCGCTTCGTAGCCAAGCGGGACACGGCAAGTAGATGGGCGAAACCCGTCCTCTACCGACTGCCTCCGGCATCACCATCGCGCGCATCCGCGCCGGCCAGCCCGCCAGGGACTTAAGACCTGCCCCGGTCTTCGAAGGGCTCGCAAAGGCCGGCCTCGAGGAAGGCTGAGAGATCCTCGGCGTGGCCACCGACGGTCTGGATCGTCAACGGGCCATTTTGCAACTTTTCGGAACTTTTCGGCAGCGACTTCAGGACCGTAGCGCTAGGTTGGCCGAGACTGCTCCTCATCACGCAGCGCGGATGAGGAGACAGAAGATGATCGCGACCTTGACGATCCTTTCCCTCGACCAGGGCAACATCTATACCCCGCCGCCCGAGCCTGTTGATGAAGCCACGGAGATCGAAGGTCCGGTGAATACGCCGGCGGCGGAACCGCTGTGTGTCTCCTTGAGAAGCAGGATCACGGCGCAATTTCAAATTCTTGCGGCGGCTTTCTCACATCTTGGAAGACGTAGCGCGTAGCGGCACAGCGTCGCGCGTCTTTTCAGACGCACAAAGAATGCTCCATGATTTCGAATCTTGAGTGATACCGGCCGGCGCCGCGAGTATCGTATGCTTCCACAATCGACCCTTTCGAGACTTCATCCTACTGCATGTTGCCTTTAATCGTAGCCGATTAAAGGACAAAAACATGCAACAATTCAAAGTGCTACAGCGTCCTTTGCGCGTCTGATAAGACGCGCGGCGCTGTAGTCCACCGAGCGGCGGCTTTCGAGTGTGTTCCCGCCGTTCATCCCAGTGCCGGGCCGCGGCGTTGCAGCGCACTTCGGGAGGAGCTAAAATCGCGGCAGGCTGCATAGTATGCCGAGGAGCACCTGATATGGCGGGGCGCGCGACGGTCCGCTGGCTGGTTCGCCTCACTCCAGTCGCGGGTCGCACAGTCAACGATCTCCTGAAGGTTCCATTGAGCCTCGATGTCTGGGAACGGGAAGCTGACGCCGTCGTGGCGGCTGCCTCCGAACAGACGATTGTCGAGCTCGAGCGCCGACGAATAGCTGGCGTCGAGCGCCTTCGCCCGATCACCGCCGTGGAAAGTGCCGCATCCAGCTCCGATCGCTCCGATGGGAAACCGGAAGGTTCCTGATCGGGCTGGCTTTAAAAAGCGAAGGAATGGTCGCATGAGCCTCATCGCCAGGGTCACGTCTCCGGGACCGCAGAAGCCACTTGGGGACGTTCTTCGGGTGCCGCTGGGCATCGACGTTTGGGAGGTCAAGCCGGATCACCTGATCCTTCGTGGAACCGAGGCTCAGTTGGACCGCCTGTCCCGCATGGGCTACAGCGTTGAGCAGCTCGAAGATGTGGCGCGGCACCTGTCCACCTTCGCCGCGACCGAGGCGGCAGAGCAGTATCATTCGGCAGCCAGCCTGGAGGAGGAGCTGCGACAGCTCGCCGAAGCGAAGCCGGACATCGCCCAGCTGATCGAGATCGGTCGAAGCATCGAGGGCCGACCCATCCTCGCCTTGCGGATCGGGGACCGTCGCGGTGGTGTTCCCAAAATTCTCTTCATGGGCTGCCACCACGCGCGCGAGTGGATCGCGGTGGAAGTGCCCTTCCTGCTCGCCAAGGAACTCGTGGAGCGGGCTGACGAGGCGCCGATCGCAGGCTGGCTTACGAGCGGAGAAGTCTGGGTCGCCCCGATGGTCAACCCGGACGGCCACGAACATAGCCGGGCGGAAGAGCGCCTTTGGCGCAAGAATCGCCGGAGGAACGACGACGGCTCATTCGGCGTCGACCCGAACCGCAACTATGGCTACATGTGGGGCATTCTCGACGTGCCCACCTCCAGCCAAGTGCCGAGCGACGAGACCTACGTCGGCCCGCGCGCTTTTTCTGAGCCGGAGACGCAGGCGGTCCGCGATCTTGTAGGCTGCGAACGCTTCGCCGGCGTGATCACCTATCACAGCTACTCTCAGCTGATACTCTACCCCTGGGGTTACACGGACAAGCCCATACCGGACGCTCAGCATCGGGAGCAGATGGTGGGGATGGCTCAGGAGATGCAAACCCTGATCCAGGGCGTGCACGGAAAGGTCTATGTCCCGCAGCAGTCTTCCGCGCTCTACCCAACCGCGGGCGACACAACGGATTGGACCTACGGAACCTACGGCATTCCGTCCTTCACGGTCGAACTCAGGCCGCGCACCTTCCAGGAAGGCGGTTTCATCCTGCCGCCGGACCAGATCCTGCCGACCTGGGAAGAGAACCGTCCGGCTGCATTCCGGTTCGTCGAACAGCTGCTGGCGGTACCTGTCGCATAGGGGGCGGAGAGCGGAGGACGACCGGTCCCATCAACCTCGGTACCGCCTCGCAAGCAGGAGGCGTTCGCTCGCACTGCGCTGCAGGACAGAGCGCCAGCACAAAGCAGCTAAGGCTCCGGAACCGTTGTTTGCCCCCACGTTGACGACGCCCGGAATTCCGGCTTCGCCTCGGTCGAAACGCTCGTCATCCACGATCTCCGATGGGTGACCCATCCGTTCAGCGACTACTGCATGTTCCCTTAAGTCGTAACCGACTTAAGGGTAAAAACATGCAGCGATTCAAAGTGCTACAGCGTCCTTTGCGCGTCTGATAAGACGCGCGGCGCTGTAGGAAGGGACGCACCTCCAGCTAAGACGCATCGGTGGAGAACTTATGTATCGTTGTCGACTTCAGCGTCTCGCCCGGTTTCAGCACCGTCGTTGGAAAGGACGACTTGTTCGGCGAATCCGGGAAGTGCTGCGTCTCGAGGCAGAAGCCATCGGTCTGGCGGTATTGCTGACCGGTCGGGCCAATAAGCGTCGAATCGAGGAAGTTGCCGCTGTAGAACTGGACGCCAGGCTCAGTGGTCGAGATCTCCATGATCCGGCCAGAGCGCGGCTCGTAGACACGCGCGGCGAGTGAAAGCCCACTACCCGATCGGTTCAGCGCATAGTTGTGATCGTATCCGCGGCCATAGACCATCTGTGGGTCGTTCGAGCGGATACGTGCGCCGATTGGCATGCCTTGGCGGAAGTCGAACGGCGTGCCGGTCACGGAGGCGAGCTCCCCGGTCGGGATCAAGGTCGCATCGACCGGCGTGTAGCGATCGGCGTTGATCGTGAGGATGTGATCGCCGATCCCGCCCGCGCCGTCGCCGGCGAGATTGAAGTAGGAGTGACTGGTGAGATTGACTACGGTCGGTTTGTCCGTCGTCGCCTCGTAGTCGATGCGCAGCTCGTTGTCGTTGGTGAGAGTGTAGACGACCCGGACCGTGAGCGTGCCGGGATAGCCTTCCTCGCCATCCTTGCTCGTGTAGCTGAGCCGCGCTGCGGCCCCGCTCACGTTGGTCAGCGGCTCGACTGCCCAGACGGCCTTGTCGAAGCCTTTGTTGCCGCCATGCAGGCTATTCGGCCCATTATTGGCGGCGAGCTGGTACTGTGTGCCGTCGAGCGTGAACTTCGCGCCGCCGATGCGATTGCCGTAGCGCCCGATCAAGGCGCCGAAATATGGGTTCTTGGATTCGTAGTCGGCGAGTTCCTTGAAGCCGAGCACGATGTTGTCGAGCTTGCTCCAGCGGTCGGGCACGTTGATTGCCGTGATGATGCCGCCATAGGCGATGAACTTGACGGACGCACCCTTGTCGTTGGTGAGCGTGTAGAGATCGACTGCTTTGCCGTCCTGCGTTTTTCCGAAAGGGGTCTTGTCCACAGAGCCGGCTCCGGCGCTTGTTCCCGTCAGCAGCACCGACATGCCGAGCACGGCCGCGCCGAGCACAGATCTATGCCACGTACGCGATATGTTGGGATCGACATACGTCATGGTTTCCTCCCTCGATCCGGGCAAAAAACAATTCTAAACTCATCGGGCTATCAAGGTAAGCGCGTCTTGGTAGAGGCTGTACAACAGCGTCGGTGCTTGAAGGGCGTATGCAGCAAGCGCCCTTCCCCTCACCCGCACGGCTGCTATCATTCGCCCATGACGAAAGAAGCCGATTCCACGCCACTTGCCGGCGGCGAGAGAACCGCTGTCAGCCGGCGAGGTTGCGTGGTCATCCGGGAGACCGGCCCCTGGGCTCGTTCCGTCCATGCTCTGCTGCGCCATCTTGAGGATGCCGGCTTCGCGGGCGCGCCCCGGGTTGTCGGAGACGGCTTTGACGAGCAAGGCCGTGAAGTCCTCACCTATATCGAAGGCGATGTCATCAACCCCGCACCCTGGTCGGACGAGGCCATTCATGCATTGGGCAACCTCATGCGCCGGCTGCACGACGCAACGGCATCCTTCCGGCCTCCGGCAGATGCGCTCTGGCGGCCCTGGTTTGGCCGAGCGGTCGGCAGCCCAGATATCATCGGGCACTGCGATGCTGCCCCCTGGAACGTGGTTTCGAGAGCCGGCAAGCCGGTCGCGCTGATCGACTGGGAGGCGGCAGGCCCTGTCGACCGACTGACCGAGATCGCCATGGCAGCCTGGAGCAACGTCCAGCTCTACGATGACGACGTCGCCGAGATCAACGGCTTGCCCGATGCCGGGCGTCGCATGCGCCAGGTGCGCATCTTCGCGGACGGCTACGGCCTACCGACCGACGCGCGCCATCGGCTCGGCTACCGGATCATCGAATTTGCCGCTCAAAGTGCTGCGAACGAGGTGGTCGAGCAGCAGATCACGCCCGGGACCGAAATCGCGCCGCGCGTCTGGGGCATCGCCTGGCAGACCCGCAGCGTCGCCTGGCTGATCCGCAACCGTGATGCCTTGGAGAAGGCGTTGCGGTGAGTCAGGCGATGACGCCGCCGGTTTCGCCGCCGAGAAACGGTGCCTGCTACAAGGGCATCGTCCGCAGGTAGGCGCAAAAACACTTGCAGCGCCGCGCGTCTTTTGAGACGCCACGCTACACGACAGTGGCGTAATGCGCCTCCTCGGTTGCCGTGCGGCAAGGCTCTCCTCGACCCTCATTCCTGTGCTTGTCACAGGAATCCAGCCAGCCCAAGTCCTTGGGCTGAAAAGACTTTTCCGCGCCACAGACGCGGCGCTGCTGGATCCCTGTGACAAGCACAGGGATGAGGGCAAAAAAAGCATCCGCCCAACCCAATTACATTGCTGTCGTGTACTGTGTTGAGACGCGCAAAGGTCGCTGTAGCACTTTGAATAGCTGCATGATTTTGTCCTTAAATCGATTCCGATTTAAGGAATCATGCACGCACCGGAAGCGTCACGACGAAGCAGGCGCCGCCGTCCGACGGAGTTTCGTAACGGACCGCGCCGCCGTGGCGCTCGGCGATCTGGCGCACCAGCGCCAGCCCCAGGCCCCAGCCGCCCGTCGCCTCGCTGCGCCCCGAGGGCCGGTAGAACGGCTCGAAAACGCGGGCGCTCTCGCTATCCGGTATGCCCGGCCCGTGGTCGCGGACCCTGAGTTCCACCATGCCGCCTGCCTGCGCGACAGTGGCTGTGAAAGGTGGGCCGCCATGGCGTAGCGCGTTCTGCATGAGATTGCGCACGAGCCTGCCGATGAGGCGCGTATCGCCTGTAACCGTCGCGGGCGTGCCGGAGACCTCGACGCCGTTGCGCGCGCCTTCTTCCGAGACCAGGGCCAGGAGGTCGACGGACTCGGGCGCATCGAGCTTCTCGACATGGTCGAGCCTGCTCGCCAGCAGGATCTCCTCGACCAGCGTGTCCAGTTCGGCGAGGTTGCGGACGATCTCCTCCTTGCGGCTCTCGTCCGGCGCCTGCTCATAGAGGTCGATCGCCATGCGCAGGCGCGCAAGCGGCGAGCGCAGTTCGTGGCTGGCATTGGCGAGCAGAGCGCGGTGTGACTTGATCAGCCGCTCGACATGATCGGCGGCCTTGTTGAAGCTCTTCGCCACCGCCGCGACCTCGTCGCTGCCGTCCTCCGGCACGCGCGCCACGAAATCGCCCCTGCCCCAGGCATCCACGCCCCCGCGCAGCCGCTCCAGCCGGCGCGTGAGATGACGCACGACGGGATAGGCGGCGAGCCCGATGACGCCGGCGATCAACGCCAGATAGGCGAGCGGATTGCGGCCGGCCGGACGGAAGGGCCGCTCCATGCGCGCGGCCACTGCACGACCGTCGGGTAGCTCGGTCACCATGGTGTGAAACCTGCCTTCACCGTGGTGCCAGGGCCGCTCGACGATGTCGGGCGGCAGCGGCCGACCGGCGCTCGCGATCAGCTTGCCGCCCGGGTCGTAGACCGCTATGTCAGCGTCGAAGGCCCGTGAAAACCGCTCCAGCGTCGCCTCGACCGACGGCCGGTCCATATCGGGCGGAATCAGCGCGGTGACAAACCGCGCGCGTTGGCTCTGCCAACTGGACTCCTCCTCGCCCTGTCCCAGCCACACGAAGGCCGCGCTGGCGACAGCGACCGCGGCAAGGCTCGCCAGCAGCGTCAGGTAGATTTTCAGGAACAGCCGGCTACGCATCGCTCTAGGTCTCTGTTTTTACGTCGTTGTCCCAAAACCGCTGCACACTTTCGGCCGACATGCACCTTTGATTCTACGCATGTCATTGCCCCAAAACCGCTGCACCTTTTGGGCGACATGCATCTTTGCTTTTACGCATGTCGTTGTCCCAAAACCGCTGCGCACTTTTGGGCGACATGCTATCTCTCGTCGTCCTGGAAGCGGGCGAAAACATAGCCGGCGCCGCGCACGGTGATGATGCGCTTCGGGTGCTTGGGATCGCTCTCGATGGCCGCCCTGATGCGCGAGATGTGGACGTCGATGGAACGGTCGAAGGCTTCCAGCTCCTCGCCCTTGACCATGTCCATCAACTGCTCGCGCGACAGCGTGCGGCCGGCATTTTCGGCGAGCGCCACGAGCAGGTCGAACTGGTAGCTGGTCAGCGCGCATTCGCGGCCGTCGATCCTGACCGCGCGGGATCCCGGATCGATCTCCAGCCGCCCGAAGCGAAAGGTCCGCGAAACCGCCGCGCTGCCGTTGCGGCGGCGCAGGATCGCCTTTAGCCGCGCCAGCAGTTCGCGCGGATTGAAGGGCTTCGGCAGATAGTCGTCGGCACCGAGCTCCAGCCCGACGATGCGGTCTGTCTCTTCGCCCTTGGCCGTGAGCATCAGGATCGGCACGTCTGAGACGGCGCGCATGCGCCGGCAGGTCTCGAAGCCGTCGAAGTCAGGAAGCATGACGTCCAGGATCACGGCGTCCGGCCCATGACGGCCGAGGTCAGCGAGGCCCGCCGTGGCCGTCGCGGCGGTGTGGACGGTGTAGCCGTTTCCGGAGAGATAGTCGGCAAGCATGGCGGAGAGGCGCGTATCGTCGTCAACGATCAAGACCCGTTCCGCCATTTCTTGCGCTCCGTTTCAGTCGCCTACAGCGCCGCCGGTCCTATCAGACGCGCAAAGGTCGCTGCAGCACTTTGAATTGCTGCATGTTCTTATCCTTAAATCGGATAGAGGAAACATGCAGTAGCCAACTCGCCAGCCGAGTCTTACCACCGGCCGTGGCCCCTGCGCTCCTTCAAATGCTCGACGAGCTTGGCGCGCTGCTCCGGCGTCAGCACTTCCGCAGCGTCGAGGAGCGCGGTCGTCATCTTGCGCGAGGCCTCGTCGATGGCCGCGATGCGCTCACTGCGCAGTTTCTCGGCGGCGGCGCGGTCGATGGTCGACGCGCCGAGGAGTTCGATAACCTCCTCACGCGTCTCGCGGAAGTCCCGGAAAGTCGGCCTGATCTCAGAGCGCGCCTTGTCGATGATGTCCCAAAGCCTGTCTTCCTGCTCGGGCGTCGCGTTGAGCTCGTCGAGCACGGAGCCGATCCGGTGTTCCATAAAGCCGCCTCCCATATGCGCGTGCATCATGTGGCCGCCCATACCGAAACGACCCATGCCGAAGCCGAAATCATCGCTGCGCGCGGCTGCATAACCGATCCCGCCGACAACCGCGACGGCTGCGAGACCGCCGATCGCGGCGCGCCGACTCCAGCCACTCGAAGCGGGTCCGCTGGCCGTGTGGCTCGACAGGTTCTTGTCCTCATTTTCCATAGTCATTCTCCCTTCACTCCGCAGCGCCTGCTGCAATGGAGGGAAAGCTAACAGGGCAACGTTTCGAGCGTTCTCGGAGAATGTAAAGAAATGTAAAGCCGCGACGGCTCCGTCGCGGGAAGCGCAGGGTCGTACGCGTCAGAAGACCAGAGACCGATGCAGCTGCGCGCCCGCCCATGCACCGTCGGCCACGGCGAGCGAGACCGAATGGGGTGTACGCGCCACGTCGCCGCAGGCGAATGCGCCGGGAACCGTGGTTTCCTTCGTGGTGTCGGTGCGGATCTGCGTGCCGAACGGCGTCTCATCGATATCGCAGCCGAGCGTCCCGGCGATCGGCGTCGCAGGGGCGTTGCGCGGAGCGGTGAAGAGCCCGGCAAAAGAGTAAGCCCGCCCGTCGGCGAGAAGCACATCGGCATGGCCGTCGATCCTCCTCACCGGCGTCTCCTCGATCGTCACGCCCCGTGAGTTGAGGTCGGCGCGGGCAGCGTCGTCGAGCGTCAGCGCGCCATTGGTGAAAAAGGTCACCTCGCCCCATTCGGGAATGAGCTGCGCTTGATGCACCGACATCGGCCCCGTCGCGATCACCCCGATCCGCCCCCGTTCCAGTTCGTAACCGTGGCAATAGGGGCAGTGGAAAATGCTCCTCCCCCAGCGTTCCGCCATCCCGTCGATCTCAGGCAGCTGATCGGTCACGCCGACGGCAAAAAGCAGCCGCCGCCCCTCGTGCCGGGCGCCATCCGTAGTCGTGACGGCAAAGGCGTCCTTGACCCCGCCGGCGGCTTCCGCGCGGCCGTCGACCCATGTCAGCGTCGGATAGGCCATGAGCTGCGCCCGCGCGCTCCCGGCAATTTCGGCGGGGTCCGCGCCGTCCTGTCCGAGAAACCCGTGGGAATGGCTGGCAAAACGGTTACGCCTGAGCCCCGCGTCGATCACCATGACGGTGCGACGGGCACGGATAAGCTGGAGGGCGGCGGCCATTCCGGCGTAGCTGCCGCCGACGACGATCACATCATTCTGCATCACTTATTCCTTTTAATGCGCCGCTCTGCGTGCCGACGGGCGAAGTCGGCGGCAAGATCGGCCAGGGTGACATGGGCAAAACGCTCGAGCAGAAGCGCCTCGGCGTCTGCGAAGGCGGCGTCGAGCGCGGCGTTCACCGATTGCTCGACGAGGCAATCCGGCGTTTCGTTCCGGTTGCCGATGGCAAAGATGGCCGGTTCCCCCAACACCTCGTGCAACTGGCGCAGGGTGACGGTGCCGAGGTCGGCGGTGATGGTCCACCCCCCGGCATGCCCGCGCGCGGAGGCTACGAGACCCGCCTGTCGCAGAAGCCCCATCGTGCGGCGCACGACGACGGGATTGGTGTTCATGCATTGCGCCAGCGCTTCCGAAGTCATGGAGCCGTTGTGCTCGGCCATGTGGAGGAGCGCATGGAGGACTGAGGAGAGGCGGCTATCGCGTTTCATGTAACTTCAATTATTACGAATCGTTGCAGATTGCAAGTCGCAACGGAGTCTCCCGCGCCATGATTGACGTCCATTCGGTGCTTGAGGCGTGGCGGCGGAGATGCCCATCGGGCGCGAAGCACTTGCCTTGTCGACCCCGTGGAGTCTCTCGCACCGCCGACGCGGTGCGGCTCGATTCCTGTGACGAGCACGGGAATGAAGGAATTCTTGGTTATGGTCGCGTCAGATCGAGCCCGTCGACCAGATCGAGCCCGCCGAAGGAACGGTCGGCCGATGGCGGTAGAGCTTGCGCTTAGAGTGCGTTTGAGAACGTCAGGGGCTGATACGTCGGAGCAGAAGACCGCCCATGCGACATGGATCGTGGCTTCTATTGCGCTCAGCTGAGTTCTTGGGCGAGTCCGATGAGAAGCCCTTCAGGCCCACGGATGTAGCAGAGCCGATACGCGTCCTTATACTGCACTACTTCGCCTACGAGCTGCGCGCCGCGCCTGCGGAGCCTTTCAAGCGTCGCGTCGATGTCGTCCACGGCGAACATGACGCGGAGGTAGCCCAGGGCGTTGACCGGGGCGCTCCGGTGATCCGCGACGACAGGCGGCGTAAGGAAGCAGGAGAGCTCGAGCCGGCTGTGGCCGTCCGGTGTGCGCATCATGGCAATCTCAACACGCTGATCGCCCAGTCCAGTGACACGTCCGGCCCATTCTCCTTCGATCGTGGCCTGCCCCTCGAGCTCGAGGCCGAGTTCGCGAAAGAAATCAATCGCCCCTCCGAGGTCTTCGACGACGATTCCTACGTTATCCATCCGCTTGAGCGCCATGTTTCCAATCTCCAAGGTGTCGTTCCAATCTACGAGGTGTCGCCTACTGCATGTCTCCTTAAATCGACCTCGATTTAAAGAAGACAGGCAGCAATTCAAAGTGCCACAGCGTCCTTTGCTCGGGAGATAAGACGCGCGGCGCTGTAGTCTAACAACGGACGCTTGAGGTGCCCCAACACCGGCGGCCATCCGGACACGATTGGCTGCTGTCCACATCAGAAGCTTGAATAATGGACCGCCTCAAACCGCCACCCCGTTTTCAAACGGTCTCTTAAGAGCGCCGAGAACCGCGGGTGCGGCGGCGAAGTGAGCTGAGCGGCCCGCCCCATTCGCCCTCATTCCTGTGCTCGTCACAAGAATGAGGGCGCCCAGGTCCTTGGGCGCAGGAGACTCCTGTCCGGTTGACCTTAAGCCTTAACTGACGTGACGAGCACGCACGCCCCTCGCCCGCCGATCAACCCGCCCGCTGCCTCGCACAAACCTCACGCACGCATCCGCGCAGCCAGCGGTGGGCCGGGTCGGCATCGAGGCGCGGGTGCCAGAGCATCGACACCGTGATTTCCCGCGTGAAAACCGGGAGCGGAAAGCTGTGCATTCCGGCCCTGAGCGCCCCGGTGTGTCGCTCGGGAACGCTGGCGATCAGGTCGGAGGCGCGGGCGAGCGCCAGGGCGGCAGCAAAGCCGCCGACGATCGTAACGATTTCGCGTTCGAGCCCGAGCGCCTCCAGCGCCTCGTCAAGCGGCCCCTTGTCGAGCCCGCGACGCGAAACGAGGACGTGCCGGCCGGCCGCGTAACGGGCGGGCGTCACCTCGCCCTCACAAAGCGGGTGCCCCATGCGCACGACTCCCACGAACCTGTCCCGGAAGAGCGCCTGTGTGCGCACCTCCGGACTGGTCGCCTCCCCGACGACGCCGGTTTCGAGGTCGACGGTCGCCTCGCGCAGCGGCCCGCTGCCTCGGTCCGGCTTCGGCACGAAGCAGAGCCGCACGCCGGGCGCCTCCTCGCCGACGCGGGAAATGAGGTCCGGCCCGAAATTCTCCACGAAGCCATCGCTCGTCCTGAGAATGAAGGTCCGCTTTAGCCGTTTGAGATCGAGCCTTTCCTGCGGTCTCAGCACCGCTTCCGCCTCCTCGACCAGCTGGCCGACGCGCGCGCTGAGTTCGAGTGCGCGCGGTGTCGGCACCAGGCCGCGCCCGGCCCGCACCAGCAGCGGATCGCCCGTCGCCGCGCGCAGCCGCGCCAGCGCCCGGCTCATCGCCGATGGGCTGAGCCGCAGCCGTTTGGCCGCGCGGGCAACGCTGCCTTCCGAAAGCAGCACATCAAGGGTGGCAAGCAGATTGAGGTCGGGTTTCGACATGGCGCCACTATAGCGGATGGCGACATGGCGTCAAACGCACGAATGAAGTGCAAACGGTGCGCGTTCCGCCATGCCTTGCAAGTGGCTACCCTTCAGCCGGCCGTTCGAAAGCCGGAAAAGGAGCTCATGCCGATGACATCAACGACGCGACCAACGGAGGCGATCGCCGAAGGGAGCGAACCCACGCCCTCCTTTCGCTGGGCGCTCGCCGCCCTTTCCCTCTCCATGCTGCTCTCTTCGCTTGGCACCAGCATCGCCAATGTCGGCCTGCCGGCGCTGACGGAGGCGTTCGACGCCTCCTTTCAGCAGGTGCAATGGGTCGTGCTCGCCTATCTTCTCGCCATCACCACCCTCATCGTCAGCGTCGGGCGGCTCGGCGACATGGTCGGCCGGCGCCGTCTGCTCATCTCCGGCATCGCCGTCTTCACCGTTGCTTCCGTGCTCTGCGGCGTCGCGCCGACGCTCTCGATGCTGATCGCGGCACGGGCGGCGCAGGGCCTTGGCGCGGCGATCATGATGGCGCTTGCGATGGCGATGGTCGGCGAGACGGTCCCGAAGGCACGGACCGGCAGCGCCATGGGGATCCTCGGAACGACATCGGCGATCGGCACCGCCCTCGGTCCCTCGCTCGGCGGCGTCCTGATCGCCGGCCTCGGCTGGCGGGCGATCTTCCTCGCCGGCGTGCCGCTCGGCCTCGCGGCATTCTTCCTCGCGTTCCGCACCCTGCCCGTTGACCGCGAGGCCCCCAAGGATCGGGCGGGTTTCGACACGATCGGCACATTGCTGCTGGCGCTGACGCTCGCCGCTTACGCGCTCGCCATGACGATCGGCCGCAGCAGTTTTGGTCCGCTCAACCTGAGCCTGCTGCTGGCGGCAGTCTTCGCCGGTGGCCTCTTCGTGTTTGCAGAGGCGCGGACCGCCTCGCCCCTGCTCCGCCTCGCGATGTTCCGCGATCCGGTGCTTTCCGCCGGCCTCGCCATGAGCGCACTCGTTTCGACGGTGATGATGGCGACGCTGGTGGTCGGGCCGTTCTATCTCTCGCGTGGGCTCGGCCTCGACGCCGCCCTCGTTGGCCTCGCCATGTCCGCCGGCCCGCTCGTCGCGGCCCTCGCAGGCGTCCCCGCCGGCCGCCTTGTCGACCGGCTCGGCGCGCAGCCGATAACCGTCGCGGGGCTTACCGCGATCGCCGCCGGCGCGTTTCTCCTCTCGCTGTTCCCGGCAGGCTTCGGCGTCGCCGGCTACATCGCGCCGATCGTCGCGGTCACCGCCGGCTACGCCCTGTTCCAGGCGGCCAACAACACCGCCGTGATGAAGGATGTGGGGCCTGGCGAGCGCGGCATCATTTCCGGCATGCTCAACCTTTCCCGCAATCTCGGCCTCGTCACCGGCGCATCCTTCATGGGGGCGGTGTTCGCGCTTGCGTCCGGCGTAAGCGAGATCACCGCGGCAACCCCCGAGGCCGTCGCCGCCGGCATGCGCATCACCTTCGCCGTCGCCGCAGTCCTGATCGTCGCCGCACTCGTCATCGCGGTGGCCAGCCGCGCTTTCGTGGGCCGTGCTTCGATTGCGGGTGACGTAACGTGAAGTCGCTCGGACGGACGCTCTTACGCTCCTTGGTGGTGCGACCGGCAACGCGCTCTCATCAAGTCAGTTGGGCAGGCGCACGGCAGCCCTCCCTCATTCCTGTGCTCGTCACAGGAATCCAGCCACGGCGCGTCCGCGCCGTGAATGACGTGGCCTCCAGTTTCGAGACGAACGAGATGTGGGTCGGGCGTCCTGCGGGGTAACCCGCGATCATTCGCGCCATCGATTCCGAGGAGCCTCCCGCGCCGCGGACGCGGCGCTGCTGGATTCCTGTGACGAGCACAGGAATGAGGTGGGTGGGTGGCCGTTCACAACTCACCCAACTCACGCGCGTGTGCTCATGCCCGCACCGAAACGCCCGGCGAAGTCCGCCTGTCGATCGCTCTCCCCAGCGTCTCAAACACCCGATCGTCCAGGCATTGCGAAACGTTGAACCGCATGAACGCCTCAGCCGACTGGGAAAGGCTGAAGGCATTGCCAGGCGCCAGCACCACATCGTCTGTCAGGGCCTCCCGGGCAATGTCGGCGGCGTCGAGCCCCCCGGGCAAGCGGCACCAGAGAAACATGCCGGACTGCGGCTCCAGCCAGGGCTCGATGCCGAGCTTTTTCAGCCTGGGACCGGTCTCGGCCATTGCCCGGGCCAATCGCGCGCGGAGCGCCTCCATGTGCTTGCGATAGCCGCCGTCCCTCAGCACATTGTAGATGAGCTCGGCCGAAAGGCGTCCGCCGGCGAAGGAGGTGGCGATCCTGAGGTCCGCCAGTCCCTCGATCCATTCCGGGCGCGCCGCAATGAAGCCGCAACGCGCCGAGGCCGACAGCGTCTTCGAGAAGCTGCCGATGTGGACGACGCGGCTGAGGCCGTCAAAGGCCGCCAGCCTGGGCGCGGGCGTAAGCTCGAAATCGGCAAAGATGTCATCCTCGACGATGGTGAGGTCGAACTGGTCCGCGAGCTTCAGGACCCGGTGGGCAACAACGGGAGAGAGAACGGCACCGGTCGGATTATGGATGGCCGAATTGGTGATGTAGAGGCGCGGCCGGTGCTCCGCCACCACCCTGGCGAAGGCCTCGATGTCCGGCCCCGTCGGCGTATAGGGCACGCTGACGATCTTGGCGCGGTGGGCGCGCAGCAGCGCGTGGAAGTTGAAGTAGCACGGGTCGTCGACAAGCACCGTGTCGCCGGTTTCGAGGAAGAAGCGGCAGAGGAGGTCGATCGCCTGGGTGCCCGACTCCGCCAGCATGATGCAGTCGGGCGAGGCCTCGATGCCGCGCTCCATCATGCGCCGCGCAAGCAGCTGGCGGAGCGGCGGAAAACCGAGCGGCGTCCCGTAGTCGGTGAGAGCGGCATCTTCCGCCCGCGAAAGGCCGCGCAGCCCTTTGCGCAGCGCCGCCCCTGGCATCCATGAAGGCGGGAGCCAGCCGCAGCCGGGCTTGAGCGTCGCGTCGCCGCTCTCGAGAGATTGCCGGGAAATCCATAGCGGGTCGACGGCGCGGTCGAGCCGGGGTCCGATCTCCGCCAATGCCAGAGGCACAACTTGCCCGGAAACGTAAAAGCCGGAGCCCGGTCTCGACGCAATCACCCCTTCGGCGACCAAGCGCTCATAGGCGTCCACTACGGTCGAGGTCGACACCTGCATGGTCGTCGCGAAAGCGCGGACCGACGGCAGCTTGCTCCCTGGCGTCAGGCTGCGGTTGGCAATGCGCTGCCGGATCGCGTTCATCACTGCCGCCACACGTGTGCCGCCACCCTCCGCTGTCGCTGCGATACCCATCTGTACTGCTCCATGATGCATAACAGTTTTGTCGAACTGTACTGGATTGTCTCTGGCGACGCCAGAGCGCTCCGCGTTCAAATGAACATGCAGAGAATACTCTGGCGACTTCGGCGGATACCGCAAAAAGGATGGACCATGGACAAGACGACGAGCGGATGGATCAACGGCTTTCTCGGCGTGCTGATCTTCAGCGGCTCGCTGCCCGCGACCAGGGCCGCCGTGCTCGATTTCGATCCGGTGTTCCTGACCGTCGCCCGGGCTGGCAACGCGGGCCTGCTCGCTCTGTGCCTTCTTCTTGCCTTCAGGGAGAAGCGGCCCACCGCTGACCAGCTCCTCTCCCTGGCGGTCGTCTCCCTGGGCGTCGTCGTCGGGTTTCCCCTGCTGACCGCGTTCGCGCTTCAACACGTGACGTCAGCGCACTCGATTGTCTTCATCGGGATGCTGCCGCTTGCGACGGCGGCTTTCGGCGTGCTTCGCGGCGGCGAGCGCCCTCGTCCCGCCTTCTGGATGTTTTCCGTCGCGGGAAGCCTGCTGGTGGTCGGCTTTGCGCTCGCGCAGGGCCTCTCGGCCTCGCCCGTCGGCGACGCCCTGATGCTCGCGGCAATCGTCGCTTGCGGGCTCGGCTATGCCGAGGGGGCAAGGCTGTCGCGCACCCTTGGCGGCTGGCAGGTGATCTCCTGGGCGCTCGTCCTGTCGCTGCCCGTCATGCTCGCGATCGCGCTCGCCCTGATGCCTCCGTCATTCGCTAAGGTCGGCGCATCGGGGTGGGTTGGTCTCGCCTATGTTTCCTTGTTCAGCATGTTGATCGGCTTCATCTTCTGGTATCGGGGACTGGCGCAGGGCGGCATCGCGGCCGTCGGGCAATTGCAGCTGCTGCAGCCGTTTTTCGGACTGGCCTTGGCTGCGACATTGCTCGATGAAGAGGTGAGCCTCACGATGCTCGCAGTGACGGTCGGGGTCATCCTCTGCGTCGCCGGCGCACGGAAGTTCGCGAAATGACCATGCTTGACGACACAGGTCCGAACACAGGAACAAAGCTCAATGTACACACCGCCAGCCTTTAGAGAAGATGATCGCGCCGCACTCCACGCGATGATGCGCGAGGCGCGGCTTTGCCACTTCGTGACGGCCACCTCGGACGGCCTGATCGCGACGCCGTTGCCATTGTTCCTCGATCCCGACGAAGGCGAGCATGGGACACTCCACGGCCATCTCGCCAAGGCCAATCCGCAATGGAAGAGCGCGCCGATCGGCGACGCCATGGCAATCTTCATGGGACCGGATGCCTACATCACGCCCTCCTGGTACGCGTCGAAACGCGAGCACGGCAAGGTCGTCCCCACCTGGAACTATGCGGCGGTGCACGCCTATGGACCGGTGGAGTTCTACGACGATACCGCGCGCCTGCTCGAGGTCGTCACGCGTCTGACCGATCTTCACGAACACGAGCGGCCGGAGCGGTGGGCGGTCACCGATGCGCCCGAGGCATTCGTTCAAGCACAGCTCAAGGGCATCGTCGGGCTCCGGATACCGATCACCCGGATCGAGGGCAAACGGAAGATGAGCCAGAACCGCCCCGCGGCGGACAGGGCGGGCGTCGCCGAGGGACTGGCGGACAGTGGGCGCATTTCGGACCGGATCGTGGCGGGGCTGATCCCTGGGGGCAAATAGGCGGCGCATAATCTTCCGCCGGGGGCACGCATTCCGTTGCGTCTCGTCCGGTGTTATGTTGTGGAATGACCCGCGATGCAGCCATAGCGAGAGCAGAGGCCTACTTGCCGCCGGAAACATCGTCGGCTACCGGTGCCCATAGGTCGGTTCGACAGCGCCGTGCCTTTTTTCAGGCGCACGAAGATCGCTGTTTTTTCCGACAGCCGTTCCCGGTCGGAAGATTTCTTTCGCGATCAAGGCACGCGCATCTGAGGATTGGTTGATGCGGTGGTCTCATTCGATACGCCCGTCGTCGGCTGCAGCCACTCGACCGCAGCTATGGCGAGGCCGAGAGCAATCGCCGGTGCGGCGAGCGCTGCCAGAAACGTGAATCTCTTCATTGCCGGCATCCCGGAAAGGCTTGGCGCAATAGGATACGCAGTGGTTGGGGCGGAAGTCCTCACTCTTTCGCTACTGCATGATTCCTCAAATCGGATTCGATTTTAGGGCAAGATCATGCAGCGATTCAAAAGTGCTACAGCGACCTTTGCGCGTCTCAAAAGACGCGCGGCGCAATAGAAGTTTAGGGCACTTATCCACCCGAGGTATCAGACCTAAGTCCGATGGGGCATGCCAAAGGTCTTAGGCCCATTGCCTGGTGTTTCTCCGGATGCATAGTGCGGCACGTAAACGCCTGCGGAATCAACGGCTAGCCCCCGCCGCCGTAGGCGTGAGAGGTCCCAGAGCGATGCTCCCCGCCCCCTTTTGCACCACTCTGGGACCTTTCATATCGACAGGGCCGCGCGTCCAGTCGGACGCGCAAAGGTCGCCGTGGAATGATGCAGCCGAGCAATTCCAGGAAAGTGCGTAACGGTTTTTCCGTCCGGAATCGCGTCGCTTCAAGTGCAACAGCGCAGTATTGGACCAGCTTCAGACGAGCTGCGCGGTCGGACGGAACAGGATCTCATTGATATCGACGTCGTCAGGCTCGTTCACCGCAAACGCGACCGTACGGGCAAACGTGTCCGCACCGACAGCGATCTTGCTGACGAACTCCTTCGTTCCGGCCTGGATGTCCTTCTCGCTGATGTGCTCGAGGAGTTCGGTGCTGACCGCGCCGGGAGAAATGATCGTCGTGCGGATGTTGTACGGCTTCACTTCTTTCCTCAGTCCCTCGGACAGGGCACGCACGGCGAACTTGGTGGCGCAATAGACGGTAGCCCCCGGATCGACCACGTGGCCATACACCGAGGACACGTTGATGATATGTCCGGATTTCTGCGCCTTCATGTGCGGCAGCGCCGCGGCAATGCCGTAGAGCACGCCCTTGATGTTGACATCGATCATGCGGTCCCACTCGTCGATCTTGAGCCGTTCGAGTGGCGCGAGGGGCATCAGGCCCGCGTTGTTCAGCATCACGTCGATACGGCCGAATTCGTTCACCGCGGCGTCCACCAGATTCTTGACCTGGTTTTGGTCGATAACGTCGGTCGGGACAGCCTTGGCCTTATGGCCTTTCGCCGTCAGCTCCGCGGCCAGCGCGGCGATACGGTCGCTCCGGCGCGCGCCAAGGACGACCGAAGCACCACGCTCGGCCAGGTGACGTGCCGTGGCTTCGCCAAGTCCGCTGCTTGCACCGGTGATAACGACGACTTTGTTTTCAATTCCTTGAGACATGACGCTCTCCCATTCGAGACTTCGCAGCTTTAGGCTCAGGGGCTAGCCGCAGCAGAGTGCCAGCTGAATAGCCATGCCGTGCGTGCTCTCCTGTCCCTCGCCGGAGTAGATAGCCAGATTTTGTTTTGATCGACTAGAAGCTATAATCTGCATGCCGAGGTGAAGGAGATTCAACAATGCGGCGGGACGAGTTCACCGAGATAAGGGCGTTTCTCGAAGTCGCTCGGGAGCGGAGCTTCACACGCGCGGCGGCCAAGCTGGGCGTCACGCGCTCCGCCCTGAGTCACACGATCAGCGCACTCGAGGGACGGCTTGGCGTCCGTCTTCTTTCCCGGACGACACGCGACGTCGCCCCAACGGCCGCCGGGGAGCGCCTCGTGGAAAGCATTCAACCGCATTTCGAGAGCATCGCCGCGGGGATCAGCGCGATCGGCGCGCTGCGTGACAAGCCCTCGGGTCATGTCCGTATCGTGTGTCCCGACGACGCCATCGACCTGGTTTTTCGCCCGAGGCTGCCGGCCTTTCTGCACGATTACCCTGATATCACCGTGGAACTCATCATCGACAATGGTTTCACAAATATCGTCGAGCGCCAGTTCGATGCAGGCGTTCGGCTCGGCGAGGCCGTCGCGCGGGACATGGTGGCAGTTCGCATCGGTCCCGACGTCTCCTATGCCGTGGTCGGATCACCGGAATACTTCAGGCGTCGCTCCGCACCTGCAAACCCGCAGGACCTGACGGGCCACAATTGCGTCAACCTGCGGCTTCCGACGTTGGGAGCACTCTATGCCTGGGAGTTCGAAAAGGACGGCCGCGAGTTCAGCGTCCGTGTGGAGGGCCAGTTGATCCTGAGCGACATCGGACCAGCGATCCATGCGGCCCTCGACGGCATAGGATTGGCCTATGTGCCCAAAGACCTCGTTCGGCCCTATGTTGAGAGCGGACATCTTCGGGCGGTCCTTGTCGATTGGTGCCCGACCTTCCAGGGCTACCGCCTCTATTATCCCAGCCGGCGCAATCCCTCGCCTGCGTTCTCTACTTTTGTCGAAGCCTTTCGATACAGGGACAGATAGATCGTCTCGGTCAAAGCGGTCACCCGCAGTACGACACTGTCGCGCGGCGAACACGGGGGCCGGGTCGGCGGTTCGATGCTCGCCGAAGTGCGATGGGAGCAAGGTTGTTCGAACGCGGCCTCTTGCACGAAACGACTAATTATGCGGAGGGCGGGCCTTGGCGCCCTTCGCCTTGCGACCGCGCGAACTCGTTTTGACGGGCACGCTGCGACCGTACTCCTTCCACCACGCCGTCAGCGCCTCCATCGTCGGGCCGAGGCCGCGCGCCTTCGGCGTGATCTCATATTCGACGCGAGGTGGCACTTCCGCAAAGACGGTGCGCGATACCAGGCCGTCCGCCTCGAGCTCGCGGAGCTGCGCGGTGAGCATGTGCTGGGTGATGCCGGGGATTGCCTTCCTGAGTTCCCCGAAGCGGTAGACCCGCTGATTGAGCAGCCACATGATCTCCAGCTTCCACTTGCCTGAGAGCAGCGCGAATGCGCGGCGCATCTCCTCGTGCATGTTGATCTCTTCATCCACCATAGTCAGGTTTTCCATACTAGCAGCAAGTTATTCATCCTACTTGCCAATATCAATCTTAGTAGACATTTTCAATGTAGGCTGTCGGCGCGAATGAAAGTGCGCTTCCAGACCAACCAGCAAAGTCGATGAAAGAGAAGTTGCCGCAGAAACGGCGACAGGAAAAACTTATGGCCGCTATTTACATCTACTGGATCAGCACGGCGTTGTTGTCGCTGCTCTATCTAGCATCCGCTTGCATGTACGCAACGAAAGGAGACTGGGTCCGGCAGGCTCTCGCCGACCTCGGTTATCCCAGATATCTCGTGCCGATCCTCACCATTGTGAAGGTCCTGGGCGTGGTTGCAATCGTGCTCCGCTTCAGCGCGGGGCTCAGCGACCTTGCTTATGCAGGGATGTTCTATCATCTGCTGCTATCCGGCTTAGCCCATCTCGGCGTTCGTAAACCGAGCAGCGCGCTGCCGGCAGCGGTCGGCCTTGCGCTGCTCGCCGCCTCATTCCTCACCCAGAACGCAGCGCGCGAAATCCCGTCGCCATACATGCTCTCAGCGATGCTGTGACGCGGCAAAACACCAACAATCGAAGGAGACGAATATATGGGTCGACTCAACGGAAAAGTCGCTGTCGTCACAGGTGCAGGTCGCGGCATCGGCCGCGCTACTGCGAAACTGTTCGCGGCCGAAGGGGCGAAGGTGGCTGTGCTTTCACGAACGTCTGGCAATGTCGACAGCGTCGTCGCAGACATCCAAGCGGCCGGCGGCACGGCGATCGGCATCATCTGCGATATCGCGGATCCCGACCAGATCAACGCCGCGGTGGGTAAAGTCGTGGCCGCCTTTGGTCAGATCGATATTCTCGTGAACAATGCCTTCGATCCATCCTCGGTCTCGTCGTCGATCATCGATCTCTCGGCCGAACAACTGCAACGCAACTTCGATACGGGGCCGATCGCATGTCTGCGGATGATGCAAGCATGCTATCTCTATCTCAAGGCCAGTGGAGACGGTCGGGTCGTCAACTTCGCCTCTTGTGCCGGCGTTCTCGGCATGGCGAACTATGGACCTTATGCAATGGCGAAGGAGGCGGTCCGTGCCCTGACCAGGGTCGCCGCCCGCGAATGGGGCGCAGACAAGATCACTGTGAACAACGTCCTTCCCATCGCTGACACCTGGGGCGACGTCGCAGTTCCACCGCCAACCAACGCCCTTGTGCGATATGGATCGCCGGAAGAGGACATCGCGCCGGTCGTCTTGTTCCTTGCCAGCAAGGATGCGCAGTTCATAACGGGCTACAGCCTTACCCCGGATGGGGGAATGATCATCGACAGCGCCCGGTAGCCAGAGCGGGCGCGCCAGGCACGCCTGACGGAGATGCAGCGGCCGGCATCAAGCGAGGGACTGCACAGCCGGATGGGTTTCCTCTAGACCTCGGCATTTCCGCGATCCAGAGTCGAGTTCCTGTGAACCTGATATTGTATCAGGTCTCAGCCCCTTCGCATCGCCCACCGCAATTGCGCTTCGGGCCTGCGCTTCAGCCCTCAATCCAACGCAATCTCACCGTGCAAGCGGGAGGAGTTTCCATGGCCAATGCCCAATGCGCCTGCGGCGCTCTTAGACTGATGCTTAGCGAACCGCCACAATTGACTGCGCTGTGTCACTGTTTCGCTTGCCAGCGAAGAACTGGTGCGCCGTTCAGCGCTAACGCGTTCTACTCGATTGACTGTGTCGAAATATCTGGAACGTCTACAGAATTCATTCGGACTGCCGAGACCGGTCGCAAGGTCCGAATGCATTTTTGCCCAACTTGCGGCTCGACCGTCTATTGGAAGGCCGATGCTTCGCCGTCCTGGATCGGGGTGGCGGTAGGTTCATTTGCCAACCCGGCCTTCGCGCCACCTGCCATATCAGTATTCGAACAATCGAAACATAAGTGGGTGCAGCTTGACGAAACGGTAGAGCATTTCCAAGGCCTTCCAGTCGGCCAATATTAGGATGAAATATTAGGATGAATCGACGCGGGGAGGCTGGCAGTCGCTAGGCGCATGGCCGATCAGGCAAGGGCAACCGTGTGGAAATGCTGGACGCCCGAACGCTGAACACGCCTATCACCCGCCAGAGGGCCACCGCCTACGGCGCCGTACCTCGGACAGCGCGGGGCCGGAAGCCAGCCCCGCGTTGGCAAGCGAAGATCAGCCGGAGATCGCTGCGACGACCGGCACGACGTGCGGCCAGACCTCGATCGATCCGCGGTAGATCATGTCGACCGCGACATAGAGGATGATCGCCAGACCGACATAGGCGATCCAGTGATAGCGGTTGAGCAGCTTGGCGATGAAGCCCGCTGCAACGCCCATCATGGCGATCGAAAGGACGAGGCCGATCACCAGCACCGTCGGATGCTCGCGGGCAGCACCCGCAACCGCGAGCACGTTGTCGAGCGACATGGAGATGTCGGCAACGACGATCTGGATCGCCGCCTGCATGAAGGTCTTCTTCTGGACTTCGCCATGCCCTTCGGCACCCGCGCCACCGACGCTGGCGCGCAACTCGCGCCACATCTTCCAGCAGACCCAGAGCAGAAGGATACCGCCGGCAAGAAGCAGGCCGATGATTTCGAGGAGCTGGACGGTGACGCTCGCCAGCGCGATGCGAAGAACGGTCGCGGCGATAATGCCGACCAGAATCGCCTTCTTGCGCTGCTCGGTCGGAAGCCCGGCGGCGGCAAGGCCGATGACGACGGCGTTATCCCCGGCAAGCACCAGGTCGATGACAATAACCTGCATAAGCGCCAGCAAGCCGGCAGACGTAAAAATTTCCATGATGCGGTGATCCCCCACTGAGCAAAGCGGCAGCGCATCGCTACGGATAAATCATCGATCGATCAAGTGCCGATGCCGGTCTCAATCAAAAAAACTGGGGTGCGCGTCGAAGGCAGCGAGAGAGGCGGGCGCTCCTCTAGCATTGCGGTATCTTTCCGGGCCGCCCTGCCCGCCCTCATTCCTGTGCCCGTCACAAAAATCCAGCCGCCACCCAGGTCGGCGCCGCGAATAACTCGTTTCGTGCCTGATGCCACGCCACTGAGGATTCGCACGCGACGTCATCACGCCGGGCTGAAGATCGCCCTGATCCGCTGCCGGAGCGCCCGCTTGTACATCCGGAACCACGGCGCCACACGCTTGTTCGCGTGCTGCTCAAGCGCCCTTCTCAGCGCTATCTTCTCCCTCGCCGAATAGTCGGTCTCGGCGATGATGCGGCACGCGATCTCGACATATTTCCGTCGCGCCGCCAGCCGTTCCACCGGCTGCAGGTGGTAGCTGCCCTCGCGCATGATCCGCTGCGTGAAGGTCGCCTCCGGCGCGAAGGCCACCTGGCCGTTGATCATCGCCCGCATCGTGGTGAGGTGATCTGCCGCCCAGGCATAGTGATAGTCCCGGAGCACCGCCATGTCCTCGACGACCGCGTCGCGCCGCCAAAGGCCGTAGAACCAGCTCGGATGGCAACCGAGCAGGGTCGCCTTCGCCCGCGACAGGCGATCGGCGCCCTCGCTCACCGGCAGCGGATAATCCGCTTCCCGCCCCGTCGAGGTGTTGATCCGGTGGACCGGGGTTACGGCCAGCCGGGCGTCACCCTCCCGGTCGAGCGCGTTCACCGTCGCCTCGAGATGGTTCTCGTCGGTCAGGTCGTCATCGGCCCGCCACATGAAATAATCGGCCTCGCCGAGATTGAGCGCCTTCTTGAAATTCTCCATCACCGGCACGTTGATGTTGCTGCGAATGTGGCGAAAGCGCTTGTCCTTTCGCGCAAATTCGGCGCAGATCTCGCTGGTCCCGTCGGTGGAGGCGTTGTCGCAGATGACTACTTCGAAGTCCTCGAAACTCTGGCCGCGGATACAATTCAAGCTTTCGGAAATCGTCTCGGCACCGTTGTAGGTGGGAACTGCGATACTTACGCGAGCCATGTTTTCCCCGTTGCAGGCCCTTGTTGACCTGATTATATAAGCGGCGCTTGATGAGCCCCTGCTCAACCACACGCCGCCGGCGTTGACAAGCGTGTACGCCTCCGCCCGGCTCAACGCAAGGCTGTCGTCATATGCCGAAAATTGACGTTTGCATCGTGGCCGCCCGGCGTCCCGATCTGCTCGCCGCGACGCTCGAAAGCCTGTCGAAGCGGATGCTCGATCACTTCGAGATCGAGAATGTCTATATGAACCTCGATCCGATCTTCGGCGATGAGGAGGCGCACGCCGCCTGCCTCGCGCTAGTCCGCAACCGGTTTCCGGCGGCGATCGTCTTCGAGCCGGAAACGCCGAGCTTCGTCGGCGCCGTCCGGCGGCTCTGGTCGGCCACCACGGCAGAGTTCGTGCTGCATCTCGAAGACGATTGGGTCGCCCTCACCGATATCGGCCCGGACGTTTTTACCGCCTTTGAGGATTCTGCGGTCGCGCAAGTGTCGTTCCACACCGCCGAGCAGAAATGGGACATCGCGAAGAAGGGCCATTTTCACAAGCGAAACGAATATGTGCGGCTGTTCGGCATCAAGATCCCGAAGTTCACCGCCTTCCCGATCTTCACCACATCGCCGTCGCTTCTCCGAGGTGAGTTCGTGCGGGACGTCGCGCGGCTCATGGATCCCGCGAAAGATCCCGAGAAGCAATTCTACTACGGCGTGAACCCGGCGCTGGAAGAATACGTCCGCAACAAGAAGAGCTATATTTTCTCGCCTGAGAAGCGCCCGGTCATCAAGGACATCGGCCGCGACTGGCAGAAGGAAAAGAAGATCAAGAAGGTCATCCGCGGCGCCAATTCGGTGTGGGAGCAGGCTGAGTAGCCTTCCTCTCGCGGGCGGCGCGGGTCTCCAGCGCCACGGACGCGGCGCGTCTGCGCCGTGTATGAATCGGCAACGCCGCCGATCAACCTCCAGCGCATTCGCATCGGAGCCTCACGCGAGGCACCGGCGTCCGCTTTTTGCAGAATACCGGCCTCGTCGCTATCGTTATCCAACCACACTTAAAACTCCGCCACAACGAGAGCGAGTGTTCACGATGGACGACGTCTGCGAACGATCCTATGAACGGCTGACGCCGGCAGATCTTGAGGAGATCGCCGCCGTCGCGCTGCGCACGCTCGCGGCCATCTTCGATCGTGCGCCGGTCGCCGGTCTTTACCGCGATCGCGTGCTGCTCATCGTGCTGGCCCAGGGCAGTGCGCTGCATTATCTCAACGGCGTGAATGGTCTCAAAGACATCGACGTATGGGCCTTTTTCGCGGGTGGTCTTGCCAAGCCGTTTCCACACCGGAAGCGCTGGTGCGTGGATTTCGGCCCGTCCCGCTTCGGCCGGCACCCGGCCGATCTCGGCTATCGCGGTCGCCGCCTCGACCTCATGGGCCGGTCGATCGCCATTGCCGCCGGCGAATCGCCGCAAGAGTCCGTACGGCGATGGCTCGCCTCGAAAAACCGGTCCGCGATCGAACTCAGCAAGAAGCCGATGTTCTCACTGTTTCCGCAAGCGCTCTTCGGCGAACGACTCAACTAAGCAATTCCGGGAAAGTGTGTGCGGTGTTCCGTTCGGAACTGCACTGGACCGAGCAACCGCAGGAAAATCATAGCTGCGCGCAGCGGCGCGTCCGCGCCGGGAATGACTACCCGTCCAAAATTGCGCAGGGCATCGTCGCAAAACGCGATTGACTCCCGCCCAAAAGAGAACATATTGGGAACATTCACGGGCCATGCGGCCGCCAATCTGAAATTCATCGAAACGAGAACTCCGTCTATCCACGGAGAAGGAGAAGCCATGTCTGCCGCGGAGCGTTCCGATATCGAGGAATTTGACGAGTGGCTGGATGAGGTCGCAGCCGCGCTCGCTTGGCACGACGGCGACGCCGAGGCGACGATCCGCACCCTGCTCGCCGACTGCAAGCATCTGCGCGAGCAGCTGGCGCTGGCCCAGATCGCCATGGGCATGGGATTCACACGCGGCTGGTCGCCCTGTCCGGAACGCTCTGCCGAACTGGTGAGACGGGGATAAGCGCGATCCCGGGACCTGGCCACTGGCTCTTCATCTGGGACTGCACAGCTTCAAAGAGTTATGCAGATCCCTTCATGTAAGCACATAGTACATGACAGCGGCGTACGTCGGTTGCGGCACAAGGCTTCTCCAACCACCCCCTCATTCCTGTGCTTGTCACAGGAATCCAGCCAGCCCAAGTCTTTGGGCTGAAAAGAGTCTTCCGCGCCGCGGACGCGGCGCTGCTGGATCCCTGTGACAAGCACAGGGATGACGGCGAAAAAAGCATCCACCAAACGCATTACGCTACTGTCGTGCACCCTGATGCAAGCAGGTGTAAGCATTGCGGTGATCTACCGGCCGATCGCGCGCTCCTGCAGTTCCTCGCCGATGAAGCAGTTATAGGATTGCCCGTACTGGACGGGGCTCACCTTCGTTTCCTGCTGCCGGCTCACTTTCAGTCCGGAAATCTCGATGACGAGCTTGGCGAGGATCGCCGCCGCAAACTCGTCGATGTGCTTCACCTTCAGGAGAAAGGATCCCGGGCCACCGATGACGCACTCGCGGTAATAGACGTCGAGATCCGGGATCGACGCCGTGTCCGGCGCGCTCCGCAGCATGATCGGCAGGCCGTCGATCGTGATACCCTGGGCAACGGTGTTGTTGCGCGCGAGCGGCGCCGGCGCTCCGGCATTGTTGGGCCCGTCGCCCGATATGTCGATGACGCGGCGGTTCGCCCGAAAGGGGCTCGTCTGGAAAAGCGTGCGGCCGACCGCGAGCGTGTTGGAGATCGAGGTGAAGCCGATGCGCTTGAGCGGTTGGCGCTCCAAGGCCCCGGCGAATTCCCGCGCGGTCCGGGCGTCGTCAAGCAGCGTCCACGGCATCACCTGAACCGCCTTGCCGCCCCATTCGACATAGGTGACGGCAATCCTTCCAAGCGGCCCGCCACGCAACGCCGTGATGACCTTCGGGCTGCGGAAGGCCTCCACATAGCCGGCCCGCTGCACGCTCAACTCCTCCGGTTCCATCGAATAGGAGACGTCGACCGCAATGACGAGTTCAAGATCGACGGCAACGGGTTCCGCAAGACCGGGCCCGCCGAGAAGGCAGAGCGCAGCAGCAAGCGGCCATCGGCGTTTCGTCATGGCGGTTACCTTGGCGATGGAAATCCACGTTGGATCACGGCGTGATCTTATCCTCAATTTCAGGAAGCACGCAGTTATCTCAACAGGCCGGCGACGATCCGGGGGGAGAAGCCCTTTCACGGCGCAGACGCGCCGGCTGGATGCCTGTGACAAGCACAGGAATGACGAGTGCGTTGAACAGATTGAGCAAGGGCCTGAGCGATGCAGGCGCGGCGGCTGACGTTGATCCTCGACGGATAACCACGCGCACCTCATTCCTGTGCTTGCCACAGGTATCCAGCAGCGCCGCGTCGGCGGCGCGAATGACTCTTACTGCGCCGTGCGTTGTCAGACGCGCCTTTAGAGCCCTTCAGGGTTAAATGGAAGCAGTTCTGCCGGAGCAGGTTTTCGTCAGGGCAGAGGCGATCGGCGAAGGGGCGTACCCGGATGTACGTTCGAGCCGATCGCCTCTGAGCCTGACGGAAAGATGCCCGGCCCTTCGGGTTGGCTGAAACGGGCCGCCTGATCGACCGGCCGGCTTGGACGTATGCTTTGGCTACGCCGCGCGCCGGCCGGTCGACCATCCGACTCCGTTTGAGCCAACAGAACTGTTTCCATTTAACCCTGAAGGGCTCTAAGGAAAAATGCAGTCGGTTGTCGAAGCCCTGCAACGAGTCCGGGTCCAAAGCGGCATTCGCGCCCTCGCCTGGCGAGCGTTCACGTCACCGGCCCGCCTCCGCCGAATCCGATGTCCCGGTCGTAACGGATAATCGCTTGCCCCGTCCGACGCTGGCGAAAACATCAGTCGTTGTCGTGCGGGCACGGCCATTTGGCGGGCGCCGATAGGCCGGCCGGCAGCTTCGTCGCGGCGTCGCCGCAGGCAAGGTCGACCTGCTCCTGTTCGAGCCCCGTCGCGGCCGAGAGGTCGAGGCCTTCTATCCTGGTCAGGAACAGGAAGGCGCGATCGAAATCGATCGGACCTTCGAAGACCGCGCCGCTGAGATTGGCGCGCGAGAGGTTGGCCATTGAAAAGCGGGTGCCCGTCAGCACGGCCTCATGGAAGTTGGCGCGCCCTAGTTCGGCCTTCTCGAAATCGGCGCCCGTCAGGCGCGCGCGGCTGAAGTCGGTGCGCTGCAACTCGGAGCTCACGAACAAAGCGCCCTCGGCGGAAATGTCGGAAAAATTGCCGCGATAGGCCTCGACCCGGGTGAAGTTCGCCTTGTCCGCGACGGCGCCGGCGAGCGAGGCGCGCATCAGCGTCGCCTTTTCGAGATTGGCGCCGCGAAGCGTGGCGCCCCTGAGGTCGGTCAGAGTGAAATCGGTATTGACCAGATTGCTGCCCTCGAGATCGCTCCCGCCGAGCATGAGCAACCGCTTGTTGCAGTCGTGCCAGTCCGTTTCCGGTCCGGAAGGGCTCTTGCAGTCCGCTGCCTCGACATGACCGGTGAAGGTCGATGCCGCCATTGCGAAAAGGAGCGCCGCCATGCCAAGCAAGAGCGATGATGCGCGCCCCGCAGCCGCCGGATGGCCCGGTCGTCCCCCCGTCGGCGAAATCAACCCGGCCGAACCCTTCAGCCTCTTACCAGCGATGTCCATCCCCTTGCTCCAACGCCCGCAGCGAAAAGAATTTTCCAGCAATTCAAGGCGTTACGCCGGTCATTGACACGCAATGATCGCCTTCGTCAAGACCGTGCGCGTCCACCACGGCTATTTCGAGCGGTTGTGGCACGTCGAGCGCCCCAAGTGATTTTACGCTCAAGCCGGACCGGGATTAAGCGAATATGCAGAGGAGGGTTCACGAAATCGGGAATGCCGACGCCGATACCGCTCCGGGCGGGTCTAGAGCAAGATCCGATCAGGTTGCAATGGCGAAAATCAGGGATACGGCACTACCCCCTCTGCCCTTCCGGGCATCTCCCCCACAAGGGGAGATCGAGGAGGCATTGCCGTGCACCACCGCCGCGTCCCGCAGTGAGGCTGGTATTATCGAGGCGAGGAAACGGAGAGCCCGCAGTTCGCCAATCTCCCTCCTTGTGGGGGAGATGCCCCGCAGGGCAGAGGGGGGTGCAGCCCGAAAGGTGCAGTCCGCGGGGCGGCTCGGAGAGGCTGCGACGCGCGAACCCCAGCGGTCTCGGGTATCACTCTAACCAATCAGGATCGGATATCACTCTAAAGAGAGGGCTGGACGCCCTGGATGGCCGAGACCTGCCATTCCGCGCCGGGTTTGCGCAGGAAGGTCCAAAGCTCGACCGCTTCGGTGGGCGTGTCGGCGTCGCCGCTGACGACGCGGCCGGTCGAACGGTCGCGCATCACGTCGATGCTCTCGTAGCGCATCGCGACGGTCGCGTAGTCCATGCCGTTCTCGCGCCAGGCCTCGGCGACATCGCCCTGCACCAGATGAACGTCGCGAACCTCGTTCTTGAGCCCGCTCGTCGCGTTCTCGCTGAGTTCCTCGGCGAGATAGGACATGGCTTCCGGGGTGGTCAGCCGCCGCAGCGCCGCATAGTCCTCGGCACCGTAAGCCGCCTGCACCTCCTTCAGCATCGCCTCGAAGCGGTCGAGGTCGCGCTGGGTGACGCCGATTTCGTCGGCTTGGCCTGCGGCGGCGGCGGAAGAACTCGCGGAAGCGGAAGGCGCCGTTGCAGCCTGCCCGCTCAAGCTCGCACCCCTGCCTATTCCCTCGCCGATGTTTGGAATTCGGAAGGACGACGCCCCGGAAGAGGCGGCAGCCGACGAACGGGCCGAAGCGCCCGCGCCCGAATAGGCCGGGCGCTGGCTACGGCCGAAGAACCGCATCGCCAGCATGATCGCGCCAATGATCAGGCCCACCTGCAGGAGCAGGCCGAGGAAGCCGATACCGCCGCCAAGGCCGTGGCCGAGCAGCATGCCGATCAGGCCGCCCATCATCAGGCCGCCGAGCATCGAGCCGCCGAAGCTGTTGAAGAAGCCCGGCCTCCGGTTGGCCGTCTGGTTCTGTGCTGCAGGGTTGGTCGCGGGATTGGTCGCCGAATTCGGCCGCGGCGTCATCGTCCGCTCGATCGGCGCGGCATTGGTCGGCGCCGTGCGCGTGATCGGCGCGGTCGAAAAGGTGCGGCTGCCGCGCGAGCCGAAACCGCCGCCGGCCCGCCGTGCCTCGGCCACGTCGACCACCGTCATCATGACCGTGAGGCCAACCGCGACCATTGCCAGAACTCGTCCAAAACGCTGCATGCCATCCATTCCCGTTGTTTCCTCCGGCCGGTACGTCGGCCCGTGCATGGTTCTTTAAATCGATCCGGTTTAAAGAACCATGCAGTAATCTAAGTGCTGCGGCAACCTTTGTGCGTCTGAAAGACGCACGGCGCTGCAGTAGGCCATATAGCGATTGGCGGGCCTAAGTTTAAGGGCCGCCGCCGGATTCCCTGCCCTCGCGCCTGCACTGCAACACGCTCCTCATTCCTGTGCTGGTCACAGGAATGACGGAATGCATTGGTCGCCGCAGCCTAGCGCATCGTGCTTTCCGAAAATCGGACCCGATTTTCGGAAAGCACGATGCGTGGATTCAAAGAGTTACAGCGACCTTTGTGCGCCCTAAAGGACGCACGGCGCTGTAAATCCCTAGGAAACATGCAGCGGTCGCAGGCCCCGTCAAGCCGGCCGGCCAAGCGCATCGGTGCGGTAGGACTGCGTCTTGAACTTGTTGAGGAAGGCGGTGAACGTTCCCGAGGTGCTCTCGATGATCGTCGCCCCGTCCTGCCAGATGCCGTTCTCGGCGGCGAAAGGCGATGTCAACGGGTCGCCCTGGTTCTGGTGGATGTTGTGGACGCCGAGGCCGACATTGAAGGGCTCGCCGAAGACGAAGCAGCGCGCCGCATTGGTCAGCACGCCTTCGAGATCGGTCAGCGCCTGGATGCCGAGCCCTTGGTTCCACGGCGGGTTCCAGCGGATGAATTCAAGAAGGCGGGAAAGGCAGCTGTTATAGCGGACGAAGCGGATACCGAGCGGCGGGTGCAGCACGGGCGAGCGGATATAGTCGAGCGCGCCGGAGTTGTCGTTCGTGGCAAGCGCGTGCCAGCCGTTGGAAAGCTGGCTGAACTGGCTCATCGCACCGGCGGCAAGTGCAACCACGCGCCACTCGATGCCGTTCGGCATTTTCTTCGGGTCGACGTCGATCGCGCAGTGGTAAGGCCCCTGTGGCGTGCCGACGATCAGGTTGCCGTGGTAGTAGCGCCCGAAATCGTCGGGGTCGTCGCGAAAATAATCGAGCTTCGTCCCGATCACGAGCCCATAGCCATCCTGCAACGGCATGTCGCGCCCTCCCCCGGCTGGAGCTTGCGTCTGAGGCGGTTTTTCCGCCCGTACCCGGCTCCAGCTTGTTCGATCCATGCGCGATGCCGAGTGCAGCGCCTGATCGCAGCAAGCGTACCATGGGTTGTGAGCTTTCGGTAGCATCGTGCCGCCGAGTGCAACTCTCCGGCTGGCCTTCCTCTCAAATCAAAATTCCGGTATTCACCGCTTAATTAGCATTCCGAAATGTACCGCTGCGTGATTACTGAGCCCATTTAAGGACAGAATCATGCGGCAATGCGCAGTGCTGCGGCGAGCCTTGCGTGTCTGAAGACACGAGGTGCTGCAGGTCCGGGTTGATGATTACAGGAGCGCGTGGCGCGATCGACGCGACGTTCGCAAGCGGTCGAGAATCGTGTTTCCCGATGCCCCTAATAAGTGGGCCTAATGAGTAGGCCTCGTAGGAGTTCGCGCGTGCGCAAAGTGAAAGTCTTCTCCGCCACCGTCGGCGAGAGCTTCGGCAAGACCACCGAGAACTTCGGCGACAACCTGATGGCCGATATCCTCCAGGATCTGTTGTCCGTCGAGCCGGTCTATGTTGCACCCGCACGTGCGGAACTCATCGGCGTCGGCAGCATCATCGACGCCTATTATCGATACAGCCGCAAGAAATACGCCTTCTGGCGCAAGCGTCCCTGGCGGACGCTGCACGTTTGGGGTTCCGGCTTCATGGACAGCGGAACGCCGGCGCTCTGGCCGCAGCGCCTCGTCTTTGACGCGGTTCGCGGCGAATTGTCGAAGGCAAGGGTCGCTCCCAACCGCGACATTGCGCTCGGCGATCCGGCGATCCTGCTGCCGCTGATCTGGCCCAAGAAGACTACGGCGACGTCGGAGGTCGTGGTCATCCCGCATTTCGTCACCTACCAGACCTTTCTCGAACGCTACGGAACCTCCCTGCCCAGGCACTGGAGGGTTCTCAACCTTCTCGGTGACCCGCAGAAGATTTGCGAGGCGATCTCCGCCAGCGAACTGGTGATATCCAGCAGTCTCCACGGCCTCATCGTCGCCGATGCCTATGGAGTGCCCTCGATCTGGATGGAGCCCCACGGCAAGATAAAGGGCGACGGCTTCAAGTTTGCGGATTACTTCAGCTTCCGCGGCGCGCCCCTCCCCGGTCCCGTCGATTTCGATAGCCTGCTGACGACTGGCGGAGTGGCTGGCAACGCGCCAGCCGTTCCATCGGCGGAGACGACCGATCGCGTGTTGCGGTCCTTTCCATTCCGTTGATCCCATGCGGTTGAGTCAGAGCCGGAAAGGATGACCCCGCGCTTGCGGTTGCTGCTGCCGCACAGTGGATCGACGTGGCAAAGCGCATCCTCCTCGCGAGTTGGGGATACCGCGTCAAGTCATTCACGGCGCGCCGTGGCTGGATCCGTGTGGCAGGCGCAGGGATGACGGAGCGTGTTGTCATAGCGGAGCCAAGAAATGGCCGTGAGTGTTCACGGTCGCGGTTCGCGCTTGGGTGTCAGCCGAAACGTGATCGTTGGGATCGCATTTCGAGATCGCGCGTTTTTCCCGGAGAAACAACGGTCTAGGAGTACCAGGCCCAAAAAGCCCGCACGGGCTCCGAGGAAGGTCGGAAACGCGCAAGCTGTACACGCGGCACGCGGGAGAACCAATCCCGGTCACAGACTACGATGTGAAGCGTTTGCCATATGCCAAGCATCTGGAGGATTTGCTCCCCGGCGAATGCAAGTGGCCCCTCAACAACGGCGGCCCTTACCTTTTCTGCGCTGCCAGGGCTGCCGGGAAATACTGCCAACACCACCAATCCAGATCCTTATCAAGCTATCGGACCAAGAAGCAGAGGTGATCATGCCGGCTGATGGATGCGCAGCGTCAACCCAGACGAACGAGGGACAAGCATGAGAAGATCACGTTGGTATGCGATCAGCGTAGCGCCGGCTATCAGCGAATGGCGGCCGACGATCGCCTACCGGAAAGCCGTCGAATGGAGTCGATCATCGAGCGGAACTGCCGCAAGGACGGCTTCGACATCTGCGCTGAAATCGCGAGGAAGATCAAGTCCGGCAAGCGCCACCAGGTTCCAGCCTAGAACAGCGCGACCACCGATGACCGCCGTCTGTCGCAATGATCCACTCATTTCCGCGGGCGAGATGAATGGACGAGTATGGATCTTCCTCGTCAGTTCGTTTCGGCCCGCCGCTTTCCTGCTACTTGTTTACCTTCGCACTCCAAGGCCGAGGCCGTTACTTGGTCGGCTTCACGAGCGAGACGACCCGCGGCTTAGATGGCGCGTCTAGCCATTCGATCCACTTGTCTCTTTCCTCGATCGTGTCGAAGAACCTCCAGAGCTTATACTCTTCTTCGGTGGTCTCCAGCATCTCGCCGACAGACACGAGCTCTAGAGGCAGCGTCACCTCATTGCCGTCGAAGCGAACGAAATAGAGCCCTTCGGCAGCAAGACGGATCACTTGACCCGTGGCGTAACTTCCATCGGTGTCATCGACCGTGAAGTACATGCCGGTCAACGTCTCGAAAATTTTGTTGCTCATCGGATTCGCATGCCAGCTTCAAAAAGATGCAGGGGTATGAAAGGTTTACGCAACCGTCGTGCAAAGGCAAGGCAATTAGATGAAGCTAGGCAGGGCAACTGGTAAGCCGCGTGCCTCATAAGCACGAAGGACCGGGTTCGATTCCCGGGCCTGCAACCAATTGCGGGGGAGGTTTATAGAAACAGAGGCATCAATCGATGCCTTGGCCTTCCGAATACCGCTTGATGAAATCCATGCCTTTGTCCGTCACCCAATAGGTGAACGACATGGGGAAGGACTTCTGGATGGTAGATCTTTCGAGGCCGCAGCCGTCGGAAAGTATGTTCGGCGTGGACGGCTCGCCCTTCAAACCTGCTCTGGACATGCCGGAATGGGTAGAGGCAACGTTCCTCGACTCATCCTCTCCGCTCCACAACCCGGAGCACACGCACAGATCGATCGGGCGCCCGATCTTCGCCATCCGCGGACATGACGCGGAAGAGTTTGTCGGCGTGGTTCGTCGCTATGGCGCAGATGCCGCCGCTGTCCGTGCCATGGTCGACGCAGCCAACCAGAAACCCGAGATCGCAAGAGTGCAGATCGCACATGCATGCGACACCTGCCAACTTAGGGTCGCCTTGTCCCGATCACTCGCCATCGCGGACTCGCTGCCGGTAACGCTCTCGGTCCTCTTCGGTTGCTCCCGTCGAGAGGTCTTGCCCCGTTTCAATCCGGTGCGCGATGGGCTGCCATGGCCGCCCCGGGTTTTCTAGCTCCCAGAGCCTCTTTGCGCGGCGCTCTATTTCACGGTCCTCCACTTGTGCCTCCATCATCATTGCACGCGACCGCAAAGAGCATACCTTGATGGAGCCTTTATAGAGAGATGGCCGATCCGAAATATTCAGATGAGGTCAAAACCTACGTCGCGCAGGCGCTCGCTTATTTCGATAGTCCGGCGGTCGTCGCAGAAGCAGTCAAGGCCGAGTTTGACGTCGCCATCAGCTCTCAAGCGGTATGGGGGATACGATCCCAACCAAACGGGCAGGGCAAAAGCTCTCGCGGTTATTCCGGGCCACCGGCGCTTACCCATGTGCACCTCATTCCTGTGCCTGTCACAGGAATCCAGCCGCGCCGCGTCGGCGGCGCGAGAAGGCGCAAACTTTATCGCCGGTGCAGATGGAGATGCGCCCGCTCCGGCTGCTCGTCGCGCCGCATTGCACACCTGTCTTAGTCCGACGTGAACGAAATCGGCGCGATGAAACCCAGTTCGCGCAATTGCTTCGAGCCGGAAAACCGCACGGAGTCCGGGCTCTGGAAGTCGAACTCGCCGGATTTCTGCAAATCGTCCAGCATCTTGCGATAGGCAGCGGCGCCGGCGAAATATTGTCCGTCCGTCACCGCGTGCTCGATCTTCTCCTTGTAGTCGGAGAAGAACTTGAAGTGCAGCAACACGCCGGAGATCGCCAGAAAATTCCGCTCGCAGGGAAGCGGCTGGTGGATGCTGACCCCCAGGCTGCAATCCTTGTCCCAGAAGATCAGCGGATATTTCATGAGTTCAAGCACGTGCGCGAACTTGCGCTTGCGCGGCCCGCCGGTGATGCTGATCGCCCGCTTGGTGTAGGTGATCTCGTAGCCGGTGCCGTCGAAGTGGTCGGCGATCTCCCAGGGCATCCGCGCATCGGTTCCGTCGAGCGTCGCCGAACCGAGCGGGCCGACCGGGTACATGTCGAGCATGGGGGCCGCGAGGCGCTTTTCGCCGCGTGCTTCCAGCGCCCGGATCAGATTGCGGACCGGCTGGCGCTCGCAATCGTCGTAGATCAGGAATTCGTCCGAATCGACGTTGAGATACCAACGGTCCTTGCCGTAGCGCTCGAACAACGTCTGGCGCCATTCGCGCCCGCGCCGGGCGTCGCGGTAGCGCAACGGCGAGCTCCAGACATCCACGTCCGGCTGCGAGCGCAGATACTCGCGCGTACCATCGGACGAAACGTCGTCAATGCAGATGAAGCGCGAAACGCCGAGCCTTCTGTAGTGGGCGAGAAAGGACGGCATCAGCTTGAGGTCGTTGTGGGTGTTGAAGACGACCGGAATGTCGTCCCGGCCGAGCGGCCGCGCACCACCCTCGTTCAGGCACGACATTTCGATCGCGCGCTTGTGCTTGCGCTCGCGCGCGGCCAGTTTGAAGGATTCGTACCGGGTGATGATCCGGTCGAAAAGGCTTCGCTGACCCCGCCCGTTCTCATGGTCGAAAAGACGAAAGGGGTAGTGAAGATCCTTCAAAATCCGCTCCAGGTGCCGCTGCGATAGCTGCGTTTATCGGGATCATCACCGGAATTCAACTCGGCCGACCGCGGCGACGGACTTCCGCACCGCTCGTTCCCTAAAACGCGAACGGGTAACGCGGCTTGAGCTTCCCGGACGCCAGTTTCGCGAAGTTGCGCAACTTGCCGGGAATGTGTTCGCGGCGGTCGTAAGCCCGGAGCAGATCCCCCGAGCGGCAGTCTTCGTTGAAGCGCGCGATCCATTCCTCCGTCAGGCCGTCGCGCTGAACGGCCATCCTCGTTTCGGTCTTGGCCGGGGCGCAAACGCCAAGGTGTTCCGCGATATGCGCGATGAAAGGGTACGGGTCGCCGGCAAGATCCTCGTAGGTGAATTCGATGAACGGCGCACCCAGGAGCTCCAGGTAGCTCTGCCAGAAATTGTAGCTTTCCCGGATATAGAAGAAGCAACGGGCGATCTGTTCGAAGTCGTAGCGCGGCTCCGCCTTTGCTCCGTGGTGGGCGGCGAAAGCCCGCGTCTGGCGCGCCCGCGCGAAGGAAATCGCCTGCCTCAGCGTATCCCTGCGCCGAAGGAAGATCAGCGCCGTCTCGTGCTCGGACAGGCAATGGCGGATGAAGTCCCGACCGTAGCGCTCGTTCGTTACGAAAATCTGGTTCGGAAAGATCTTCATGCCGAACGCCCCGTTTGCGGTCGAGCATTTCCTGATGATTTCCCCGAAGAAGGCGTCGAAAGGCAGGGCCCTGGTGTCAAGGCGATGGGCCTTCGGAGCCAGCCACTCGGCCGGCAATCCCATTTCGCCGGAATGACCGAGGAGCGTGCTTAGCCAGCTGGAGCCGCTTCTTGCTTCGGAGAGGATCAAATATCCGCGCATCAGGTTCCTTTCGTTGTGTTTCACTGAAGCTGAAACGCGCGGCTAGTCGTCAATATGGGCAATTTTCTGCCGCCCCGGCCCGATCCTTTTGAGAAAGCGGGTGCGCGATTGTTGATCGACGCAAATATGCAACAGCGTATGGGCGGCGCTCCCTCGGGACGACGACAGGACCGGGTATGCCGCAACGCACGCACCAAGCGATATGGTCCCGGTTCGGGACGTGATTACTCTCTCGCAACGCCGACGCCCCATCGCGCGTTGTTACTCTCCCGATTCAGTGCTATATTTAGCCGTTCGATCGAGGGTGCCGGCACCCCTTCGGTAGATCGTTCGCCTAGAGCGCGCTTGGCCCAAACAAGCGCGCTTTCGCATTTGTGGCGACAGCTAAGCAGAGCCCGTCGCCCGAGCGCAGCGCGCCGCTCTTTAGCGCGACTTCTTGTTCGACGCGGCCTTCTTCCGACCGACAAGGCGCCGGACGATCGCACGGAACCTCGAGCCGAACCTTGCCTGTGAAAAAAGCGCATGCCCGTCCAGAGTATTGGCCGATTGCAGCCGGGCGGCCTTCAGCATCTTTTCGGCCTCATCGATCGTGAGGTCGGTGTTGCAATAGGTCGCCTGAAACAAATTCATGACCGCGGGCACGATCATGTTCTGCAAGTGCCTGCCATCTTCGACGAAACGGTTCGGAAACGCCTCGTTCACGATCTCGTAGGCGGGGAAATAATAAAGGCGGCCCGCCCATTCATCGCCGCTCTCGCGGATCGTCTCGTCGACGGCGGCCCGAATGATCGCCTTGGATGCCGAGTTGGCCGTCAGGCAGGCGATCGGCCGGAATGTAGCGACGAGAGGAATCGGCGAGACGGTGACGACGATCTTCGCCCGAGGCACGTGTTTGCCGATCAGGTCGATGATCTCCTGGATGCAGGCCTTCGTCTCGCCAAAGGTGCAAACGCGGAACTTGTGCCGGCCCGGATCGTAGTGCTTCATCGGAACGGCACGCCAGAAAACGCCGCCGGTCAGCTCATCGTACCAGATTTCCGACAGGCCAAACGTCAAAATGAAGACGTCCGTCTTCAGGAACACGTCCCGGGTGCGGGTCCGGATCTCTTCCGTCAGGTCGAATTCTTCGGCCTTGTAGCCGTGCCAGAGGTTCGTCGGCGGCGCTATGCCTTCGAGCGCCCAGCGGAACTGTTGGACGATCGAGTGGACATTGACCAGGCCCTCGCCCATCGACGAAATGTAGATTTCGCGATCGCGGTTCTTGGATACATCGAATCCCAGCTTCGCAAGGTGCTTGCTGATGTTCTCGGCAAAGCATGAGCCGAAGGCGGTAACGTTCGTCGCGGGAGAAATGAACGGCTTGTCAGGCGTCCATCCCTTCAACAGGAATCGCGACGCAAAGTCGTCCTTCACGTGATCGGAGCCGTACGGATTGAAATTGCTGGCGCTGCCCCGGAAAAAGGATGACCCCATCTTCTTGGGAGCCTCACCCGCCGGGATAACGGAGACCGTCTCCTGGAAACCGGAATGGTCTATCGCCTTGATCGACATGATTGCCCCTTGCCACGTGGCCGCACGTGGAACTTATTAACGTGGCCTTTGTGAGACAACAGCCGCTGCTCTACTGCATGTTTCCTTAAGTCGTAGCCGATTTAAGCAACTCGGGGTGCTACAGCGTCCGATGCGCGTCTGATGAGACGCGCGGCGCTGTAGTGGCCGCTTCACTTTACCCTAACCACGGATAACCCAAGCCCCGAGCACAAGCAGGATAAGTGGCGGGCCCAGCAGCATCCCGCCGAAAAGCAAAGCCGTATTCTGCACCTGCCTGCCGGTTCGAAGTCTGCTCGCAATCTCATCTGGCACGACGATGTTCTCGCTTCCAGATGCAGCGGCCTTTTCCCTTAGGGACGCCACCTCTTTTTCGGCTTTCCAGCCGTCAGTGACCACTGCCCAGCCCTTGACGAAGACGGAGCCTCCATCCGTCACGTCTCGCCGCCGTCCTTCGACTTCCACGTAGACGACCAGTGTCAGCACCCAAAGCGCAGAGACGATCAACCACAGTCGAAAGAGGCCACGTACGATATTCATCTTGTGCCCTACCTCACGACCGAGGATAGCACAGCGGCGATTGGCGACCAGATCATTTCATTGTTTCATTGAAACAGTGAAATGATCTAACTCTTTGAAATAACGCAAGTCCGGACGGAAAACCGTTACACACTTTTCCTGGAATTGCTTTAGTCCGTTCGATTTTAAACCGCCACCCGTGCGTGCAACAAAACCCTGCGGCGCGTCGCGTTCGAATGGATTGGCGCACCTTAGGCCTGCTCTTGCGCGCGTCGTCGCAGATCGCTGCACAGGTCGAGCGGCGCAATGCCTCGCATGGCCCTCTTTCCGCTTTGTTCAACTTTAGATGGCAAGCTGCACCAGTCCGAGAACTGGATTGCAGACTATGACCGACAACCTTGCCAACCGTTCGATCCCGGCCGCTCGAACGCCGTTTCCCGCGGTGCTGGCTGTCACCGCCTGCCTAACCGCAACAGCCGCCTGGATCCTTCTCGCGATTAACGACACAGGCACAATCGAACTGGCTTGGTCGAACCGGGACTTCGCCAACTACTGGATCGCTGCGCGATTGGTATTCGAAGGTCGCGTCCACGATATTTTTGCGCCCCACGCGGTCTACTTCGCGCATATGCAGGCGGCATTCGGTTCCGATTATCCATGGCACGCCTGGAGCTACCCGCCGCACTATCTGCTTACAGTCCTGCCATTCGGGTGGCTGGGCTACAAGAACGCGATGGTGGCCTATCTGCTGGTGACGTTTCTTCTCCTTTGCGCTGCGATCCGGCTTATCGCACCGGCAGCGACGATCCGTCAGTTGCTCTGGCTGCTGCTGGCGATCCTGACAAATGCGGTGGCGACCCAGAATGGCTTCCTGACATCGACACTCCTTCTGGTGGGACTTGCCGGTCGCTTCGATCGTCCCGTGCTCGCGGGCATCTGTATCGGGTTGCTGACGATCAAACCGCAACTCGGACTATTGCTCCCGCTGCTGCTGCTCTATGAACGGCGATGGCTGGTGATCACGGTCGCGACTGCGACGGCTCTTGGCCTCGTGGCTGTCTCCATGGCGGCCTTCGGCTTTTCAAGCTGGCAGGGTTTCATGGAGAATGTCGTGCCCTACCAGACCGGCGTGATGCGAGGGGCAACCGGCATCTTCCTGCATATGATGCCATCCATGTTCGGCTCGCTCCGCAGCCTCGGATTTTCGTCCGACATAGCGCTGGCCGCACATGTTCCGGTCGCCGTCGCAGCGCTCATTTTGTGGCTTTACAGCCTCCCGCGGCTGCAGGGCGACGGGGCGCGTGCGGCAAGCACGATCTTTGCCACCTTCGTCATCACCCCTTACAGCCTTAGCTACGATCTGGTGATCCTTGCCGCAGTCGCCGCCCTCTGGCCACTTCCAGGTGGAAGGCCTGCGCGCATGCCGCTCAAGGCATTGCTCCTCGCCACTGCCGCCATACCGATATACATGCCCGTGCTGGGGCTGGCGGGCCTCCCCGGCACCCCACTCCTGATTCTGCTCACCTGGATACTTCTCCTCATCAACGAAGGCGCGCTCGCGCGGTTTATCCCCCGCCCCAGGTCCGCCGCAACGTAAGCGCGGCGCCGGCGATCAGGAGGCCCCGAAGGCACAACAGACGAGGCGCGGAACCTACAGCGCCGCGCGTCTTATCAGACGCGCAAAAGGACGCTGTAGCACGGGCGATCTGCGACAAACGCGCGGAGATGGTTCGGCATGATCCCGGGACGTCATTGTACCTCGTCGGCGACGGAAGAGACTCATATTATGCACTACTCCCTTCCGTCGCCGCCCCCCTCGTCCAACTCATGGACGGACAGAAAGCCATACTGCTCCAGCCACTCACGAAGGATGAGGCGGATTATCTCGTCTCGGGTCATCTGGAGTTCTTCGCAGGCCAGAGCGAGCGCCAGTTCAACGTCATCGTCGAAATTCATTGTCCCCTCCCTGCGCACTACAACCAGAGGGTTGAATGGTCTCACAGCACAGGTTGCAGTCAAGGATTACGGAGCGCGCTCAATGGGATAAGGCCAAATTGGGCTAAGACTTATGGCCCATTTCTTTATCGGACTAAAGTCCTACAGCGCCGCGTCTTATCAGACGCGCAAAGGACGCTGTAGCACTTTGAATTGCTGGATGTTTTTGTCCTTAACTCGGCTACGATTTAAGGGAACATGCAGTAGGCAGGAAAAAAGCCGGGACGCTCGGATTGTCCGGTCGCCGCGGCGGCGGCCACAATCGCCGAGTCCGCGATGGACGCCCGAGGAAGGCCTCCAGGCGGCAATCGAGGAACTGAAAGCCGCAGGCCGACCAAGCGAAAGACAAAAGACGGACGTGCTGCGGGTGGCCGGTCTCTGGTTACCCAGATGTTACCCGAAGGCCAATGCATTAAGATATTAGATGAAGAGGTTGCGGCAACATATTGAAAAGATTGGTGGGTGATCACGGGCTCGAACCGTGGACCCGCTGATTAAGAGTCAGCTGCTCTACCAACTGAGCTAATCACCCGTCCAGAACCGCGTCGCTGCGGTCTGGTGGGGCGTATAATGGCGTTCGCCCGGCTTGTCCAGCACCCTTTGCAAAATTTTTGGGAAATTTTTCAACGGCTCACAGCGTAGCGGTGGAGCCGGTGATGCGGGTGGCGTGGACGACGCCGTCTGCCCCTTTCCCCTCGTCGAGCGGCGCCGCGGCTGCGTAAAACCGCTCACGCTTATCCCCGTCCGGCTCTAAACTCCTCCTCTCGACAGGAGGAAAGATGATGGGTTCCATGACGGTTGAATTGCGCAATGTCGAAGGCACGGAGGCGGCGATCGGCTGGGCCAGCAGCCATACGGTCGTCGTCGATCGGCCGGAGGGCAAAGCGGGCGGCCGCGGGCTCGGCTTCAATGGCGCGCAGCTGCTGGCGCTGGCACTTGGCGGCTGCTTCTGCAACGATCTTCGTTACGCCGCGCACCAGATGGGCGCCGCCCTCGGCAAGATCGCCGTCAGCGTCACGATCGAGCTCGAAGGCGAGCCGCTGCTGACAACGGCGGCGGCCATGTCGGTCAGCTGCGAGACGCTCGACGGTTCCGATCCGCAGGCGATCATCGATCGCGCCAAGGCTATCTGCATGGTCGCCAACACGCTCAAAAAGGGCGTTCCGGTGGAGATCCGGTCGGCTGCCGCTGCGTGATCCCTGGATCGGAGCCGGGCTAAGGATGAAACCATGCAGCAATTCATAGGGTTGCATCAGTTGAGCCGTGATGCACGGCCGCCCCACGCTCCTCATTCCTGTGCTCGTCACAGGAATCCAGCGCGCCCAAGTCCTTGGCGCGAGAGAATCATGGACGTAACAGATGTGGAATCACAACTCTGGCAGCCCTGTGTTGGTGCGAGACGGAGTCATTCACGGCGCGGACGCGCCGTGGCTGGATTCCTGTGACAAGCACAAGAATGAGGGCCGGGCAGAACCTTGCCGTACCGCTACAGAGGAGACGCAGCACGCTGTTGTTATATATCGTGCGCGCCCGGAAAGGCACACGGCGCTGTCACCCGCCCGCCTACGCCACTTCGACGAGCAGCGCACGATGGTCGGAGACTTCCGGCTCTTCGACCACGTCGAAGCGGTTGACCTTCACCTCCGGCGTCACCAGCAGGTAATCGGCGAAGCGGTTCTCCTTTTCGTAATAGGAGGTCCGGGTATCCGTGAAGCCGCGTGACGTCACGAGATCGGTAAGCCCGAGCTTCCCCAGCACCTCGAAGGTCTCGCTTCCCGGCAGCACGTTGAAGTCGCCGCAGACGACCAGCCGCTCGTCGTCGCGCCGGACCCGCTCCACCAGATTTACCAGCGCCTCCGCCTGCGCCCGACGCGCCGGCGTGTCCTCTTTGCCGGCGATGTCGCGCAGGCCATGCATGTGGGCGATGGTGATGGTGAAGCCGTCCTCGTAGTTCATCAGCCGCAGGCAATGAGCGTTTCGTCCGCGCGGATGCGCGCCCCATCCGTCGGCCGAAAAGCCGCCGTGGACGAAGTCGAGCGCCTGGCCAATGACCGGCAACGACTTGCGCACGAAGGTCGCGAGCCCGAACTCGGAGAGAACCACATCCTCGCCGTCGAAGAGCTCTCCCCTCGCCGTCGGGCAGAAGAAGGCGTCATGCCCCGAAAGGACGGCGGCGATCTCGTCGAAGAGATTGGCGCGCTGCGGCAGTTCCAGCCCGCGGTCGCGATAGACCAGCCAGTCGGCGCGCGAGGCGGCCGTGCGCGTCATCTCCTGCAGGCAGAGCACATCCGGTTCGATCTCGGCGAGATAGCGGATCAGCGGCGCATGCACGCGGCCGCCCCACGCGTTCAGCGAAACTATGCGCAATGCCATGCCCTTTCTCCTCCGCGCACCGATGAGCACGCGCCTTGCTCTGAGATGAAGATCAGATCGCCAGCTCGCCGTCCGCAACCTTGACCGCATGGCCGCCGATGCGGGCGGTGGCGATCTTGCGACCGGCGATGTCGAGATGCAGGTGGATGAAGGACGGCCGCCCCATCTCCACCCCCTGCTCGATCAGGATCGGATGGTGCCCGTCGACCAGCTCGTCGAAGAGATTGATGGCGCCGGCAAGGGCGGCCACCGCGGAGCCGGTCGCCGGATCCTCCCTCATCTCGGGCTTGAACATGCGGGCGTGGAAGCGCGCCATGTGGTTGACGCCGCCGCGACAGTAGAGATAGGCGCCGGCGAGCCTGCCTTCGGCCATCGGCGCAAGCTGCTCCCAGCGTTGCGCGTCGAATTCCACCGCCGCCACCGCGCCGACGTCGTGCAGTGGCACCATGACGAAGGGCACTCCCGCGCTCCAGAACGAAATCACGTGGTTCTCGAAGCCGATCTGCGTTGCCTTCAGGCTCAGCGCGTCGGCAATCGCGTGCTTGTCGAAGCGCGCATCGAGCCGGATCGGCTTGCGCGGCAGGTCGAACTCGGCAAAGGTCGCCTCCCCCGGCTTCAGCCGCACCGCCGAACGCACCGGCCCCACCCGTTCCTCGAGCACCTGCATCAGGTCGAGCGGCTTGCCGTAATCGCCATGGTTGGCTTCAGCCAGCGCCACCGCGGCGCCGACGGTCGGATGGCCGGCAAAGGGCAGTTCATGCACCGGCGTGAAGATCTTCAGCCGCGCCGAATGGGCCGCACTTCCCGGCCGCTGCACGAACACCGTTTCGGAAAGATTGAATTCCTGGGCAATCGCCTGCATCGCCCCGTCGCTCAGGCCGTCGCCATCAAACACTACGGCGAGAGGATTACCCTCCAGACGCTTCTCGGTGAAGACGTCGTAGATCACGTAGCGCCGTGTCATTCATGCCCCCTCGCCGGTACGGCATATTTCCTCAAATCGGACCCGATTCAAGGAGAAAATCATGCAGAATTTCAAAATGCTATAGCAACCTGCGCCTCTTGGTTAGACGCGCTGGCACTGTCGCGTGTGGCTGTGGAGAACCGACCGGCCTTGCTAAGGAAATCACGTGCGTATCGATGTCGTGTCGCACACACGAAGTCATCCGCAGGCATCGCGGCGCTCCACCGAAGACCTTGCAATGCCAGCGCGCGGGCGGCAAGGCAAAAAGCACTGCGCGAGCAGGCGCCTCACTGCGGCTCACGCGTCGCCATGCCAATCTTGATTTCGAGCTCCGCGATATAGCCGAGCAACGTCACCGGGTCTTGCGTCTCCACCGCCACTGCCACGTGCCCGTCCGGGCGCACCAGATAGGCGGCGTCGCGGCTCAAGCCCGCCTCTCCGGCGGCCGGCGTCCAGGCAAAGGCGTGGATCGGGATCCCGGTCGGAGCCAGCGCGGCGCGAAACGCCGGGCTTGCCGCGCCGTAGACGTGGATCTGCCAGTCGAGCGAGGAAAGCGGCGCGAAATTGTCGCCCTCGCCGGCATCGGCGAGCCCGCTGACATAGGGCAGCCGATCGCCGCCGCGCATGCGTCCAGCCTCGCCTCGGCTGATGGCGCTCTCGCGGTAGGCAATGCCGATCTGCGACACGGTCCGAAACGCAAGCCGCGCGCCAGCTCTGTTCGCGACGAAGAGGGCGATCATCTTCGGCATGAGATAGCGGCGCCAGAAGCCGACGAGCATCGAGCGGCTGGTCATCACCCGGAATACCTGATCGGTGGTCTTGATCAGCCGCCGGGCAAACGCGATCCGCTCCGGCTCGTAACTGTCGAGCAGCCGCGCGTGCGCGCGCCCGCCGAGAACGGCGGCGAGCTTCCAGCCGAGGTTCACCGCGTCGCCGATGCCGGTGTTCATGCCCTGCCCGCCGGCCGGGCTGTGGATATGGCCGGCGTCACCGGCAATGAACACCCGGCCCACGCGAAAATGCTCGGCGACACGATGGTGGAGGCGATAGGTCGAGAACCAGTTGACCGCCTTGACCGTGACACCGGTGATCCGCTCGACCTCAGCCCGGATCGTCTCGAACTGGATCGTCTCCTCCGCCGCATGGCTGCCCGGCACGATGCCAATCAGCCGCACCGAGCCGGACTGGCGCACCGGCAGCACGATCGCGAAGCCGTGCGTGTCGAAGCAGACATTGAGGCCGTCGCGGGCGATGGTGCCCACCACCTCGACATCGGCGACGTAGAAGAACTGCTCGTAGGTGCCGCCCGGAAAGCCGAGCTTCAGGCCATGGCGCACCGTGCTGCTCGCGCCGTCCGCGCCACAGAGATAGGCGGCCCGGATTATCTCGTTGGTGCCGTCCTTCATGACGGTCGCCGTCACGCCCGCCGCATCCTGCTCGAAGCCGATGAGTTCGGCGCGCCGCTCGACCGAAACGCCGGCCTTCTCGAGATGGCCGATCAGGATGCGCTCGTGAATGTCCTGAGGCAGCGCAAAGGCGAAGGCATAGCGGCTGAGCCCGGCGCCGAAATCGCCAAGCTTCAAGGTCGCAGCGATCCCCGACGGCGTGCGTACGGCCAGCCGCTCGACACGAATGCCGGACGCCAGCACGTCGTCGCCGATGCCGAGCTGGCGGTAGAATTCAAGCGTGCGCGCCTGCACCGCGATCGCGCGCGAGGTCTCCCCCGGCGCGGACGCCTTGTCGATGATCCGGAGATCGACGCCGAGCCGCTTCAGCCACAGCGCCAGCACAAGCCCCGTCGGCCCGGCACCGACGATCAGAACCTCAGTCTCGGAAGTCTTCATCGAACCTCCCTTGCCTCCGAGGGCTGCCCCGAACAGAGGCCACTTTGAAATACTGCGTGGTTCTATACAGCCTCAGGTAACGATCCTCGCCGTGGCCGAGCGGCGCTCGGGACTTTAGCGATTGCTGAACAACGTGATCGCACATAAACTGCAAAGCGCGAGATGAGATAGTAGCGGGGGCGATGATGGCCATTTTCATGGACCGGCATGACCTCAAGGGGTACACAGCCGCCGATGTCGCCGAGGCGCATCGCAAGGATCTCGAAATCCAGGATCAGTACGGCGTAAAATTCCTCACCTACTGGTTCGACCAGCAGCGCGGCACCACTTTCTGCCTCATCGACGCCCCGGACAAGGAAACCGCCCAGTGCGTGCATCGCGAGGCGCATGGCCATGTTGCCGGCGAGATCGTCGAGGTTGCGCTTTCGGCGGTCGAGGCGTTTCTCGGTCGCATCCAGGACCCGGAGCCGCCCGCCGACCATCCGCAGGACGGTAAGGACTGCGGGCATCGCGCCATCATGTTCACCGATATCGTCGGCTCCACGGAAATGACGGCGCGCCTCGGCGACCGCATGGCCACCGAACTGGTCAGGGCACACGATTCGATCGTGCACAGGTGCCTCAACGAGTTTGGCGGGCGGGAGGTGAAGCACACCGGCGACGGGATCATGGCGTCCTTCGCGTCGACGAAGCACGCCGTTGATTGCGCAACCGCGATCCATCGGGATTTCCAACGCTACAACAGCGGAAGCGCCGAACCGATCCACGTCCGGATCGGCATCGATTGCGGAGAACCCGTCGAGGACAGCAATGATCTCTTCGGCACCACCGTACAACTCGCGGCCCGCCTGTGTTCTGCTGCCGCCTCGGATAAGACCCTTGTTTCCGAGAACGTCTACCGCGAGCACGGGAGCCCCGACGCCTTCAGTCCGACAAGACGTCGGCGGCTCAAAGGGTTTTCCCGGCCCGTTGCAGCATTCGAATGCGCCCCGGCGGGGTCCCGATAGCTCGCGAAACACGCAAGATCATCACGGCCTCCAAGGCCCTCCGTTTCTACGCCCGCTGTCCGCGAAATCTCTCCCGGGGCGGGGCCGCTGCTCGCGCCCGCCCTTTGGCTTGACCGTCACGGCGTGTACCAGATCGGCGATGTGTAGGCTCGCTCGGTGACCGTCATTGCGGTCCCCGGCAACGGCTTCACACCAAATCGCTGGCCGTCATAGGCGGTCCAGCGAGGCGTCGGGATCTCGATGACCCGGCCATAGTAGAAGGCGGGCTGCGTCGGATCGAATTCCGGGTCCTTCCAGACGGCTATGAGTTCGGGGGCGCCGATCGTATTGGTCCAGGTGGCATTCGCCTCGTCCACCGTGTTGCCGACCGAGGGAACCTTCCCGTCGCTGGCTGGTTGGCGATCCCCCGACCAGGCGACGTCATAGACCTTCTCGTGGAGGTTGCCATCCTTGTCGAGCCAGCCCTTGACGATCTGGTACCGGTCGAGATTGGCGCCGATCGGGTCCTTCAGCGCGGCGGCGAGGAAGGTGGGCGCCTTGCCGCCCGGCGCCCTACGGAGGTCGCCGCCCATCGGCACGCCCTTGCCGTACCCGATGCTCGCCGGCAGCCGGTCCTCGGCGTCGCGAGCCTCGAAATCCCATCCGCCGAAGAAGCGCACGATCATGCGCGGGCCGGTGGTGGCATAGGTTTCCTTGCGCTCCATGGCGTCCCACAGGGCTTCGCGCGTGTTCTCCCTCGCCCAGACGGCCGCATAGCCGGAGGCGGAAACCTCCCAGTCCATGACCTTCACGCCTGTCTTGGTATTGTCGACGAAGGCTTCCATCATGCGGCGAGGACTCGGCTCCTGCGGCACCGTCTTGCCGAAGAAATTGTCCTCCTCCATGGCGGCGAGCCCGTTATGCGCGTCGCTGCTGCCGATCAGGCCGAATTTATAGGGATTGGTGCCGAGTTCCTTTTCGAGCTTCAGCCCGTTCTTCAAGGCCGAGCGGGCATATTCGAATTCGAGCATCTCCTTCGTTTTCGCGACGCTGCCGTCGAGATTGCCCTTGTCCCAGATCTCGAAGGCGGCAAATTCGTCATTGGGCGACAGGAAGGGATGTGCCTCGCCGGTGCCCTTGGTCTGCGTCGTCTCATAAAGCCGCTCCCATTTCGCCCGCGTTTCCACGTATTCGCGATCGAGCTCCTTGCCGAAGGCCTCGACGACAGGGAACATCAATCCGCTGCTCAGATTACCGTTATGCGCGATTGCCAGCACATTGCCGCCGGTCTTCGTTTCGTAGGCCTGCATCCACTTCCACAACTCGACCGGATTGTCGCTGCCATAGGGCGGGTAGACCGTGAACGGCTCCACCTGGCTCGCCTTGTCGGCATTGTCCCGGAAGATGACGTTGCGGTGCAGGTTGTTGCCGTCGGTGTTCGATGTCCATTCAAAACCGATGAAGGCGGTGAAACGGCCCGGGTCGTTGAATTCCTCCGCCGCGTCGATCGTCGCCTTCCAGGCGCTGTGATAGGCCGCCGTTCCGGGGAAATACATGAGATCCTTCGGGAAGGTTGCGTGCGAGAACGCGACGATGATCGCTATCGCCGCGTCCGCCCCCTTGCCGGATTGGATCATGTCGTACCACTGACGGCCCGTCGGGTCGGCAAGCACCTCGGGCTTACCGGAGAAGAGGTCCGGGAAGAAGCCCATATTGTCCGAGTGGTCGGCGACGACGAGGAAATCGAGCGGGCGGGACAGTTTTACCGGCTGACCGGTCGACGACGTAACTTCGTCGCCCCGCGCGAAACGGTAGGCGTCACGCGGACCTATTCGGGCGCCGAAGGCGCCGGCATCCATCGAGAACGAAGTATGCAGGTGCGTGTCGCCGAAGAACGGCCGCGTCGGGAAGTCTCGCCCGACATAGGGCGAATAAGCCGGTGGCCGCCGTTGCGCGTCCTCGGCCTTCTTCTGGTCCAGCGTGCCGGTGTCCTGCGCGAAGGCTGGCAGCGCGACGGCCGACGCCAGCAGGGCCGCAAACCTTGCTCCGTGGCGTGATGTCCTGATCATGTTCCGTCCTCCCTCGGTTTGACTTGTCTCAAGATTGACTGGCTTCAATGATGTCCCGGCCCGCAGGCAAGCGCCCCGTCGGCCTCGAATGCCGTCGACGGAAGTGTCGGCCGCGCCGTGATCGACACGGATTGGAGATGCATCGCGGCTTCCATGCCCGCGACCGATTGGGCCGCGTGACCGCTCATGGCGGTGGATTTTATCGTGCCGGGTCTTGCGCTGCCGGCCGAGCGGAAGGCGCCGATGAACGCCGCCTTCTGGCTCTCGCTGCCATAAAGACGGATCAGGCCACGTTCGATCGCCTCGCCCGTCGCCAGCCGGCCCGCCGCCATCTCGCCGATCACCGCCTCGCCGGAAACCAGCACCAGATCGCTGGCCTCAGGACCGGTGACGTGGACCTCCGTTCGGAGCCCGACTCCGGCAGCCTCGTACCGTGTCCACAGCATCGGCTCGAGGAGAACGATCGAAAAAGAAAGGGCCGGCATCCTGTCGGTGCTTTCGCCAAGCGCCTCCCCGAACCGCCCCAGCGCCTCGGCCGTCCGGCGATATCGCGAACCGAAGAGGTCCGGAGCCGTATTGTTCACGGACGCGGGCAGGCGTTGCTCGGCTACTGCCGTCGAGATTGCGCCGAGCACGTGCAGCGCATCGGGATAAACCCAGTTCATCATGCCCCGCGCCATCGACACGTCGTCGTGATAGCCGCAGGCAAGGACGGCTGGCGAAGACGCGAGGATAAGACCCGCCGCGATGGAAAGCCGCGAAACCGCCTGCAGATGCTGCCAGTATCCACCCATTCCGACCTCCCGAGCGTTCATGGATTGGGAAACATCGCGATGCGCTGGATCGTCCAGAACATCGCGACACTGCCGATTGCATAGGCCGGGACGCGCGGCGCCCAGGCCGGTAAAACGAGCCGCAACCGCCGCGCGGCCGCCAGAAGCAAAAGGACGGCCGCGACGAAGACGAGTTGCCCCGCCTCGACCCCGAGATTGAAGAAGAACAGCGCCAGCGGGATATGACCCTGCGGCAGGCCGATCTCGCTCAGCGCCCCGGCAAAGCCGAAGCCGTGCAGCAATCCGAAACCGAATGCGACGATCCATGGCGCCCGCGCCGCCACGCCCACGCGGCCCCCGTCCCGATGCACGATCTCGGCGGCGACGAAGACGATCGAAAGCGCGATCACCGCCTCGACCGGCGCCTGCGGCGCATGGACGAAGCCGAGCGTCGCCAGCGCCAACGTGATCGAATGGGCAACGGTGAAGGCGGTGATGGTCTTGACCAGCATCCCCAGCTCACGCGTCAGGATCATGAGCGCCAGCACGAAGAGCAGATGGTCGATGCCGAACAGAATGTGCTCGACGCCGAGTTTCAGGTAGACCCACGCGACATCGAGCGCCGTGTCGGCGAGCGGGATCGCCGCCGCCGGCTCGCGCGGCGTCAGCCGCTGCGTCCAGGAGGTGCCGTCCAGGTACTCGACGCGCGCCAATACGTCCGTCATCGTCGCTTCGAGACCGTCGATCGAAAGCGTCTGGCCGCGCAGCGCCGGGGCGGCGAGCGTCCAGTGCTCGATCGCCGCGCCCGAAACCGTGCGGCTGACACGGACCGATTCATGCGTTTCACCGGAAAATGCCGGCTTGAGGCCAAGCCTCATCTCGCCTTGCATCGGCACCTTCCAGAGCACCGAAAATTCGCCCGGCCGCTCCTCCCTGAGTTCGAGATAGGCCGGCCGGACCTCGTGCGCGATGGCTGCCATCGGCAGGAGCCACGCGAACGCCAGACAGATCATTGCAAGGAAGGTCTTCCGGCTCATCGCGCCAGCCCCATATCTGTTGGCCGCACGTCTCCCGGCTCGACGTTTCCGGGCAGAGGGCCAACCAGGGCCTCGATGCGTTCGTCCGCCACGATGTCGTATTTACCGAAGAGCTCGGCGAAATACCGCTCTTGAACGAGGCGCCGCTGCTCATTGCGCCATCGATCCAGGACCTCGGCTTTCACGTCCTCGAAGGGAGGCACTTCACCGGGTGTCGCCTCGTAAACGCGAACGAGATGCAGCCCGTAGGCGGACTCGATCGGGCCGCTCCATTCACCCGAAGAAAGTGTGAAAACCGCGTCCGCGAACGCCTGCCCGAACTGCGCCGCCACCGCGTCCCGGTCGGCGTCGCGGATATCGCTTTCGATCAACAGCCGATCGCCCTCATCGGCCGCTAGCGCGTCGGACTCGGCAAGATTGACCAGCACCCGCCGTGCATCGGCCGCGGCATCTCTCCGCTTGCCGCGGTCGAAGAACACGTGCTCGAAGGAGATGCGCCCGGCACGGCTGAAACTCGCCTGATGGGCATCGTAGAACGCCCGCAACTCGCTTTCCTGAGGCTCGGCGACCCGCGCCGTATCCTCGATCAGGAAAGTCATTTTCTGCGCAAGCCGCCGGCGCACGACCGTATCGTCCCGGTCGAGACCGAGTTCGCGCGCCTCGCGCGCCAACAGCTCTTCCTTTAGAAGATCCAGAAGGAGCCCGCGCAGTTCCTCGCGAGAAGGCTCACGCTGCCATTGCCGCGCCCAGGTCTCGCCGACCCAGCGCAACTCCCCCTCGCCGATCTGGACCTCGTCCATCCCGGTCGCCTGTTCCGCGCCGCTGCCGCCGATCCAGGCATAGACGGCGAACAGCCCGGCGCCCGCCACCGCAAAATGCAGAAGTGGTTCCCTAAGCAGCTTCACGGCACTTCCCTCATTACCGGAGCGGGAATGTGTTCAAGCTCGGATGACGTTCAAATAGATCTCATCAATGCAGCATCGCGAATGCTGTCGCTTCTGTCAGAGCGTCCCTGAGTCAGAACCCATCACGATAGATCAATCGAATTCAAAGTGTTGCGGCGCTTCATGGTGCCGCTGCGCAAACGCACTATGCGGTGACGCGCCGGATACGCGCGAAAGTCTAATGAATTTCGTTCTCCACTATCGTTTATAGTGTACCGCAGCGCGCAAGCCAAGCACGCTTCTCCGATGAAATGAACAGCAGGCCGCGCTCGTCGACGTTCGCGCGCCTCAAATCATGAACTTGGGCAACCGAGCTGCCAGAGCATCGACGGCAAATCGGATCTTCAGCGGCAGATGCGGCGTCTGCAGCCACAGTGCATAATTGTCGAAGTGGAGCCCGGGTTGATCGGACAAGAGCGGCACGAGCGCCCCTGCCTCGATGCGTTCGCGGACGAGCCAGCCGGGAAGCCAGGCAAGCCCGAGGCCGGCGACGGCGGCGTCGGCGATCGCATCGAGATCGTCGAGCCGGAGGCGGTTGAGCGGCGTCACCTCTACCGGTGGCCCGTCGTCGCGCGGGAACAGCCAGGGGTGAACACGGCCCGACCGGCTGTAGATGATGCCGTGGTGCCCGCCGAGATCCTCGATCTGCCGTGGCCGGCCGCGCCTTTCGAGATAGGATGGCGTGCCGCAAACGACCATGTGATGGCGCGCGATGCGACGCACGATCGTCCCCGCCCGGTCCTGCAGATTGCCGCTGCTGGCGGCAAGGCTGCGGATCGCGAGGTCAAAGCCATCGCCCGCAAGGTCGGCGAAGTGATCGCTGAACGACAGATCGAGTTCGAGGGCCGGATATTGCTCGGCAAGCTCCAGGAGGATGGGGACGACACAGCGCCGGCCGAACAGCGCGGGCATCGTGACCCGGAGCCGTCCGCGCGGCTCGGAAAACTGATCCGCCGCCAGCGCATCCGCGGCCTCGGCTTCAGCCAGCACCACACGGCAGCGCTCATAATAGGCCCGCCCGAAGTCTGTCAGGCTCTGACGCCGCGTCGTGCGGTTGAGCAAGCGCACGCCGAGCCGCTCCTCAAGGAACCGCACATGCTTGCCGACCATCGGTCCGGACAGATCAAGCGCGCTTGCGGCGGCCGCGAACGAGCCGAGGTCGACGGCTTTGACGAAGACGGCCATGCTCGCAAGGCGATCCATATTCGAAACTCCTGGTTTCTTCTGTCTTGCTCCGAACGCAATTTATCCTCCGAAAATGCGGTGGCATAGCTCATTCAGTTCAATTGTTTTGGAGTTGTGCCGATGGTCCGTGTCGTCCGCTTTCATGAGCTCGGTGGTCCCGAGGTCCTGCGCATCGAGGACGTCGATGTTGCGGGGCCTGGTCCGGGTGAGGTCCAGATTCGCGTCAAGGCGCTCGGGCTCAACCGGGCCGAGGCGCTCATCCGCTCGGGCGCCTATATCGAGACGCCCCCCTTGCCCTCCGGTCTTGGCCTCGAGGCGGCGGGCATCATCGAAGCGGTCGGTGAAGGCGTGGAGGGCCTTGCGCCGGGCGACGCCGTCAGCGTCGTGCCGCCCCCGTCGATGGTGCGCTGGCCGGCCTATGGCGAGCTTGCCAGTTTTCCGGCAAGGCTTGTCGTCAAGCACCCGCCATCGCTGAGCTTCGAAGTGGCCGCCGCCGTCTGGATGCAATATCTCACCGCCTATGGTGCGCTGATCGACATTGCCCGACTGCATCCGGGAGACTTTGTCGCAATCACCGCCGCGTCGAGCAGCGTCGGACTCGCGGCGATCGAGATTGCCAACAGGCTGGGCGCGACCGCGATCGCCATCACGCGCACGTCCGCCAAGAAGCAGGCCCTCACCGAGTTCGGCGCCGCCCATGTCATCGCCTCCGCCGAGGAGGATCTCGGGGCGCGGCTGGCGGAGATCGCCGGCCCGGCGGGCGTGCGCGTGGTGTTCGATCCGGTCGGCGGCCCCGCCTTCGAGCCACTGACGGCCGCGATGTCACCGGGCGGCATCCTCATCGAATACGGCGGTTTAAGCCCCGAGCCCACGCCCTTCCCGCTGTTTGCCGTGCTCAGCAAGAGCCTGACGCTGCGCGGTTACCTCGTCCACGAAATCATCTCCGATCCGGAGCGGCTCGAGGCCGCCAAGGCCTTCATCCTCGACGGGCTGGCGGACGGATCGCTCCGGCCCGTGATCGCCAGGACCTTTCCCTTCGATGAGATCGTCGAGGCGCATCGTTTTCTGGAGTCAAACGAGCAATTCGGCAAGGTCGTCGTCACGGTGTGATCGCGCGGGGCCGCGCCTCAATCGTCGGGAAAGCATTCGTATTGCGGCAGGTCGTCGGTGATCTCATACCATTCCGCCTTCGATCCGACGAAGATATGCGCCGAGGGCCGGATCGCCGGCGCGTCGACGAGCGTGCCGAGCGTTACATGCGCATAGGCGCCCTCGCGCACGACGGAATAAAGCAGTGAGCCGCAGGCGGCACAGTGGACGTCATGCGCCTCACCCTCGTCGCCATAGACCAGGCGCGCGTCCTTGCCGCGAACGAGGCTGAGGTCGTCGCGCTTGACGCCCGCGAACGGCTTGAAGGCCGAACCGGTGGCGCGCCGGCAATTCGAGCAATGGCAGTTCATCGCATACTCGAACCGGTCCGCCACCCGGTATTCGACCGCCCCGCACAGACATTTGCCGGTCAGCATCCTGGCGGTACCGGAACTCGCGTCAGCCATGGCCTCCTCCTGTCTTTGGGCCGCAAGCTACATGACAGTGCACCGCATCTGCAACCGCTCACACCGACCGAGAGCCCGTGCTGCGCAGCTATCTCGTCCATGAGATCACCAGCGATGCGGCGCGACTGCATGCCGCCAAGGCCTTCGTCATCGGCGGGCTGATGGACGGTTCGCTCAGGCGCTGATCGCCGGACCTTCCGTTCGAAGAGATCGTCGAGGCGCGCCGCATTCTGGAGTCGAACGAGCAGTTCGTGACGGTCAGCCCAGCGCTTCCCGATGAAGCGCCTAATGTGGAAGACCGCGAGCGCGGCTACAGGTCTTGATTCGTCCGAGCGGCACTCCTGGCGCGGATCGCAGGCTCAAAGCGTATTCTTATGGATCCTGCCGTCTTTCATAATGACGACCAGGTTCTTTCCAGGGTCTTCCATGAGGCGAATGTCCTCGAGCGGATCGCCATCCAGAACCAGCATATCCGCGAGCGCACCTTCCTCAATGACGCCCAGTTTGCCGGGATACGGCGTGCGAAGGTTGGAAAGCGCAAGCAGCTCCGCATTGACCGATGTCGCCATGCGCAGCGTTTCGGCGTTCGTGTACCAGTTGCTGAGATGGGTCAGCATGATGCCCTGGCGTGGCGTGACTTCAGGTGAGAACAGGATATCAGAGCCCCACGCCGCCTTGATCCCATGCTGCCGAATAAGATCGTAGATCTTCGGGGTCCCAGCGAAGACTTGGTGCATGCGTTCGGCGGCTGGCCCTGTCTGCTGGGCGACATCCTCCGTCGACAGGAAGGGCTGCGTGCTGAGCCAGACTCCCTTGTCGGCCATGATCCTTGCCGTCTCTTCATCCATCAGATGGGCGTGCTCGATGCAGGCCGCTCCCGCCGCGATCGCCCGCTGGACAGTGTTCGGAGCGTAGGCATGGACGGTAACGTAGGTGTTCCAGTCCCGGGCAACGTCAATCGCCGCACGTAGCTCTTCCTCGCTGAACGTGGACATGTCGAGTGGACTGCGCGGAGACGACACGCCACCGCCTCCTACGATTTTGACCTGCGAGGCGCCTTGTAGCAGCTGCTCCCGTACGCGTTGCTTCAAGTCTCCGATACTGTCGGCGATCGCTGCGGCGCCCACCAGTTCGCTCACGCTGAGCCGCCCGGAGTCGGGCGGAATCTCGCTCGGCATGCGAAGGTCGCCATGCCCGCCGGAGGTCGTGATCACGGCACCTGACGGAAAGATGCGGGGACCGGGTATGACACCGCTGTCGATCGCTTGCTTGAAGGAGAAGACCGGACTGCCCAGATCGCGGACGGTGGTAAAGCCGCGCATGAGGGTCCGTTCGGCTTCTGCCGTGGACGCGGAGAAGACGAAGCCGGGATCGCCCGTCGCTATGACCGCCAAAGGAACAGCTGCATACAACGTGTGCCAGTGTGCATCGATCATGCCCGGCATCAGAACGCGATCGCCGCAATCGATCACGGTCGCGTCGGACGGCGGAGCGCTATTCGTCGCATCGACGGACGCGATCCTGTTACCCTCGATCAGGACCTGGACCCCTGGCCGCAACGTGTGGGACTTGCCATCGAACAACCGGACCTTGCTCAAGAGAACCTTGGAGACCGGCCCCTGGGCAAAGGATGGCCCAGGCACCATCCCCGCGACTGCCGCCGCTCCCGCAGCCGCGAGAAAGTGCCGACGCGAAAATGCATCCAGACGACGTGACGCTTGTTGGAGAACGGGACTGAAGCAGGCGCAGCCGGCGCCGTGAACGAGGTGCTGATACTTCCTGCCTAACCGAAGCATGGTCTCTCTCCGACGACGCGCTGCAAGAAGAAGTTGTTCAACCTAACATTTCACTCGCGGAGAATCCATCTGAAGCGGCTTCTCGATCATGTGAGGGTCCTTCTGCTGGGCTTTAATCGGATCTACTTAAATCGGCCGAACCCGCGTCAATACCATTGCGATTTAATCGCATCCGATTTATATAAGGCCAACAAAAGGAAAACTTGGATTGGAAATGTCCATGGGCACATCCCAGACAGCAAAGAACCCGGGGGCGGCCACGCCCGCTCCCCCGCAGGCGGGCAAGGAAAAACCGAAACTGGCGAATTTTCTGTGCTTCGCGATCTACTCGGCCAATCTTGCCTTCGGCCGTGCCTACAAGCCGATCCTGGATGAGCTTGGCCTCACCTACACCCAGTACATCGCCCTGGTGGCGCTCTCCGAAAAGGACGACCAGACGGTCGGCGAGCTCGGCGAAAAGATGTTCCTGGAATCCAACACGCTGACGCCGATCCTCAAGAAGCTCGAGCAGATCGGTCTCATCAGCCGTCGCCGCGACCCGCAAGACGAGCGGCAGGTTCGCGTGAGCCTGACAGCCGCGGGCCGCAGCCTGGCAGACGCCGACCCCGGCGCGTCGCTGACGGACGCCACCGGGCTCGGAGACGACCTTGACGAGGTGCAGCAGAGCGTAGCGAGGCTGCGCGACAACCTCCTGCGCGCCACGCAGGGCGAGCTGGGCAAGCCTTGATGCGCGTCTGAAAAGACGCGCGGCGCTGTAGGCCATCCTCGGCGCGGAACAAACTGTGATCTTCGGAATTTATAGGACGTCGTCCTTCATCCGAGGTCGGCGTACACGTCACACAGAAACCAACAGCAGTGTCCGCAAGCCGGCGGGCACTGTCGGGGTTGCGGCAATGTCTTTAGTGCGCAACGGAAGAGCCAGACTCGCACTGGCTTTGCCACGTCATCGACAAAAGCTCCGGGCGATCAAAAACCAGGAAATGGAAGACCTGTTCGAGGCCTACGCTCTTGCCGCAGGGGCCATTGAAAGCCTGCGGAACGAGTATCCTCTGCGGGAGGAACTTTTGCGTGAGTACCAGAACCTGTGCCTCGACATGCAGGCCGAGGTCGTAGCCTTTCTGGAGGGCCGACCGGTCCCTGACGCACCACAGCCGCGAGACGAGTGACAAGCTCCCGTCCGGCTCGACTACAGCGCGTCTTATCAGACGCGCAAAGGTCGCTGTAGTGCTTTGATTTACTGCATGTTCCCTTAAATCGACTACGATTTAAGGGAACATGCAGTAGCGTGATTAATCCCTTCGTTGACCCAAACGCAGCAGCAAACAGAGCCCCCTGTCATCTCTCAGGGGCTCTGCTCTAAATTGCTACTGAAAAGGAATGGGTGATCGTATACCGCTACAAAGTTGTAGCCGAATCATTCTGCCAAACTAAAATTGTATGTCTACTAGCCCATAAGAATTATTTTGCGCGATCGGCCGGCGGAGCCAACGCGGACTAAAAGATCCTTCCGAAGAGAGCGCCGTAGATGATCACCGCTATTGCGAGCGTAAATCCAATGGCGACCCACAGGCGCGAGAAATCGTAACCATAAAACCGAGCGGGAACTAAGCTTTTCATAGCGGCCTCCAGACTTTCGTTTCGGTCTTGTCGGGATCGACAGGCCGCGCCGGAACCTCAAGCCGATGGCAATCCGGACAATTCATCCTGCTCTTGTAAAATACGATAGTAAATATAGGTCCTGAAAATATTGGCTCCATCGTTTTAACTTCGCACTATTTAATATGTATACAAATTTTTACTTTCAACCTTCACGCGCAATCCGGAGATATCGCAAACGCATACTTTGAATTTATTTTCCGGAAGTTCCCTGACAGAGAAGAATCGTAGTAGGCGACGACAGATCGAGTTGGAGTCTCGCAGCTCTGAAAATAAAGAGGCGAAGCAACGCATCAGCGGTACTGCGAAAATACCGTCGCTCGGATGAAAGAACTTACTGACGACTTAATTTTCCGCGAGATTGCGGTCCACTACAGCGACCTTTGTGCGTCTGAGAAGGTGCACGACGCTGTCGGGAAAATGGTCAAGACGATCTCACGTTGGACGGCTCGGATAGCGGTTCAGACCGATCGATTTTGCGATCAGATCAACGCCCTCAGTTTGTACTCTCTAATGATTGTTTTCATTACGCTTTACGACGTCCTCCGGTGATCCACCTCGCAAACGGAGCCCGTATTCACAGGGGCCAAAGACTCATCGATCGGCCGTTTTGTCGACGGCAGCTTATTTGCAACCGCTGAGGCGTCGCCATTTGCGAAAATATGGGTACGCTCTCACCATCATCGGCTGATTATACGGGCGCCGGTGGCTGGGAGATAATGGCGCTTTCGCCCCCTGCGTGAGGAGTTGCGCGCCATGCCGATATCCCGGAACTATACTTCCCAACCCTTCCGTCCCGGCGAGGTCGATCTGCTCGGCCGCGTGTTCGAACAGCTGTTGGAAGAACGTCAGCTGCCCAACTGCGGTGAACAGGCTGAAGCGCTCGCCGCGAGATTGATTTTGGTTTATCAATCGGGCGAGCGAAACGTGGAAAAGCTGAAAAAGCTCACGCTGCATTCCTGATGGCGCAGGGTTCGATCGGGCCCCTTTCCCACTGTCTTACGCAGACGCGACCACCATCCACGTCGACGGCACCCGAATACGCGCAGGTCGCGTGATGTATCCGTCACCGGGTCTCGATGTGAAAAGGAGCCCGCCATATCGAATGATCGGGAAACCGGCGGGCCCTGAGTTTAACGCCAATTATGTTGGCCCTCCAATCGTGCCAGAATTGGCCGATTTGTCTACTAATCGATAGGGCTAGATCAACCGGCGCTTGCAGCGGCAACGGAGCCGACTACGCCAGCGTGTTCGCCATTCATTTGGGAGAAGAGGCCACTACAGCGCCGCGCGTCTGATAAGACGCGCAAAGGACGGTGCAGTACTTTGAATTGCTGCATGTTTTTATACGAATGAACTAAAGAAGCCCACTTCCGGAGAAGTGGGCCCTGAAAACGTTCTCAAATAGCTTCAACAATATGGGTACAACCTGCCAGATTTTTCACCCTTTACCAGTAACATTTTAGGGGTAATCGGGCTTTGCCGCATGAGCCGGCTTTTTCGATCGCGCGAAAATGGTGATGCCGATCAGCGAAACGGCCAGTCCCCCGGCCATCGCAAAGGACAAGGGCTCGCCAAACATCACCCAGGCCCAGATCATCGTCACCGGCGGGCTCAGATAGAGGATCGCCGTAACCCGGGCCGGAGAGGATTTGCGAAGCGCGATGTAGTAGAGGCTCCATGCCCCGAACGTGGCCACGAACACGAGCCATAGAATGCCGCCGATGAAGCACCTGTCGAGAACCGGGAGAACGCCTCCCTCGCGCCAGGCGAACACGGCGAAGATCGCCGACGCCGAAAGGCACTGGATGCACAGGCTCTGGTAGACGGGCATGGCATTGGTTGAACTGCGTTTCTGCAGCAACGTCGCCATCGCCAGCGAAAGCGTGCCGAGAACAGGCAGGCAATAGGCCCAGAGCGGCACGTCGCCCATGTTGAGAGACCAGCCGGAGGCGATCAACACGCCGGCCATGCCGAGGAAGGAGCCCAGCCACTGACGCGCGGTCAGCGCCTGTCCAAGAACCGGCCAGGACAATAGCGCCACCGCCAGCGGCAGCATGTCGGCAATCAGGGCGACGAGGCCCGTTGGCACCCCATAGGAGATCGCAAGCGCGAACCCGGCGAGGTAACCCGACATCGCCAGCGCGCCCAGCAGCATCTGCGAGAAGGCGTCCTTCCACCGGATCGCTGGCCCCATGGTGAGCGCGAAGGGAAGCAGGAGCAGTCCGGAGACCAGGCTTCGCCACAGCAGGATGAGGAAGATCGGCGCGTGGTCGATCGCAAACCGGATGCCGACAAAGCCGGCGCTCCAGGAAATCACCAGAGCCGCTTCGAGGATAACCAGGACGACGATCGCCGAAATTCCCTTCCTCGGGCGATACGAGGCCGCGGCAACAGCTTCACTCATTGATGGGGTCCGTTTTCTGGCGGTGGCAGCAGTTGTGAGAAACTCGGAGAGCTGAGCGCGCGAAGAGCCTCTAGAGCCGCTCCAAAATCGAGATGGCGATCTTACGCGCCGTCTTCAGCCGCGCGTCATGCCCGTCGAGGCCTGCACGCGACATCGCGCCTTCGAGCAGAAAAGACAGGTGTTGCGCGGTCTCGTCGATCGAGACGCCGGCTCCCGGTTCCATCTCGAGCAGATGCTCCTTGAACAGCCGTTCCACCTCTTCCTTCTGGAAGGCGACCACCGCCCTGCCGGGATCGCCGACTGGAAGCTCCGCGGCGGCATTGAGGAGCCCGCATCCCCGAAACCCCCACTCATAGGCAAGGGCTGCATGGTCCACATAGGAATCGAAGACCGCCAGGATACGCTGCTGAGGTGTCGTCGCGTTCCTCAGCCGCTCCCGATAGACGTCCCGCCACTCCTCGAGACGTCGCTGCATATACGCATTGACGAGATCGGCCTTGGACGAAAAATTGTTGTAGAGGCTCATTTTCGCGACGCCCGCATGGGCGGTGATCGCATCGATGCCCGTCGCTCCCACCCCCTCGCGATAAAACAGCTCGGCTGCGGCGTTCAGCAGGCGCTCCCTGGCTGGCATTCTCTCGGCCATCTCGTCTCTCCAAATGTTAGGTAGACCGATCTACCTATTTCGAAGATCTGTCAAGCCCGCGGATGCAATTGTTCGCGATGGATGGGAGCAGAAGGCACGCAACCGGATTCTTGCGTTCAGAGCGGCCGATGCCTGTAGAGATGAACCGGCTTACGGGGTGCGCGTTTGATGATGCCTTTTGCCTCGAGGTCGAGTTGGACGGCTTTCAACCACCATCCAGCCGTGTTGCCTTGTGGAAAGAGGTCTCCCGGAAGCAGGGGCAGAAGCGCCTCCTTCGCGTCTGCGACCGTCAATCCAGGCGCCTCGCTCGGCAAGACGGACAGAAGCGCATCGCGCATTGCCAGGTATTTCGCGCGATGAACCCGTTCTGTCCGCCCGGGAATGTTGACGTTCTCGATTTCGATCTTCTCGTCAGGCATCGATCTTCCCCACGACCTCGACCTTCGGATTGCGGAACCCCATCGCGATCCACGCCCTGAGAAGCTTTGCGTAGAAGGCGACCGTGTGGCTTTTCAGATTGGGGATGTCGTTCGGCAGGTTGGAAGTATGGGGCAGGTCGCCGACCATCGTTCGCATCGCGGCTTTCGGCCGCGCCGCGTCCGGCCAGAGGTGAAGATAGATGCTCAGCCAGTGCGCGCCCTTCAGTTCCAGGAAGACCGGCGTGTTGCAGCAGGTCGCAACGACCCGGCGCGAACCCGCATCGGCGGACAGCCGGAATTCACCCAGGTGCTCCGCACCGGACAGGATCCGGACGCGATCCTTGCGATATTCTGCAGAAGGCGTCGCCCCGTAGGACGTAAGGTGATTCCTCGCCCCGGGAAGCGTCGCGAGACGATGTGCAGCAGCCCTGCAGCTGTTGCACAGGCATTCGGACACAAGGATCGGTGCCCCCAGCACCTCGAGGCGTGTCCGTCCGCAGGCGCATCCGATAATCGTGACTCCGCTCATTTTGGGTCCTCCTCCGCGACGTGAAAAAGATGCCGGATGTACCGGTCCAGATGGTCGAGACTTTCCCGCGCAAGCTCGGGATCGTTCCCTGCCTTGGCCAGGACGAACCCGCCCTGGATGACGGCTTGCATGTGCCGCGCGAGGCTTTCGGCCGTCCAGTCGCCGGTGATACCGTAATCCCGTCGCGCGGTCTCGATGTCGGCCTCGAGCGTCGCCGCATGACCGAAGATGCTGCGGCCACAGGCATCGCGAATATCAGGGGCGCTCGCGTAGACCTCCTGCGCCATGGTTCCGACCAGGCATGTAAACTCGGTGAGGTCGCTCCCGATGATCGCCTTGCGGAAAGCGACATAGGCGAGGACGCGCTCCAGAGCATCAGCCGGCTCGTGATAAGGCGCGGCCTCGAAAAAGCCAGTCGTCGTCTCTGTCCAGAACTCGGCCGCGGCGACGCCCAGAGCGTCCTTGCTCCCGAAGTGATGGAAAAACGCCCCCTTGGTGACGTCGGCCGCACCACAGATGTCATCAACCGTGGTGGCATGGAAGCCTTTCGCGCGGATGATGTCCCGCGCCGCCTCGAGGAGGCGGGTTCGCGCGCTGCCGCGTTCCGGCGATTGTTTGGTTGGTCTCGACATGACGCGAACATACCATACAGTCGGTATGTGCCAATGGCCCAGTGTCCAAGGGGCGGAAGAGCGCCAATTGGCCGGTAGCGGAAGCAGATCGCGATGATGCTGGCCGGAATGGGAGTCGGCCAAAACCTGAGGCCGTTCCTGCTGCCTAGCTGCAGGCGGTCAACTCGTCGAGGTCGTCGGCGAATGGAGCCACCCGCCCCTGCCCTTCCATGTCGTCTATGCCCCCGGCTGGCATCAGAGCACCAGGCAGTAGGTCTTCATCCAGTGACTCGTTCAGCGCTTCGGAAAGACAAGCAAGTCACCCGCATTCAGTTCGACAGGCCTAAATGGCTGAAGTCACCTGCCCGAAGGCGCGGGGAGGTCATGAGCGCATGGGACTGGCGATGCAGGCCGAACTAGCGCGGCCACGCGCCTTTGCGGTCAAGGCCGCAAACGGCAGCTCTGCGCTGCTGTAGTGTCATGTCGCTGGGTTCCCCAGCCCTTCCACCAGCGTGCTCAAGGCCGCATCCAAGGGGGCCGATCCCACCTTCTCGGGCACCAAGAGCCCATCGATCGCAAGCATGGTCATGCCGTGGATGAGCCCCCAGCCGGCTGCCGCCTGACCTTCTATCGGCCGCTTGCGAATGCTCCCCGCGGCCTGGCCGCGCCGGAGGATTTCAAGGAGAACATCGAATACCGCCAGCGCCCGCTCATTGAGATGCATGCCCACCGCTTTCCCCTCCTCCGCGCTAAACATCAGGCGGTAGAGAGCCGGGTTGTCCGTTCCGAACGCGACGTAGGCACGAGCTATCGGAGTAATTTCGTCGCGCAGACTTTTGGGCGCTTCAGACTTCGCAGCCGATAGGGACTCGCGCAGCCGGTCGAACCCAATCATAGCGAGTTCTGCGAGCAGCGCGGCCTTATCGGGGAAGTGCTTGTAGGGTGCCGCGTGGCTTACGCCAGCCCGGCGGGCGACTTCCCGCAGCGTGAACTGCCAGCCCTTCTCCTCCCGAAGCATATCCAACGCCGTCTCGATAACCGCACGGCGGAGATCACCGTGGTGATAGGGGCGGTTGGGTGCGTTCGGCATGGTACCTCAAAGTTTCTTGTGACTACATTGTTGACAGTGGCTACTTTAGCGCCTATGTCAAGGGCGTAAGTTTCTCCTGTCTACATTGGAGTGGACCATGAACGCAATCGCAAAAAACACCGAAGCTGATCGGCTGGGCAGTCTCCTCGCCGGCCAGCGTGCTGCCTTCCTGCGTGACGGAGCGCCCTCGCTGGCGCAGCGACGCGCTGATCTGGCCAAGTTCAGGTCCACGATAATCGGGCACCGCAAAGCGATCGAAGATGCCATCAATGCCGATTTCGGGCATCGCTCAAGGTATGAGACGGCGATCATGGAGGTTGGAGGGGTCGCCGAGGGCACGAAGTATCTGATCCGCAATCTTCGCAAATTCATGGCGCCGACCCGCCGCCACGTTGCTCTACACATGCGGATGGGCAGCGCCCGCATCGAATATCAGCCGCTTGGCGTCGTTGGCGTGATGTCGCCGTGGAATTATCCGGTGAACCTCGCGCTGATGCCGGTCGCAACCGCCATCGCTGCCGGAAACCGGGTGATGCTGAAACCCTCGGAGTTCACGCCCGTCACCAATGCGCTGCTCGCAAAAATGTTCGGCGAGATATTCCCCGAGGACCAGTTCGCGATCGTGACCGGCGATGCGGCCGTAGGGGCGGCATTCTCTGCCCTGCCGTTTGACCATCTCGTCTTCACCGGCAGCACCGCGGTGGGGCGGTCGGTGATGAAGGCCGCCAGCGACAACCTTGTCCCGGTCACCCTTGAACTGGGGGGCAAATCGCCGGTCATCGTCGCCAAAGGCCACTCCCTCGACCAGGCGGCGGCGTCCATCGCTTTCGGCAAGCTGCTCAACGCTGGCCAGACGTGCATCGCCCCCGATTACGCACTTGTCCACGAAAACGACGTCGACTCGTTCGTCGGGGCGTATGACCGGAAAGTGGCGTCCTTCTATGCGGACGGCCCGACGAGTGAACACTATACTTCCATCATCAACGAGCGGCACCACGCCCGGCTCCAGGGCCTGATCGAGGATGCTAGTGCCAAGGGAGCGCGGATCATCGAGGTCGGCAACCGGCCCGGCGATGCATCCCGTCGCCCCAACACGCTGGCGCCAACCGTGGTGCTTGGCGTCACAGACACCATGCGCATTGCTCATGAGGAGATCTTCGGCCCAGTCCTGCCGATCTTTCCCTACCGCGACATCGGCGATGCGATTGCCTATGTGAACGCCCGGCCTCGGCCGCTCGCGCTCTACTATTTCGGTGCCGATGATGGAGACCGACGCATGGTGCTGAGCCGAACAACCTCAGGCAACGTCACTATCAACGGCACGATCATGCACATCGCCCAGGATGACTTGCCCTTCGGCGGCGTCGGGTCCAGCGGCATGGGCGCATACCATGGCGTCGAGGGCTTCCGTACCCTCAGCCATGCCAAGGGGATCTATGAGCAGGGTCGCTGGAACCTCTCCAACCTGCTCCACGCCCCGTTTAGACAACCGATCGATACCATCCTCAACATGATGCTTCGGTGATCGCAATTCCGTTTCCCAATGAAATTAAGGAAAACCAGCACATGACCACCGACACAACATTGCCGCTACGCGGTTCCTGCGAATGCAGCGCTTGCTCGTTCGAGGTGCATACGTCGCCGAAAGCCAGGTTCCGGTGCCACTGCCTGATCTGCCAAGCGTTCAACGAGAAACCGTTCGCGGATGTGGTCGCTGTTCGCGCCAAGGATGTCGTGCTGAAAAACGCCGGCAATATCTCATTCAAGAAATACCGTCCGCCGCCAAACTTCAATCGCGGGGTCTGCCGGACTTGCGGCAAGCCCGTTGTGGAGGTTGCGGGCGTCGGGCCGTTCAAGGTGATGTTCATCCCGGCCAGCAATTTCGCGCCCGAGGCCCGGCTACCGTCGGTTCGGATGGATATATTCTATCACCGTCGTGTGCTGGACATGCCCGACAGCTTGCCCAAATACAGCGGCTATTTCGCGAGCGAATTGGCGGTCGGGAAAATGATCATGAGTGGCGTGTGAAATGCGAGGCGATTTATTTGGGCGCCATCCACGCGGGTCCTGAAAGCCGAAGACATCGTACACGGAAGGACTGCGCGGCGAATGCCAGCGCGTGAACCGCGCCAGGATTGCCGGTCGAGATCGCGGAGGGGCGGCATTCTTGAAGAATGACTGGCGGACGACGAGCGGCCGTTGCCGCCGCGTGGGCCGATTTCCTCCCGGCTCGCTCGTCCACGGCCTCACCTAACGTGATGACGCTGCGGCAAGTTCCTTTGCGTCCATCATCTCGGCGGCCTTGGCATAGCCGCCGTCGAGCACAAGCGAAAACTCGCCATAGGCTCGCGGTGGCTCTGCGTGGCTGTCAGGCATTGCGTGTTCTTCCCCTTGTTGTCGTGTCAGCAATTTTGGCGAGGCGTCGGGTCCGCCCGTGAGAGCGGTTCACTGCTTCGGCGAAGCAGTGAACCGCCCTGCCCTTTGAACCAAGCAATTCCGGACTGCAGACTTTCCTGGAATTGCTCTTGAAACTCACGCAATTCCGGACGGAAAACCGCTGCACACTTTTCCTGGAATTGCTTGAGAGCCAGACCCGACCGATCCCGTTCAGACGAGGCTGGTGGTCACGTCGATGTTGCCGCGCGTTGCCTTGGAGTACGGGCAGATCCCGTGCGCCGCCTCGATCAGTTCCTCACCAAGCTCGCGCTCGACGCCCGGCAGGCTGACATTGAGGCGCGCGCGGAGAAAGTATGAGCCGTCATCGACGTTCAAGTCGATCTCGGCGTCAACCTCGGGGCCTGCCGGAAGCTTGACGTTTCTCTGCGAGGCGGCGAGTTCGATCGCGCCGATGTAGCAGGCCGACCAGGCGGCGCCGAAGAGCTGTTCGGCGGCCGGGTGCGGCTGCGACAGCTTGAGGTCCAGCTTGCCGTCGCTGCTCCGCGTGCCGCCATTGCGGCCGCCGGTGTTGTGAGTCTTGCCGGTGAAAATAAGCTTCTCGGTCATGTGGAAATCCTTTCTGTTCATTTAACTCGGATCCGCTTCAATCGGATGCGCTGTAAATACGTGAAGGAAAATCCTATGTCAAGCGGTTTCGATTTAATCGGATACGCTTTATTTTACGAGCGGTACCGCGGGCGAACGGCCGTTCGGATTTTTCCTGTGCCCGGAGCGTTTTTTGTGCGAAATTGGCGCCGCCCTTTCCGAAGGCATTCGACGTCCGCATCTCGAAAATCGTTGCCCTGCCGCGTTCCGACTTCGATCAGGAGGATTCGATGGCTACGCTTGAGACCGCACCCGAAATCCAAACGGAAACCCCTCTTTCGCCTGATGAGTTGCGTCTGCTCGATGCTTACTGGCGGGCTTCCAATTATCTCTCGGTTGGCCAGATATACCTGCTCGACAATCCGCTGCTCAAAGGACCGCTGAAGCGCGAGCACATCAAGCCGCGATTGCTCGGCCACTGGGGAACCTGCCCCGGCCTCAACATGCTCTATGTGCACCTGAACCGGGTCATCAAGCGCGACGACCTCGACATGATCTACGTCATCGGCCCCGGCCACGGCGGGCCGTCACTCGTCGCTCACGCCTACCTCGAGGGCACCTACAGCGAGGTCTATCCCGATATCAGCCAGGATGCGGCGGGCATGAAGCGGCTTTTCAAGCAGTTCAGCTTCCCCGGCGGCATACCGAGCCACGTCGCGCCCGAGACACCCGGCAGCATCCACGAGGGCGGCGAGCTCGGATATGCGCTGAGCCATGCCTATGGCGCGGCATTCGACAACCCCGACCTGATCGTCGCCTGCGTCGTCGGCGACGGGGAAGCCGAAACCGGGCCGCTTGCCACCGGATGGCAGGGCAACAAGTTCCTCAACCCGGCCCGCGACGGCTGCGTGCTGCCGATCCTCCACCTGAACGGCTACAAGATCGCCAACCCCTGCTTCCTCGCCCGCATCCCTGAGGAGGAGTTGCGGAAGTTCTTCGAGGGTATGGGCTACAAGCCCTATTTCGTTGAAGGGCGGGACCCTGAGGACGTGCACCGGCAACTGGCCGGCGTGCTCGACACGGTCGTCGGCGAGATCCGGAATATCTGGGCCGATGCGCGAACCAACGGCAATCTCAAGCGCCCGGCATGGCCGATGATCGTCTTCCGGACGCCAAAGGGCTGGACATGCCCGCCGGAGATCGACGGCAAGAAATGCGAGGACTACTGGCGCTCGCATCAGGTGCCCATGGGCGAGATGGACAAGCCGGAGCATATCCGCATCCTCGAACAATGGATGAAGAGCTATCGGCCCGAGGAGCTTTTCGACGACACCGGCCGGTTCAAGGCCGAGATCGCAGCGCTCGCTCCGGCGGGCCATCGCCGCATGAGCGACAATCCGCACGCCAATGGCGGACTGCTCCTGCGTGATCTGAAGATGCCGGATTTCCGCGACTACGCCGTCGAGTTTTCCGGCCACGGCGCGACGGTGGCGGAGTCGGCCCGCGTGATGGGCACGTTCCTGCGCGACGTGATGAAGGCGAACCTGGAGAGCAAGAATTTTCGGCTGTTCAGCCCGGACGAGAACAACTCCAATCGCTGGCAGGACGTGCTGCAGGTGACCGATCGCTGCTACATGGCGGAGATCTATCCGGAAGACGACCATCTCTCGCCGGATGGCCGCGTCATGGAAGTGCTCAGCGAGCACCAGTGCCAGGGATGGCTGGAAGGCTACCTGCTCACCGGCCGCCACGGCTTCTTTTCCTGCTACGAAGCCTTCATCCACATCATCGACTCGATGTTCAACCAGCATGCCAAGTGGCTGAAGGTGTGCAACGAGATCCCGTGGCGTAGACCCATCGGCTCGCTGAACTACTTCTTGAGTTCCCATGTCTGGCGGCAGGACCATAACGGCTTCAGCCATCAGGATCCGGGCTTCATCGACCACGTCGTCAACAAGAAGGCGGACGTGATCCGCGTCTACCTGCCGCCGGATGCCAACACGCTGCTGTGCGTGACGGACCACTGCCTGCGCAGCCGCGACTACGTCAACGTGGTCGTCGCCGGCAAGCAGCCGGCGCCGCAATGGCTGACGATGTCGGAGGCCGTGCGGCACTGCGCCATGGGCGTCAGCATCTGGGATTGGGCGAGCAGCGACAAGGGCAGCGAACCGGATGTCGTCATGGCCTGCTGCGGCGACGTTCCGACGCTCGAAACGTTGGCGGCGGTGCAGTTGCTCCGGGAGCACCTGCCGGAGTTGAAGGTCCGCGTCATCAATGTCGTGAACCTGATGAAGCTGCAGCCTGCGAAAGAGCATCCGCACGGCCTGTCGGACCGCGATTTCGACGCATTGTTCACGAGGGACAAGCCGATCATCTTCGCCTTCCACGGCTATCCGTGGCTGATCCACCGGCTCACCTATCGCAGGACGAACCACGATAACCTTCACGTGCGCGGCTACAAGGAAGAAGGCACGACCACGACCCCGTTCGACATGGTGGTGCTGAACGAGCTCGATCGCTTCCACCTCGTCGAGGACGTCATCGACCGGCTGCCGCAACTCGGTGCGCGCGCGGCCTATTTCAAGCAGGCGATCCACGCGAAGCTGATCGAGCATCGCGAGCATATCGAAAAATACGGCGACGACATGCCTGAGATCAGCGGATGGAAGTGGGGCGCGAAGAGCACGCCGCCCGCCCGCCCGAAGACATCGACCGAGGGAGACAACGTCTGAGCGGCGCAAGACGCGCCGTGGCTGGATTCCTATGACGCGCACAAGGGGGGCGCTTCACTCCGGCAGTCCCGCCTTCAGCAATCCCTGGCGGAACAGTTCGCGCTGCTCGGGGCGCTCCAGGAGCAAGCCCCGGCGGATGAAGTCTTCCGTCGAAAAATCCGGGCAGAGTTTCAGAAGGCGCGCCTTCGCCTCGTCGGTCGCGGCCACGTTTCCGGATTGTGCGTAGCAGGCAACGAGGCGTGCGCAGGTGAACTGGCCGGGATTGGGCTGCTCCTTGAGCGCCGCCGCCGCTTCGTCGTATCGCCCGAGTATGTAGAGGGTGTTGCCGAGGGTTACACTATACCATTGCGGCGGGAATGGATTGAGGCGTAAACCCTCGTCGATCCACTGCATCGCCTCCTTGAGACGGCCGCGCCGCGTGAGCAGACCGCCCAACTGCACCATCGTGTTCGCGTCGTTGGGGTTCAGCTGATAGGCGCGGCGATAGTGCCGTTCCGCTAGCTCGAAATCCCGGCGGAAGTAATGAATGAGGCCCAGCAAACGCTCGCAGCCGCTATCACTCTCGTCGAGCCGCACCGCCTTTCGCGCAAGCGCCAGCGCATCCTCGAGAATATCGGCCGGCGCGTTGGCATAGCCGTGAAGCGCGAGTTTCGCGAGTGCCAGATATGCGTGAGCGAGCGCAAATTGCGGGTCGCGTTCGATGGCCGCCTCGAACATGAGCCGGGCCTGCTCATTGTCGTCGGGGCCATAGCTACGGATATGCACGAGCCCACGCAGGTAGAATTCGTAGGCCGCAAGACTCGTCGTCGGCTTGCGCAGCGCCTGTCGGACATTGGCGCTCTCGATCTGCCCGACGGTTGTCGAGACGATCATCCGCGTCACCTCGTCCTGAACCGCGAAAATATCCGTCACGCTGCGGTCGTAGTGCTCCGACCACAGGTGCGTTCCGCTTGCCGCCTCTATAAGCCGCACTGTGATGCGGATCCGTTCACCCGACCGTCGAACGCTGCCCTCGACCAGATAGGTGGCGGACAGCTTTTTGCCGATTTCCTTGAGCCCGGCATCCTTACCGCGAAAACTGAAGGACGAACTGGCGGCGATGACGGAAAGCGAGCGAAACCGGGCCAGGCCGCCGATAATGTCCTCGGTGATGCCGTCGCTGAAAAAGTCCTGGTCCGGCGCTCCGCTCAAGTTCTCGAACGGCAGAACGGCGATCGACGTGCGCGCCGCCGGCGAAGACGGCGATGGCCCGGCCATCGGTGCGTCCCTCCAGTGCCAGACGTGCACGGGCCGCGCAATGTTCTTCAGCGCGATCTCGCCGCCGTCCCGGAAATCCGAACGGCCCTTCGCGCCGAGCTGCCGGTGAACGACATCGGCGATGCAGATGCCGCCCGGCTCGGCGGACGCCTCCAGGCGGGCGGCGACATTGACGCCGTCGCCGAACAGGTCATCACCCTCGATGACGACATCGGCGAGATTGATCCCGATCCTGAAGAGGATGCGGTCGTCGAGCGCCACGTCCTTCTGATCCGACACCAGTTCTTCCTGAAGCGATATCGCACAATCCACCGCGTCGACTGCCGAGCTGAAGACGACGAGCGCGCCGTCGCCCATCAGCTTCACGATGCGGCCGCCGCGTGCGGCGATGTTCGGGGAGAGAATGGAAGCCTGCAATCGCTTCACGGCGTCAAGCGTCGAGGTTTCGTCGGCCTCCATCAGCCGGGAGTAGCCGACGATATCGGTCGCCATAATGACCGCAACTCGCCGTTCGACGCGCTCGTTCGCCATCCCGCCTCCCCACGCAGCACGTGATACCTTAGCCCTTCCTCCTGAACGCCGGAAGAGGTAACGGAGCGCGGACCGAAGAACACAGAGCCCTACCCGCGCAGCGCCTCCACAAAGCCGATCACGTCGCCAACGGTACTCTCGTTCCAAATGTCGTTGTGACCTGAGCCGTCGTAGATCCGCATCTGCTTGGGCTCGGGTGCGATGCGGTACAACGCCTCGCCCGAAGAGAGCGGGATGCTGTCGTCGCGTCGACCGTGGATGAACAGCTTCGGTTGTTTCACCTTCGCGATGTTGAGGTCGGACCGGAAGGGATCCGTCATCAGCAACGCCACCGGGATGAACGGATAACGCGCCTGCGCGACTGACAGGACCGACAGGTACGGGAACACAAGGATGACGCCGACGGCCGGCCTCTGCCCGGCCGTGTTCACGGCGACGCCGGTGCCAAGTGACCGGCCCAGCACGACGATCCCGCTTTTGGAGCGCACTGAAAGCCAGTCGAACGCGGCGATGCCGTCGGTCAGCAGCCCCGCCTCGCTCGGCGAGCCTGTCGATCCCGGATAGCCGCGATAGGAAATCGCCAGCAATCCTATGCCTCGCGCGGCCAGCGCCTGCGCGAGAAAGCCGTAATTGTCGGCGTGGTCACCGTTTCCGAAAAAGAGCAGCACGCACGGCTTGTCGAATTCGCCCTGGCTGTAGAGTCCATGAAGCGTCTCTCCGTCGGGCGTTTCAATGGATACATTCTCGCCCCAGCTCGCGCGCGCTGCCGCAGGCGCCGCGCTGGCGCCGGGATATAGGAGGGAACGCTGCGAAAGATACATCAAGCCCACCAGCGACGCATAGGCGAAGGCCGCCGTCAGCGGCAGGATCACGAGGAGTTTTGCAGCGCTCACGACAGCATGTCCCACCCGCAGGCTCATCAAAGTCCAAGACTCTTCTGCGGCGCGCCTCGTTTCTGAATATAAAGGAATTGCAGCCTTTATACTTTGAGCGCCGTACGCTTTATCCACCGGACGGGAGACGGTTGCTGAGAAGATGTCAAGATAGTTCCGCGGTCTACATCGCAGCGCGTCATATCAGTAGCGCAAATGACGCTGTTGCACTTTAAATTGCTGCAGCTTACCGCTTCCTCGCAAAGAGCCATTCGAGGATCGGCGGGATGAAATCCGGATAGTTGTGCGCTTCAGGATCCGGCCCGCGGATCGCCACCGCCTCGTCGATTTCCGGATGTGGATCGGTCACGACATGCTCGGCGACCCGGGAAACGATTTCGTCGGCCGTAGCCGCCAGCCGGTGGATCCGGAATACGGTGAGCGTGCCGTTCATGTGCACCGCCTGGTAGCCGGGCTCCGCTGTAGCCTCGGAGAGCTCGATGCCGGTCTCCTCCCTGACCTCGCGCGCAATATTGCCGTCGAGATCGCAGCGCCCGTCGATAATATCCTCGGGCTCCAGCGAGCCGCCGGGGCTGTAGACGCGCCCCGGATTGGCCGTGTGGCTGCCCATGCGGATGGCGATCATCGCGCCGTCCGACGAAAGCAGCAGCGGCATGCCGAAGATATGCAAGGCTTCGGGCGCCCGGCTCCTGCGCCACCAGAGAAAGGTGGAATAGGGAACGACGTGGCCGCTCGCGGCAATGCGCCCCTCCTCGATGCGGATCGCCCGCTGCAGCACCATATTGCCGTCGAAGAGATGCGGGTTGGCGGCGATCTCATGCTGCCAGCTTTCCCGCGCCCGCTCCACCTCGGCCACATGGAACGGATGCGGCTCCGGCGAAACATCGATCCGGACTGCCGAAATCGGGAAGATCGTGCCCTCGGCGGGCCATTCGGGGCGGTTGCTTTGAAGAAGGCTCATGATCAGATATCCAGCGTCATCACGACCGGGCAATGGTCGGAGGCCTTCGGCCGGTCCCAGCCGATGCGCGGGTAGCGCTCCACCTGCTGCCCGTCCGGAAAGATCGTGCGAAACGGCTGACCGGCGCGGATGATCTCCGGCACCCGGGTCGCATTGCGGCTGGCGAGCGCCGGCGAGAGCCAGATATAGTCGAGCTGGCAGAGATGCCGCTCCGCCGGCCCGCGGCTGTGGAACAGTGTCCAGCGGTCGAGCACCGGGCGGCGCAGCATCGGGTTTTCGGCGAAGCCGTCCATGGTGAAAACGTCGAGCGCGCTTGTCTCCTCCTCGCTCGGCACGAATTCGTAGCCATTGCGCCGGTCGCCGCGGATCTCCACCTTCTCCTGGTAGTCGTTCATGTCGCCGCAGATCGCAAACGCCTTGTCGGCGGTGCGGCCCCGCCCGAAGCGGCTTTCGATGATGTAGCGCACGGCCTTGGCTTCGGCGATGCGGAGCGGCATCGTCGCCTGCCGGCCGTCGAGCCCCTCGCGCGCCGGTCCCATCGACTTGAAGTGCACGACATAAAGCGACAGCGGCCGGCCGCCGATCCTCAAGTCCAACTCCAGGCAGTCGCGCTTGAAGATGCGGTCGCCCGGCCGGTTGGTTTGCGCCAGCTCGTCGTTGAAAAAGTCGAGGTCGGCATAGGTGAGCCCCGCATGACTCTTGACGTCCAGGCACTCGATCGGCTGACCGTCGCGCGTCTCCTCGCGCATCAGCACGGCGACATCGATGCCGCGTGAATCATTGCCCTCGATCAGGTATTTCTGCCGGTAGCCGTTGCCGGCCATGCGGAAGAGATAGCCGTATTCGAAGGCCTGGAGCGCCGCCATGTTGTCGGACTCCTGCAGGCAGAGGATATCCGCGTCGCAATCGGCAATCGCCAGCGCCGACATCTGCCGCGTGTCGTCCGTATGCGCGATCGTTCGCGCCTCCTCCAGCCGCTGATACTCAGCTTCGCTCCTAACGTCGAAAAGCCTCAACACGCGATCCTGTTTCAACTGGTTGCGAAAGCCGGAAAAATCGAAGCGGCTCATGAGGTTTTCGATATTGAAGGTGGCAAGGCGAAGCGACATCAGGCAATCCCGGTGTGAATTGCCGCGGAGCTTACTGCATGATTCCGCAAATCGGAATCGATTTGAGGACAAAATCATGCAGCGATTCTAAGTGCCACAGCGACCGTTGCGCGTCCGATCACAGTAGACGACAGTAGCCAGCTTCTACCTCGTTGGTGCGGTAACGCATCTCCTCTTGCCCTTGTATCTTTCAGTTGCCTGCCGGAACGCGATCGGCGAGGTTGAAGGCGGCGGTCGGCCCGACACGCCCTGGGGCTTCGAAGCCCGTGAATGAGCCTGGTGCGGCCGCCGTTTTCGCAGTCCCAAACCCGAACAGCCGCTTGGGCACGCGCCCGCATTCACAAGGATGGGTCATGGACGAACCGCTCGCCGTCTTCGTCGGCATCGATGTTTCCAAGGATCGCCTCGACGTCCATCTGCGGCCGTCGGGCGAGGCATTCTTCGTTTCCCGCGACGGCAAGGGGCTGGACGAGCTTGTCGCTCGCCTCGCCGCTCTGCCCGTTGCGCTCGTCGTGCTCGAGGCAACCGGCGGCTTCGAAGTCACCGTCGCCGCCGCGCTCGCCGGTGCCGGGCTGCCGCTGTGTGTCGTCAACCCGCGCCAGATCCGCGACTTCGCCCGCGCGACCGGCCGGCTGGCCAAGACCGATGCGCTCGACGCCGAGGCGATCGCGCTGTTTGCCGAACGCATTCGGCCCGAGGTCAGGTCGTTGCCGGGGCCGGAGATCGCTCACTTCGCCGAGCTGGTGGCCAGGCGCCGCCAGATCGTCGAGATGATCGGCATGGAGGCCAATCGCCGCCGGCGCGCCGCCGACAAGCGTCTCGCCAAGAAGCTCGATCGTCATATCGCCTTTCTCGCGAAGGAGCTCGCCGAGCTCGATCGCGACATCGGTGATGGCATCAAGGGCTCGCCAGTCTGGCGCGAAAAGGAGGCACTTTTGAAGTCGGTGCCCGGCATCGGCGACGTCACCGCTCGCACCCTGATCGCCGAGATCCCCGAACTCGGCAGCATTGGCCGGCAGCAGCTCGCCGCCCTCGTTGGTGTCGCTCCCATCAACCGCGACTCCGGGTTGATGCGCGGCCGCAGGACCATCGCCGGCGGACGAACCGCCGTGCGCAACGTGCTCTACATGGCCGCACTCGTCGCCATCCGCCACAACCCGATCTTCAAGCGCTTCTACGACCGCCTGACCGAGCGCGGCCGGCCCAAGAAAGTCGCTATCGTCGCCGTCATGCGCAAGCTGCTCACCGTCCTCAACGCCATCCTCAGGGACCAAAAGCCATGGCAGCAAAACGCTTGACGACCAAGACAGCCGCTCATTCCTGTGCTCGTCACAGGAATGAGGGCAAAAAAAGCATCCGCGAAACCAATTGGGCTACTGTCGTGTACTGTGGTGTCCGATTGGACGCGCGGCGCTGTAGGGAGCCCGCTCGCAGCACAACCCTAATCGAGCCAGCCGAACTTCCTGAGCCAGGTCGCGTTCCATTCCATCAGCGCGTCCTGCGCCTCTTCATAGTAACGTGAGGCGACCTCATGATCTCGCGTCGCCCATCGCAGCTGATCATCTTCCGCCTCTTCGAGCCCACGAACCGCCTGCTCGTAGGCATCCTGCGCCTCCTCCAGATCCTCCTCGAGATAGCGGGATGAACTGTAGCCCGTGATATCAGCGATGTTGTGCAGGATCAGGTTACCCGATGTCTTGTAGCCGACGAAGATTTCACCTTCTGCAAAGCGGTCGCGATTGCCCCTGATCGTCATGGTGACCGCGTTGGCAATCGCTTCTTCCAGCAGCATTCCCGGCTGGTTCGCCTGCTGATCCATGATCCTTGCAGCGAAGGCCTCGCGATTGGACTCGATCACCTTCTTCAGCGTCTCCTTGATTGTCGGATCGCTGGACTTGAACTTGTCGGAGTCGATGAATTTCATCGCGATCGAGACGAGTGAATCCTGCTTCGCGGCGAGATCCAGCAGCGCGCTGTTGACGGCTGCGACTGCCTGCGTCTGAGCGGCGCTCGGCTCGCTCGAGACCTTGTTTGCCGCTTCGAGCAGTGGATCAGCTGCGCTCGGCGGCTTGTCGTCCGCAACTCTGCTTTGCTGCAGAATCATCAGGGCTGCGGTGTTGTCAGAGACGGACGATACTGAGGTCATAGCCTGTTCCCTGGGGTAGTCCGCGCTCATGCGGACGGTTCCCATTCTGCGAAACCGGCGTTCATGCAGGCATGGTTCCAGTGCACGCAACCCTAGATTGCTCTGGTTAACAAAGTCTGAAGTGCGCTCGAAACTGCGACGCCATCGCTACGGCACCCTCTTGAAACGAAAAAAGCGTGCTACCCCTCCGGCGCGCCGTTCGCGTAAAGATGAAGCGCGCGGTAGACCGCCGTGTGCGCCGGGGTCGGCACGCCGAGTTCCTGTCCGAGCGCGTGCATTCGGCCCGACAGCCATTCGAGTTCGAGCCGCCTGCCGCGCTGAAGGTCGTTGGCCATGGAGGATTGCGTTTCCGGCGGCACCATCTGCCAGAGCGACGTGGCCTGCTGCACATAGCCTTCCGGCATCGGGTGGCCCTTGGCCGCGGCGATCGCCATGCCCTCGTCGCGCAATTGCTCCATGAACTTGCGCCCCTCCGGGTCGGCGATGATCGCCCCGATGCCGGAGCGCATCAGGCTGGTGCCGCCGGAAAAGGCGGCGAGGGTCACGAACTTCATCCACAGCACCGGCTCGACATCGTCGACCACCTGGAGGGAGATCCCCTCGGCCCGCGCGCAGGCCTCGCGGAAGGCGGCGATCATCAGGTCGCTGCGCCCGCCGACCGTCATCTGCGTCATCCCGCTCGTCTGCTTGATCAGACCCGGCTCTTCCAGATAGGTGGAAATGTAGATGGCGCCGGCCACGACCTGCGAGCTTGGTACGGAACGCGCGAGGATGTCGACCCCATCGACGCCGTTCTGCAACGTCAGGACGGTCGTCTTCGGCCCGACCATCGGCACAATCGCGGCCGCCGCTTCCTCGCCGTCGTAGAGCTTGACCGCGAAGATTACCAGATCGACCACGCCGACCTCGGCAGGATCGTCGGTGGCGGTGACATTCGCCAGGCTGGCATTGCCGAGCGGGCTTTCGAGCCTGAGCCCCCGGCTGCGCATCACATACAGGTGCTCGCCGCGCGCGATGAAAGTGACGTCTTCGCCCGCTTTCGCGAGCCTGAGGCCGATATAGCCCCCGATACCGCCCGAGCCCATCACCGCGATCCGCATGGCTTTCCCTCCCCGCGTTCACTGCATGTTTCCTTAGACCGCGAGCGGATTAAGGATAAAAACACGCAGCAATTCAAAGTGCTGCAGCGTCCTTTGCGCGTCTAATAAGACGCGCGGCGCTGCAGCCCGCGCAGGATATCAGCTTCGCCATGCCAAATCACGCCTCGGCGGCGTATCAGTAACCACTCGCCGAGCGTAGCTGCTCCTCGATCTTCGAGAGGTTGAGCGAGCCTCAAGCGACCGACCAGCCGCCGTCGACGAGCAGGTTCAGACCCGTGATCAGCGAAGCGGCCGGCGAGGCCAGGAAGACGACGGCGCCGACGACGTCGTCCGTATCGCCGATCCGGCCGAGCGGAATGTGGCCGAGCGTGCGCTCGTAAAAGTCCTTGTCGGAAAGCGCCGGCTTTGTCCCGTCGGTCCAGATGAAGGTCGGCGAGACGGTGTTGACGGTGATGCCGTAGCGCGCCCACTCGGCGGCCAGGCACCGGGAGAGATGGTTGATCGCCGCCTTGCTCATGCAATAGATCGCCTCGCCGCGCAGCGTCACGGTGCCCGCCTGCGAGCTGATGCTGATGATGCGGCCCGCCTTCTGCGCGATCATCTCCCGGCCGACCGCCTGTGTCATCAGGAACGTGCCCTTGACGTTGACGTTGAGGATCTCGTCGAGATCGGCCTCTACGACGTCCTCGGCGAGGTTGCCGGGCGCGACGCCGACATTGTTGACGAGCACGTCGATCCTCTCAAACATCGCGATTGCCTCGGCGACCGAGGCCTCGATGTCGGCGCGGTTCGAAAGATCGAGCTGGACGGGAAGGACTTTCCGTCCCATCTCCCGGATGTCGCCGATCAATTCCGCGGACGCCGCGATGTCGCGCAGGCCAAGCACGATGTCCGAGCCGGCAGCCGCGCAGGCCAGCGCGCAGGCGCGACCGATCCCGCGTGAGGCGCCCGTCACAAAGGTCACCTTGCCTTTGAGGCTGAAATCCGGCGCATGCTTGAGTTCGTTTGCCACGGTCGCCCTCCTCCCGTTGGTTGCTCGCACAGCCATCAGTGAAGCCGACGGGAGCGATTTCCGCGCCGGCCTCACCCGGGTGCGCCGAGGTCGATCCTACCCGATCCGCTCCCGTCGTTCACTGTCTCAGCACGCCGCTCTTCTTCGCAACCCAGGTGGAGACAGCGTCCATCAGTTCCGGCGACAGGCAGTCATACGGCTCCAGCCCGATCCGCCTCAGGTGATTGCGCACGCCGTTCATCTTCGCGGGGTCGATGCCGCTTTCGATGATCGAGGAGACGAAGGCGGCAAAGCCCGGCTCCGGCCAGCCACTCTCCTCGAACCGTTCGGGATGGATGAAGTCGAGCCCCTGGAAGGCGTGCTCGCGCTCCACCGGCCCGTACATGTGCACGCCGCATTCCTTGCAGGCGTGCCGCCGGATGAGCGCGGTCGGATCGACGATTTCGAGCTTGTCGCCGTTTTCGACAACCGTGATGCTGTCATGCGGCGCAACCGCGACGATCGAGAACGCCGCCCCCTTCGGCTTCCAGCATTTGGTGCAGCCGCAGGCGTGATTATGGGCGATCCCGCCGTTGACTCGGACCCTGACGGGACGGTCCTTGCAGGCGCAGACCAGCGTTCCACCGCTGAAGGTGGCGCTGCCCTTGGCCATGCCGGCGTCGAGATAAGGGTGTAGTGCAACAGGAATTTCCATGCTTTCCTCCCTTAGTTTTTGTCTCGCCGGGCGCTCCCCCTCCCGGCGGCAACCTCATGTTTCATTCTCCCTCCGGAATATACCACCGCGCCCGCAAGATTGTCTCCGGCCGCGGGGACCACGCATGGCAGCCTGGATGCCTCGCGGACGCATCCGTGAGGATTTCACCGTCCTCGCACAACCGTCGCTTCGAGAACGGCGGCAGGACCAAAACCGAAAGCCGCTTCAATTCGCGCCTCGCTTCCGCGGAGCATTGGCGGCGTACCCAAATGTGCTAGGATCGCAGAGCGACAGGAAACGGGCGGGGCGAGATGTCGTTTTCTCAATCGAGGATTTGCAAGGGCTGCTGGGAGCAGATGCGTCTTCCTGTGCCTTTGCGCGGACCGGCTTCCATTCCCTTCCGCGCCTTTGGCATTCGCCCGAGCCGGATGAATCCGAACACCTGCACGATTTGCGAGCTCATGTTCACGCGCGTGATGAAAGCCCGCAAGATCACTGTCGATGTGTCTGTGCTTTTTGCGGATCTGCGAGGCTATACGACGCTTTCGCAGTCGCATTCGGCAGATGCCGTCTCGTCGCTACTGGATGATTTCTACGATGAATGTGCCACAGCCATTTGGGAATTCGACGGCCTTCTTAACAAGACGGTCGGGGACGCGGTCATGGCGATATTCAACTTTCCGATCCCCCGCGAGGACCACGCCGAACGTGCTGTCCTCGCCGCGAGGGAGATCCAGCGCCGCTGCCAATTGCGTCGTGAACGTCATTTGGCGGAGGGTGTCGGCTTGCGCGGAACTGAACTCGGCGTTGGTATCGGCATCGACTCCGGCGAGGCCAGCTTCGGAGAATTCGGCCGATCGCATCGCGACCTGACTGCGATTGGTACGGTTGTGAATACCGCCGCTCGCGCCCAGTCAGCCGCTGAAGCGGGGCGGATTCTCGTCACCAGGGCCGTTTGTGAGCGGGCGAAGAGCCAAACGGCCGAAAGCGAAGGCCGTGAATACCGCCTGAAAGGCTTCGATAAGCCGATTGAGCTTTACACAGTCTGAGCATCAGCCCCGGTCGGTACGTGTGCCGCGTACGATTTGCGCCATATCGTCCCAGACAAAAGCGACCTGCGTATAGAGTTCGTTGCCCAACTCGATGCTTGGCGCTTCTACTTCGCGACCGCCCATCGCACGATAGAAATGGCGGTTCGGATTTACAGACAAGGCCGTTAGGAACAACCCATTGCGTCTCGAAGCCATAAGTTCATCGGCTACGCCTCGAAATAAGTCGCGGCCAATTCCCCGTCGTTCAAATCCTGGCTTCAGGTAGATGGCGTATAACTCATTTTCAGCCAGGAAGCCTGAGTGACGGCTGGGGCCGCCTGACGCGAATCCGACAACGCCAGCACCCTCTGTGATCGCAACACGATAGACAACGTTGGCAGTTGAGAACATTCGGGCGTGACGGTTGGCTTGGTGTTGCTCCGACATCGACCTAAGAAACTGGCGTGAGATCAGCCGATCAAAAGTATGCCGCCACGACAGGACTACGATCTCTCCAATGGCGGCTATGTCGCCAGATTGCGCTGGACGTATTTCGATTCCTATCTGTGCCATATCGCTCCCATTCTGTCGGATGAAGATGAGAGCGGCAAGCGGCCGCATTGGGCCGCGAAGCCGCCGGCTGGGATGTTTTTTCCTCGTCCTTATCACTTCCGTCCCTTCTTCTTGGTTGCATGCGCAATCCTCGGCGGGCCCCGTCGCAACCCTCCGCTTTGCACCAAACAAGGCATCTTCCCAGCCGCAACGGCCGTGCTACAGTCTGCGTTAGCGTCATGGGGCTGACGGGGGGTTGAATCCGGATGAAGGCTTTGGTTGCGAAGGTCGCTGCGGCTGCCTTCGTTCTGTTTGCCCGCGCGATAACCGCGGTTCGCGCCATCTGGCCGGAAGAGGGATTGCCGGCCAGGCCCTGTGTTTATTTCGCCAATCATTCGAGCCACGGCGATTTCGTCCTCGTCTGGGCCGTGCTGCCGCCAAGGCTGCGCCACCGGACCCGCCCGGTGGCAGGCGCCGAATACTGGCTGAAATCGCATACCAACGCCTTCATCGGGCGCGACGTCTTCAACGCAGTGCTGATCGAGCGTGACCGGGAGAAGCGGACTGAGGATCCGATTGCCCTGATGGTCTCGGCCGTTGATGCCGGCTCGTCGCTGATCCTATTTCCCGAGGGCACCCGAAACCAGACCGAGGACCGACTGCTCCCCTTCAAGAGCGGCATTTTCCATCTGGTCGATCAGCGCCCAGAGCTCGATCTCGTGCCGGTGTGGATCAACAATTTGAACCGCGTCATGCCCAAGGGCGAGATCGTGCCGATCCCGCTGATCTGCACCGTCACCTTCGGCAGCGCGCTCCGCATTGCGCCCGGCGAAGACAAGGAAGCATTTCTCGAACGGATGCGAGCCGCCCTCCTGGCGCTTGCTCCGAAACCGGCAGGGAGCGGCGAATGACTGCGGCAGGCTCCGATCTCGTAACCCTCGTCCTCGGCATCTTAGGCGTGCTGATCGTTGCCTCCGCGGTCGGCTACATGCTCGAGCGGCGTCTCGCGACCGACGGACCAAACGCGGCGGTCGAAAACCTCAACGCCCGTATCCGGGCCTGGTGGGCGATGGTCATCCTGATCGGCCTCGCCTTCATCGCCGGCCGGATCGGTGTCCTCGTTCTCTTCGCCTTCTGCTCCTTTGCGGCGCTGAGGGAATTCATCACGCTCATCTACACCCGGCGCGCCGACCATTGGGCGCTCGCCTCGGCCTTCTTCCTCGTCCTGCCGATCCAGTATTACCTGCTTTGGGCCGAGGAATACGGCATCTTCTCGATTTTCATTCCGGTCTACGCCTTCCTTCTGATGCCGATCATCTCGGTGCTCCGGGGCGATACCGAGCGCTTCCTGCTTCGCGTCGCCGAAGTGCAATGGGCCCTGATGATCTGCGTCTTCTGCGTCTCGCATGTGCCGGCGCTGCTGACCCTCGACATACCTGGCTATGAAGGGCGCAACGTGCTGCTGATCGCCTTCCTGGTGATCGTCGTGCAACTGAGCGATGTGCTGCAATATGTCTGGGGCAAGCTCTTCGGCCGCACCAAGATCGCCGCGAACCTCTCTCCGTCGAAGACGGTCGAGGGCTTTGTCGGCGGCGTTGCCAGCGCCACGCTGATCGGCGCCGCCCTGTGGTGGATAACCCCGTTCACGCCGCTCCAGGCAGGCCTCTTGTCGTTCATCATCACCCTCATGGGCTTCCTCGGGGGGCTGGTGATGTCGGCGATCAAGCGCGATCGCGGCGTCAAGGATTGGGGTCATCTGATCGAAGGTCACGGCGGGCTGATCGACAGGCTGGATTCCGTCGTCTTCTCGGCGCCGATCTTCTTCCACCTTGTGCGCTACTGGTGGTCGCTCTCATGAGTTCCTTGAGGGGCTGGGCGCGCAGCAGCACCGTGCATGTGCTCTTCGCCTTTCTGGCCATGGGCGGCTGGGCGGTATCCCATGCCACAGCCGCTCATTTCCGGGCTCCTGCAAGGCGCGCTGTCGGCCGGCCTCACGCTCTTCCTCAAGTCCGTGATCGACGGTCTTTCGAAGCGCTTCAGCAGACTTGCGCGTTTCTGGGCGCCGCCGCTGATCGCCTGCCTCGGCTCGGCAACCCTGCTCGTATCGCTCCACGCCCTCGGTGGAACGCCCGAATTACTCCAAACCGTTGCAGTCCCGCTCTTGGTCTCGACGACCTACGCGTGGACCTATGCCTATTCGATTTCCAGGAAAAGAGGCGAACCATGACCGAGACAGGCGATCGCCGGCCGCTTGCAAGCCGCAACACCCGCTGGGCCGGCGCGATCGCCCGATGGATGGCGGCGCGGGCAATCACGCCCAACCAGATCTCGCAAGCGAGCATGGTGGCGGCGGCTCTCGCCGGCGGCGCGTTCTTCCTGGCGGGACAGAACATGGGCGCGGCGCGGATCGTGTGCCTGCTTTCGGCCGCCCTGTTCTGCCAACTCCGGCTGCTCTGCAACCTCTTCGACGGGATGGTCGCCGTCGAGGGCGGCAAGGGCGAACCGGATGGCTCCTTCTGGAACGAATTTCCGGATCGCGTCGCCGACCTCCTCATATTCACGGGGCTCGGCTATGGCATCGGCACGCCGGGCCTCGGCTGGGCGGCCGGCGCCTTCGCCGTGCTCACCGCCTATGTCCGCGAGCTTGGCCGCGCCACCGGAAACCCGAGCGATTTTTCCGGACCGATGGCCAAGCAGCATCGCATGGCAACCGTCACCGCCGCCGCGGCTATCTCCCTCTTCGAGCCCCTGTGGCAAGGCCACAACGAAGTGCTGACGATCGCCCTCTGGGTGGTCGCCCTCGGTGCGGCACTGACGGCGTTCCGCCGCGGATGGACGTTGGTCGGGCGGCTGAAAGGATCCGGCTTGCACTGATGCAGCAATTCAAAGTGCTACAGCGACCTTTGCGCGTCCGATTGGACGCGCGGCGCTGTAAGCTCGCCTTTCACCTTCTGGGTACGATGCGTCGCATTTGCGTCGCTGTGAGCCATCGCTGGCCCCCTTTCGAAATCGGTTGTACCGCGGCGCCACGCACAAGTCGTACACGTGAAAGACGCCTGTAACGATTTGAATTTACGCACGATCTCGTCCCGTTCCATCCCGGCTCAGGAGGCCATGCAACAGGCTCAACGTTTCGGATTTTGGACTGGTCCCGGAGCGACCGTCACCACGGGGAAGACAAATCGATTTTCGTTACAGATCGCCCTTAAAAGTTACTGGACCGGGGCGTGGGATTTGGCAAATATGAGCACGCAAATCCGTGAGAATTCTTTTCTAAGAATTCATTTCAGTAGCCATTTAGATCAGAGCTCGCTACTGGCAGTGGGCTCTGATTGGGAGTGAGAACTCGCAGGAATGGCGGCGGTTCCCGAGGGGGGGATTACAAGCGGATTGGCCCGAAGTCATCGTCGGGCGGGCACGGCGTTTTCTGGCAATGGATGAGCGCCAGCAAGTTGGCAGGCATTTCGTCGCGAACTACCATCAGAGCCCGTTCCAGCGGAACGGGCTCTGATTTTGTGTTTCGGTGCGCCGTCCCCCGGGAACCAAAGATCGGGCGAAACGCAACCTCAACGACGGCGCGCCCGTTGTCCGACGACGTCCACGGGTCCCGCCCGCAGCGCACCCGGCACGCGCAAAGGCCGCGCCCCGCCGCCGCAATGGCGTCGGAGAAGCACCTGCTGTAAGCTGTCGCAAAAGTTGGGGGCCGGTTCCGGCTCACGTCCCTTTCTGACCTTTGCGGCCGCCGCGCGACTTCCTGACGTGCGGCGGTCTTTGTGGCACGTGAATGGTGGCATGAATTATCATGCCGAGGAAGCCGACCGAGTACACGCACTGCGGGAAAGCCGCGCATGGAAGACCGGGCATGGAGCGCCGTCTCGCAGCCATCCTGATTGCCGATGTCGTCGGTTACAGCCGTTTGAGCCGGATCGACGAGGAGGACACGCGCATCCGCTTCCAGGCGGATTTTGCCGAAGTCTTCGAGCCGCAGATCGCCGAGCATCACGGGCGCCTTGTCAAGACCATGGGCGACGGCCTGCTCGTCGAGTTCCACAGCGTCGTCGATGCGCTTCGCTGCGCTGTGGAGGTGCAGCGGCAGATGGCCCGGCGCAACGCCGGCATACCGCCGGAGCGGCGGCTCGATTTCCGCATCGGCGTCAACCTTGGCGACGTCATCGTCGAGGGCGACGATATCCACGGTGACGGGGTCAACATCGCCGCCCGCCTGGAACCGCTCGCCGAACCGGGCGGCATCGCGATTTCCGGCTCTGCCTACGACCAACTGAGGACGAAGCTTGCCGTCGGCTTCGTCTCGCTCGGCGAGCAGAAGGTGAAGAACATCCCGGAGCCGGTGCGCGTCTATCGCGTCGTGCTCGACCCGGCGGCGGCCGGCAAGACGGTCGCCGCACCCAGGCGCCGCAGCACCTGGCTCGTTGGCGCCGTGAGCGGTGCGACCGTGCTTGCCGGGGCCACTCTCTGGTGGCAGCCCTGGACGCTGTTCTGGCCTGAGCCCCCTCCCCAGCGCATCGCCTATCCGCTGCCGGACAAGCCTTCGGTCGCCGTGCTGCCCTTCATCAACGTCAGCGGCGACGAAACGCAGGACCATCTGGCGCAGGGTCTCACCGACGATCTGATCACCGAACTCTCGAAGCTCTCCGGTCTCTTCGTCATCGCCCGTCATTCCGTCCTCGCCGTGCGCGGTTCGGAGGCGACGATCCAGGACGTCGCCTCCGAACTCGGCGTCCACTACGTGCTCGAAGGCTCGTTGCAGCGGGCGGATACGCGGCTGCGCATCAACGTCAAGCTGATCGACGCGACGACCGGTCTTTCGCTCTGGGCCGAGCGCTACGATCGCCAGTACCGCGATATCTTCGCCGTCCAGGACGATGTCATCGGCAAGATCACCTCAGCCCTCGAAGTCAAGCTCAGCCAAGGGGAGCAAGATCAACTCGCCCGCATACCGACCGACAACCTGGAGGCCTACGACAATTATCTCCGGGCGGAGCAGGAAGGGCTGATCTACAGCGACGTCAACACCTATCGCCGCACGCTCTCCTTCTACCAGAAGGCGATCGACCTCGACCCGCGTTTCGCCGACGCCCATGCCGGCATCGCCCGCGTCGCCGTCGATGTCTGGCGCAACGATTACAACTATCTCTGGTCCGCGGCGGTCGCCCGCAAGATCGCCTATGACGCCGCCGGCGAGGCGCTGAAGCTCGACCCCAACAATGCCCGTGCCCGAACCGTACTTGCCCTCTTGCAGCTCGTCGACGGCCGCGCCACCGAGGCGCTCGATTCCGCCAATCGTGCGGTCGAGGCCCAGCCGAGCGACGCGGAGGCCTATGGCAATCTGGCGCTGATCCTGGCGCATACCGGCAACCACCAACGGGCGATCGGAGAAATGCAGCGGGCATTGCGGCTCGACCCCTCGCCGCCGCCGAGCTTCCAGCTGCTCGCCGGCATCGTCTTCTACACCGCCCGCGACAACGACCGCGCCATCCCGCTGATCGAAGCGGCTCGCAAAGCGCTGCCCGAGGCCGAGCCCGCCCATGAATATCTCGCCGCAGCCTATGCCCATCGCGGCGACGCCGCGCGTGCGGCCGAGGGGGCCGGAAGGCTGAAGGCGCTCTTCCCGGAGGCGAATTTCACCTATTACAGCTATCTCTACGACTACTGGAACAAGGAGGATCTGGCCTACCATCTCTCCGGCCTGAAAGCGGCAGGCATGCCCGAATGGCCGTTCGGTTTTGCGGGATCAGCCGCCGACCGCCTCGCCGAGACCGATCTCGCCGGCCTCACCGCCGACAAGACCTGGATCGGCAAACACAAGAACGGCACCGAGTTCATCCAGGCTTTCGACCGCGCCGGCAACACCGCCTATCGCACCGCCAACACCAGCATCACCGGCATCGCGGAAATCCGCGGCGACCAGCTCTGCGAAAAGATCGGCGGCTATTTCCTCGACCGCATGGTCTGCGGCTATGTCTACCGCAACACCACCGGCGAGCAGACCGACATGGACTACATCCACGTCACCCCGCAGGCGCTGAAGTTCTTTTCGCTGGAGCGGTGAACACTACTGCATGTTGCCTTGAATCGAGGTCGATTCAAGGAGACACGCAGTAGTTCTACTGCTCAGCCTCCTGCTTTTCGACTTGCGGAGATTGCGGGACCGGGGCGGCGGGCGCCGGATATCAGCCTCAGCCAGGGTGCCGAATGGAAGACACTCATCAGCAGGTACATCGGCACCATTCCGGTCAGAGACGACGCATCCTCGGTGGACGAGCAGAGCATGTCCGCCGGCCCGCTAAGGACGCTGGTCAGCAGCGCCATGATCGCGAAGGTCGGCGCCGCCGCGAAGGATAGCCCGTCGGCGACGCCGAAGGTGGCGGTGTTGCCGCTTGGAACACCGGCCGGTCCGCTGCCTGCGGCCGGCGTCCTCTTCGAGCTGTTGGAGGGGCGCAACATCGGACGTCAGCTCCGGCCATAGGCGTCGCGGTGGCGCCACCAGACACCGTGCTCGTTGCGCCCCAGAGGCGCACGGTCGAGCCATTGGTACATGCCCCAAAGCCCGTCCAGCCCGCGCGCATAGCTGGAATAGGTGTGGTAGACGACGCCGTCGTCGAGCACGAAGGCGCTGACGCCCGGCCTGTCACGCGTATAAGTGGGAACGTCGGTTCCGGTCATCGCCGCGATTTGCGCGACCGGCCCCTCGCTGCCATTGGCCTGCCAATCCTGAACGGTTTTTCCGGCAAGTGGCTCCGGCGCCGGCGGCTCGCGGCGGAAGTTGTATTCGATCGTCCCCTTGCGCTGCTCCTCCTCGGTGAACCAGACGCTGAAGTCACGGTTGAAATCGCCGTCGTTCGAGGAGGCCCAGGGAAAGGTCCACCCCATCCGCTGCTTGAACGCCTGCAGTTTTGCAAGCGGCGCGCGCGAAATCGCCGAAAAGGCGACATCGTGGTTCTCGAGATGGACGACGATCCCGTTGAACCCGTCCGCAATCGAGGAGCAGGACGGGCACCCGGCCTTGTAGTCGGGGCCGAACATGAAGTGGTAGACGAGGAGCTGCGAGCGACCTCTGAACAGGTCTTTGAGCGAGACGTTTCCGTCCTCTGTGTCGAACCTATAGTCCTTTTCGATCCGGACCCAGGGCAACGCCTGACGCCTGAGCGCCAGCTCGTCGCTGCGCCGCGTCAGTTCTTTCTCCTCCTGGAGCAGCTCGAGCCGTGCTGCCAGCCATTCGTCTCGGGTTCCGGTCACATGTGCCGTCATCACTCTTCTCCTTTGGCCATCTGTCGTCGTACCTTCCCGGCGCGACGTGTTGCTTGTTCGTCGTAGGTTAGGAGCGGATTTCGAATGGTGAGAGTGACAAGTGTGACGGGATTCCGATGGACTCGCTGATCACCGCCGCGGCACGCGCGCTTGCGACGGGTGATCCGCTCGGCGCCTTGAAGCGGGTTGCGCTCCGCGACGACCCGCCCGCGCTCGCGCTCCGGGGTATCGCCATGGCGCAGCTCGGCGATCTTGTCCGGGCAAAGGCACTCCTCAAGAGCGCCGCGCGCGCCTTCGGTCGAAAGGAGGCGGTGGCACGCGCCCGCTGCGTCGTCGCGGAAGCCGAAATCGCCCTCGTCTCGCGCGACCTTACCTGGCCCGCGAAGGCGCTCGACGCCGCGCGCGCGACACTGGAAGCGCATGGCGACCGGGTGAATGCCGCGCATGCACTGAACGTCGAGGTTCGGCGCCTGCTCCTGATCGGCCGCCTCGACGAGGCCGAACGTATGCTGGTGGGGTTCGATCCCTCCCCCCTCCCGCCGGCCTTGCGGGCCGCCCATGAACTGGCGGTCGCGGGCATCGCCGCCCGGCGCGTGCAGACGCAGGCCGCGCGCGCGGCGCTCACGCGCGCCGCCGAGGCCGCGCGCGAGGCGGATATCCCGGCGCTGACGGCGGAGGTCGAAAACGCATCGCTGGTGCTGAAGACGCCGGCGGCGCGTCTGATCGCACGGGGCGAGGAACGGCCCCTCCTGCTCGAAGAGGTCGAAGCGCTGCTTTCGTCCGGCGCACTCGTTATCGACGCCTGCCGCAATGTCGTGCGCGACGAGAGGCTGGCGGTCTCGCTCGCGACGCGTCCGATCCTGTTCGCTCTGGCGCGGGCACTCGCCGAGGCCTGGCCGGGAGACGTGCCGAGGAGCACGCTGCTTTCCCGCGCCTTCCGCGCCAAACACGCCGATGAATCCCATCGCGCGCGGCTCCGGGTGGAAATCGGCCGGCTCCGCGCCGAGCTTCGCTCGCTCGCGGACATAAGCGCGACGAAGCAAGGTTTCGCGTTGGCACCGCGCCACGCCCGCGAGGTCGTCGTGCTCGCACCCCCGGTCGAGGAGCGGCACGCGGCGGTGCTCGCCTTCCTTGCCGACGGCGAATCCTGGTCGAGTTCGGCGCTGGCGATCGCGCTTGGCGCGAGCCCGCGCACGGTGCAGCGAGCGCTCGAACAGCTCGCGGCGGCCGGCAAGGTGCAGCCCTTCGGCCGCGGGCCGGCGCGCCGCTGGATGACCCCGCCGCTCACTGGCTTCCCGACAATCTTGTTACTCCCCGGCCCGCTGCCGAGTGACTAAAAGCAATTCCAGGAAAAGTGTGTCACGGTTTTTCCGTTCGGAATTGCGCCACCTAAAAGCAATTCCAGGAAAAGTGCGTAGCGGTTTTCCGTCCGGAATTGCGCCACGTAAAGAGCAATTCCAGGAAAAGTGTGTCACGGTTTCCCGTCCGGAATTGCGTGAGCTAGGCTCCGCGTCGCGAAAATCAGGAGGAAAGCATGAAACGTTCCGCCGCCGAAATTCTTCGTGAATACGGCCCCTTCCCCGAAGCAGACGACGTGCACGGCGTCACCTTCGACGGTCACCACGTCTGGTTCGCCTCCGGCGAAAAGCTGAACGCCGTCGATCCGGAGAGCGGCGAAATCACGCGCTCGATCGAGGTCGCCGCCCACGCGGGAACCGCTTTCGACGGCCAGCACCTGTTCCAGATCGCCGAGGACCGCATCCAGAAAATCGATCCGAAGACCGGCCGCGTGCTCGCGACGATCCCGGCACCGGGCGGCGGCGGTGACTCCGGGCTCGCCTGGGCCGAGGGCACGCTCTGGGTCGGCCAGCACCGGGGACGCAGGATCCACCAGATCGATCCCGAGACCGGCAAGGTTCTCCGCACCATCGAGTCCAACCGCGTCGTCACCGGTGTCACCTGGATCGACGGCGAGCTCTGGCACGGCACCTGGGAGGGCGACGAGGCCGATGTCCGGCGCGTCGATCCCGAAACAGGCGCGGTCCTGGAGCGACTCGACATGCCGCCCGGCGTGGGTGTGTCCGGGCTTGAGTCCGACGGCGCCGATCGCTTCTTCTGCGGCGGTGGACGCGCCGGCAAGATCAGAGCCATCCGGCGGCCAAGGTAAGGTTGCGCGATCTGCCGCCGAACGCGCACCCAGAAGCGACGGCGAGCCGGAGGCGGCATATCGCGCAACGCCAGCTGCGGAATTCTTTTGAGGCATGTCGATTTTCAAGCAACTCGTTCGTCTTTGAGAAGCGCCGCTCATCTGGGGCCTGGCGTCACCAATTTTGCCACGAGGTCTTTCCATGTCGAATGCGCAGATTCAGACACAAAGTCCATATCGCTGGGTAATCGTCGCCGCCGGTGGCCTGTTGGGCTGCATCGCAATCGGCGCCATGTTTTCGCTGCCGGTTTTTCTGCTGCCCATTTCCCGCGATACCGGGTGGTCCGTCACCGGTGTTTCCAGTGCCATGACCATCGGGTTTATCGCCATGGCGCTGGCAAGCATGATCTGGGGCACTCTGTCGGACCGCTGGGGGCCTCGCCTTGTCGTTTCGATCGGCTCGGCTGTCTTGGCCGCAGCCCTCGCCTTGGCGAGCCAAGCGACCTCTCTCATCGAGTTTCAACTCGTTTTCGGACTGGCTGTTGGCGGCGCTACCGCCGCGATCTTTGCCCCGATGATGGCCTGCGTGACCGGCTGGTTCGACACGCATCGCAGCCTTGCCGTGTCTCTTGTGTCGGCCGGTATGGGAATGGCGCCCATGACCATGTCTCCCTTCGCGGCCTGGCTCGTGACCATCTACGATTGGAGAACCTCTCTTCTGATCATCGCCGCCTTTACCGGGGCTGTGATGGTCCCGGTCGCGCTGCTCGTACGCCGCCCGCCCGCTCTCGAAGGCCAAAATGCCGTCGCTTCGCCGGATGGAGAACAGCCCGACATGTCCGTCGGACGGGCGATGAGATCGCCCCAGTTCATCATCCTGTTTCTGACGAACTTCTTCTGTTGCGCCACGCACTCGGGCCCGATCTTCCATACGGTGAGTTACGCGATAAGCTGCGGCATCCCGATGATTGCGGCGGTCTCGATCTACAGCGTGGAAGGGCTGGCAGGCATGGCGGGTCGCGTCGTCTTCGGTCTTTTCGGGGACCGGTTCGGTGCCAAGCGCGTCCTGGTTTCAGGGCTGCTGCTGCAGGCGTTCGGCGCATTGGCGTATTTTTTCGTCCGCGATCTTGGCGCCTTTTATGCCGTGGCGGCGGTGTTCGGCTTTATCTACGCCGGCGTCATGCCGCTTTACGCCGTGATCGCCCGCGAGAATTTTCCCCTGCGCATGATGGGCACCGTCATTGGTGGAACGGCCATGGCGGGCAGCCTGGGCATGGCAACCGGTCCCCTGGCCGGCGGCCTGATCTACGACACCTTCGCCAGCTACGGTTGGCTCTATATCGGCGCCTGGGGCATCGGGATCGGCGCCTTCCTGATCGCCTTGACCTTCAGACCCTTCCCCAAGGCCAAGGCCGAGCCGGCGCCATTGCCAGCGTGAGGATTTTGAACGCCGTCGGCCGCGAACAGGGTGTCGCGGCCGCTTCGCAACGCCTCACTTGGCGCTCGCCTGCCAGTTCGTCTGCAGCTTTTCACTGACCAGCGTCTGCTGCACCTCGGACCAATGCTTCTGTGAATCGACGACCTTGTTCGGGTTCTTTTCGAAGCCGTCGGCCGCACCCGGGTCGTAGCTGATATAGAGCTTGCCGTCGATGATGCGCCACGCCTTCGGGTCGATATTGGTGGTCACCGTCCCGAAGGAGACGCCGTCGGCGCAATAGCCGCCATATTGCGGAGCGTATTTTGAAGGCTCGCGCATGAAGAGGTCGCGATGTTCGGCGCTGGCGAAGTGCCAGTTCGCGCCGAGCCAGCGGTGTGAATATTTCGGCGATCCCTCGACTGCCTTGTTCTCGGTGAAGTAAGCGACTGGGTCATAGCCCTTGATAGCGACGTCGCCGAAATAGCCCGTGTTTACGGGCTCTTCTGCACTCGCGACCCCGCCCAAGGAGAAGAGGATGGTCGCTGCACCGAGCGCGACCGCGATCCGGATCCCGTGTTTGCGATGCCCACTCTTGCCTTGAATGTCCCTCATGACAGTCCTCCGAACTCCGTTCGCTGCGCTGCAGGCGTCATTTCCGCTTGGTACACTCGGTGTAGAGCCATTCGCCGACGAGATCGGCGCCCTGGCAGACGGCACCCGCCTTGAGCAGCAGCCCCGCCGCATCCCAGTGCTCCCGCCACCCCGCCTGGGTCAGAGGCGTGTAGCCGTTTCTTTCCTTCGCTTCGACCACCGCCTGATTGGTGAGCAGAAAAGCCACCACGTCCGCATGGCCCTCTTCGGCTGCCGCATGGAGCGGCGTCATCTTGTAGAAATTCTTGTCGTCGTTGACTGCTGCGCCCTTTTCGACGAGCAGCTTCACGGTGTCGAGGCTTCCGCCATAGGCGGCCGCATGCAGCGCGGTCAGCCCGCCCTTGTTGCGGATCTCGATATCGGTGCCCCGCTCCAGGAGAAGCGTGACGACATCGCTCTTTCCGGCAAGCGCGGCGATCAGCAAAGCGGGCTCGCCGGAGTCGTCCGGTTCCGCCACCTTGGCGCCCTGGTCGATGAGTTCCTTCACCCGTCCGACATCGCCCTCCCTCGCAGCGTCATGCAGCGGCCCCGCCACGGCGGAGGCCGAAAGTAGGAGGCCAAGAACAGGGACGCAAAGAAGATACGAAATGCTCCGCGCCATCTTCGTTCTCCCCATGGGCGGAAAGACGCCAAGTTACCACAAGGGCGTGAGGCGAGGCAAGAATGTGCGGATACGTTGCGGTGCCCACAGCGCCGCGCGTCTTATCAGACGCGCAAAGGACGCTGCAGCACTTTGAATTGCTGCATGTTTTATCCGTAGAGATATTCCGGCAGCCAGAGCGCCATGCCGGGCCAGAGATACATGATGATCATGCAGAGGATGACGATCAGCATGTAAGGCATCATGCCGGCAAAGATCTGGTTCAGGGTGACATGCGGCGGCGAGACGCCTTTCAGGTAGTAGGCCGACATCGCCACCGGCGGCGACAGGAAGGCCGCCTGCAGGTTGACGAAGACAAGCACGCCCCAGAGCACCGGGTCGATGTCGAAGTGCCTCAGCATCGGCAGGAAGATCGGCACGAAGATGATGATGATCTCGGTCCATTCGAGCGGCCAGCCGAGGAGGAAGATGATCGCCTGCGACAGGATCATGAACTGCACGGGCGTGAGATCGAGCGCGAGCACCCATTGCTCGATCAGCGCCTGCCCGCCGAGGATGGCGAAGACGGCGGAGAAGAGCGCCGAGCCGACGAAGAGCCAGCACACCATGGCCGTGGTCTTCGCCGTCAGGAACACCGCCTCCTTGGTCCGTTTCCAGTTGAGCGTGCGCGCCTGGAAGCCGAGCAGGAAAGCGCCGGCTGCACCGACCGCCGCGGATTCAGTCGCAGTCGTGATGCCGAAAAGGATGACGGCGAGCACGACGACGGTGAGGATGCCTAGCGGCAGGACCGAAGAGACGAGCATCTTCATCACCTGGAGCCGCTCCGCGCTCATGTTGCGGTAGTAGCGGGCGAGAACCACGGCGGCGATTGCGGCGGCGATACCGAAGGAGACGTAGAAAGCGGTCGTCGGCCCATTGACGACTGCCGGCCCGGCATCGGCGGCGGGCGCGCCGAGCTGTTCCAGCCCCTCCGGCGCTTCCGCCTCGGCGGAGGCCTGCGGATGGATGACGACATACCACCACACGAGCGCGAGCGTGAAGGCGGTCAGCGAGAAGGGCACGAGGGCCGCGCCGAAATTCCTGACGAGCCGCCAATAGGTAACCCGCCCCTCGGCCGTCTCGAGCGCCATCGCCTTCGACGGCGAGACCAGGGCACGGAAGAGCCCGGCCAGCATGTTTGGCGAGTAGGCTGCCTGAAGGCTGCCCATCCAGGAGGCGACCGGAACCCGTGTCTGTTCCTCGGGCAAGGACGGCGCGATCTTCGGATTGATCGCCGCCCAGCCGAGAATATAGGCGAGATAGAGGAACGACAGGAAGAAGCCCGGCAACATCGTGGCGGCATAGAGCTTGACCACCGATTGCCCCGCGACCGCCGCATAGACGATGATCATCACCGAGGGCGGGATGAGGATGCCGAGCGTGCCGCCCGCGGTGATCACGCCGGAGGCGAGCTTGACGTCGTAGCCCGCCCGCAGCATCGGGTTCATGGCGATAACCCCCATCAGCACCACGACTGCACCGACGAGGCCACTGGCGATTCCCCAGAAGGTGCAGACGATCAGCGTCGCGACGGCCAGCGACGCCGGCACCCGCCGGAAAGAAAGCTGGATGCTATGGAACATCTTGTCGACGAGCGCGCCGCGCTCCATCACGTAACCCATCAGCACGAAGAGGGGGATCGAGATCAGGACGTCGTTGGTCATCGCCCCGTAGGTGCGCTGGACCATCAGGTCGAAGACGCGATTGTCGATCCAGTGCTCGGCCGGATTGTAGAATGCGTAGAAGCCGAAGAGCATGCCGAGGCCCATCAGCGTGAAGGCGGTCGGGAAGCCCATGATGATCACGACGATGATCAGCACCAGCATCGTCATTCCAAGGAACGGATCGCTCACGGTTCGACCTCTCCCCCCATGCCCCGTTGCCGGGCCGCCTTTTCGATGTTCTGCGCCCGCTCGATCGCCGCCTTGCGCGCTTCCTCGTCAACATATTCGCTGTCGGCGAGCTGCTCGGCGACCACGTCGATCTCCTCGACGTCGCGCAGGCGGCTTGGCCATTCCCCGGTTCTGAGACACACGATGCAGCGAGCGATCTCGGCGATCCCCTGCACCATCACGAGCGCGCCTGCTATCGGGATGATCGTCTTGAAATAATAGATCGGCGGCCCTTCCGCCGTCACCGTCGAATGCTCGCCGATCCGCCACGAAAGCGCCGCGTAGTCATAGCCCGCGTAAACGAGGGCTGCGATGCCGGGCAGGAAGAAGAGGATGTAGAGCACGAGATCGAGCCCGGCCTGTATTCGCGGCCTGAGCGAGCTATAGAGAAAATCGCCGCGCACGTGGGCATTTTGCGCCAGCCCGTAGGCTCCGGCCAGCATGAACAGCGTGCCGTAGAACATGTTGCTGGCGTCGAAGATCCACGCGGTCGGCATGTTCATGATGTAGCGCTTGAAGACCTCGACGCAGACAAGCGTCATCAGGCCGATGATGAGCCACGCTGCGGCCTTCCCGACCCACACGCTAATTGCATCGATCCTGAGCAGAAAATGCTGAACGTTCACGCGTGCCCCCCGATGGCGCATACCTGATCAGCAGCATCACCGGGTCGCTGCCCGGTGATGCCTGAACTTACGGGTCAGAACTCCTTCGCCACGCCGTCCTGTCCGAAGTAGTGATCGAACGCCAGCCGACGGCCGACGACGGTGTCCTGCTCCCACCGCGTTGCCCGCTCGGCAAAGGCGATCTGGGAGAGTATGATCTCCTTGAATATCGGGTTTTCCGCAGCCTTCTTCTTCACGACCTCGTCGTAGATCTCCAATTGTTTCTTGAGGATGGCGTCCGGCGTTTTGTAGAACTTGACCTTGTCGGTCGTCTGCATCTCCACATAGTCTTTCGAATAGCGGTCGATCGCCTTCCAGTGCATGTCCTGCGATGCCGCCTCGACCGCATTGGTGATGATGGCCTTCATCTGATCAGGCAGGGCATCGAACTTCGTCTTGTTGAACATGATCTCGAACTGCTCGGCATTCTGGTGATAGCTCTGCAGCATGCAGATCTTCGAGACATCCGGGAAACCGAGGACCCGGTCGGACGAGGCATTGTTGAACTCGGCCGCGTCGAGCAGGCCGCGGTCCAGCGCCGCGACGATTTCGCCGCCCGGCAGCGCGTTGACCGCCGCGCCGAGACCGGTGAACACATCAATGGAAATGCCGACGGTGCGGAACTTCAGGCCCTGAAGATCCTCGGCCTTGGCCACCGGCTCCTTGAACCAGCCGAGCGGCTGCGTCGGCATTGGCCCATAGAGGAACGAGACGACATTGGCGCCGATCGATTCATAGAGCTTTGCGAGCAGTTCCTTGCCGCCACCGTATTTGTGCCAGGCAAGCAGCATGTTGGCATCCATGGCGAAGCCCGGCCCCGAGCCCCACAGCGCCAGCGCCGTTTGTTTGCCGTAGTGGTAGACGACAACGCCGTGGCCGCCGTCGAGCGTCCCTTCCGAGACGGCATCGAGCAGGCCGAAGGCCGGCACCACGGCCCCCGCCGGCAACACCTCGATCTTGAGGTCTCCGCCGGTCATGTCGTTGACCTTCTTGGCGAAATCGAGCGCAAATTCGTGAAAGATGTCCTTCGAAGGCCAGGTGCTCTGCCAGCGCATGTTCACTGGCCCCTGTGCCTTGACGATGCTTGGTGCAGCGACCATCGCCGCCCCGGCCATTGCTGCGCCGCCAAGGAATTTGCGACGCGACGTCCTCCCCCCAAACTGGGTTCTACGCTTCATCTTTTCCTCCCGAAAACATAGGCTTTTTTCGCCTAAGCGTTAAAGAATACTCCTCTCTGCCGCCCCAAGCAAAGATTGCAGGGAACGATGGTCGGACGCCCGTGTTAGGAGCGCACAAGAAATAATCTGGAGCGGATCTAAGTCTTGTGTAGGGGCACGAGGCATTTCCGCTCGAAGGATGCGAGATGAAGACCGGTTCGCTTGGAATTGTCGCTATCGTCCTCACCGGTGCGCTCGCCGCGGCTTGCGCCAGCGTTTCGGCACAAGGGCGTGCGGAGCAAAGCGGCGGCTATGGCCCCGATCCGAAGCTGCCGGCGCCCAGCCGCACGCTGATCCCGACGGTCAACATCGCCGAAGCGAAGGGCTGGCCTGAGGGCGCTAGGCCGAAGGCGGCAAAGGGGTTGCAGGTGAACGCGTTTGCAAGCGGCCTCGATCATCCCCGCTGGCTCCATGTGCTGCCGAACGGCGACGTGCTGGTTGCCGAAAGCAATGCACCCGCCAAGCATGACGAAGGCTTCAGCATCAAGAAGGTCTTCACGGATCAGGCACAGAAGCGCGCCGGCGCCGCCACCGAGAGCGCCAACCGCATCACACTCTTGCGTGACACCAACGGCGATGGTGTCGCCGATCAGCGCAGTGCTTTCATCGAGGGTCTCAACTCCCCCTTCGGCATGACACTTTCCAGAGGCAGGCTCTACGTCGCGAACACCGATGCCCTCGTCGCCTTCCCCTATGCCGAAGGCGAGACCCGAATGACGGCAGCGCCCGAGAAGATCGTCGATTTGCCCGCGGGAGACCTCAACCATCACTGGACCAAGGACGTGATCGCCAGCCGCGACGGCCGCAAGCTCTACGTCACCGTCGGATCCAACAGCAATGTCGGCGAAAACGGCATCGAGGCGGAGCAAAACCGCGCCGCCGTTCTGGAGGTCGATCTCGCCAGCCGCCGCACGCGCGTCTTTGCCTCTGGCCTCAGGAACCCGAACGGGCTTTCCTGGAATCCAGACGACGGCAGGCTCTGGGTCGCCGTCAACGAGCGTGACGAGCTCGGCGACGACCTCGTGCCGGACTACATGACCTCCGTACGCGATGGCGGCTTCTACGGCTGGCCCTACAGCTATTTCGGCCAGAACGTCGACGAGCGCGTCAAGCCGCCGCGCCCGGACCTCGTCGAGAAGGCGATCAAGCCCGACTACGCGCTCGGCGCCCACACTGCCTCGCTGGGGCTGACATTCGCCAACGGCGCGCGGCTCGGGCCGGATTACGGCAACGGCGCCTTCATCGGCCAGCACGGCTCGTGGAACCGCAGCGTGCGCAGCGGCTACAAGGTGATCTTTGTGCCCTTCCGCGACGGCAAACCCGCCGGCCAGCCGAAGGACGTCCTGACCGGCTTCATCGACAAGGACGACAAGGCCTTGGGGCGCCCGGTCGGCGTGGCGATCGACAAGAAAGGCGCCTTGCTGGTGGCCGACGATGTCGGCAATGCGGTCTGGCGCGTGACGGCGGCAAACGGGCGCTAACGGGTTTAACACGTAAGACGCAGCCGTGAATTCTGTCATCCGACGGACGGCGACGCGCCGCGGTTCTAATTGATCCTGCGACCTTCATCGGGCATTGTTCCTACTGCATGTTTCCTTAAATCGTATCCGATTTAAGGATAAAACATGCAGCACTTCAAAGTGCTACAGCGTCCTTTGCGCGTCTGACAAGACGCGCGGCGCTGTAGTCTGCCCGGTCGAGGTCCCCGCCATGAAGCGCGGTCTGGTTTTCGCCATAGCGGTCGGCGTCTGCGTGCTTTGCGGCGCTGCCTATTTCGCCGCTGTCCCGTCCGGCGTTTCGTCCGAAGCGATCCAATCCGCTGTCATTCGCACGCCGGAACTGGTGGATCGCGCCTGGCAGCTCCCGGTGGCCGCCGCGTTCGACAAGGACATCACGTGGCAATCGAACGGCTCGCGTTGCGGCCCAGCCAGCATCGCCAATGCGTTCCGCTCCATCGGAGAAGAGGAGACGACCGAAGCCGAGGTCCTCGAAGGCACGGGCAAGTGCTGGACCGGGTTTTGCTTCATGGGGCTCGCGCTCGATGAACTTGCCGAAGTCGCGCGAGCGAAGACCGGCCGGAAGGTGTCGGTTCTGCGGGATCTGACGGCGGAGGAGTTTCTCGAGCATATGAAGCGCGCCAACGATCCCGGCCGCCGCTACATCGTCAATTTCACCCGCGAAAAGATCTTCGGCGACGGCGTCGGGCACCACTCCCCGGTCGGCGGGTATCTGGAGGCGGAAGACATGGTCTTCGTTCTCGATGTGAACGAAAATTACAAGCCGTGGCTGATCGAACGGGAACGGCTGTTCTCGGCAATGGATACATTCGATGGCGACAGCAAGCGCGGCTTGCTGCTGATCGAATGAGCGGCCGACAAACCCCTGAGCATCGGCCGCCTTGATGGACTCCCGATCCTGCGATTGTTACTCTTGCGGACTGTTTCCTTCAAATGGAGGCGATTTAAGGAAACAGGCAACGAATCAAAGTGCTACAGCGGCCTTCGTGCGTTGAAAGGGCGCGACCGCGCTGTAGGAGACGGGGCGTATGAAGCGGCGGCTGGCAGCAATCCTGGACGCGGACTTTTCCGGCTACAGCCGGATGATGCGGCATGACGAAGCCGGCACGTTCGCGGCGTTGAAGGCCCATCAGACGGAGGTCATTCTTCCCGCCATCGCCGGACACGGCGGCCGCGTCGTCAGCCACATCGGCGACGGTCTGCTCGCCGAGTTCTCGAGCGTCGTCGAGGCGGTCATCTCAGCGATCGAGATCCAGCAGGCAATGCTCCGGCGCAATGAGACCGTGGATCCCGACCGGCACATGCACTTGCGCATCGGCATCCATCTCGGCGACGTCATCATCGACGATGACGGCATCCACGGCGACGGCGTCATCGTCGCCGCGCGGCTCCAGGAGATCGCCCCGCCGGGCGGCATCTGCCTGTCGCAACAGGTCCACGACCATATCGGAGCAAAGCTCGATCTTCCCTTGACCGATCTCGGCCGCTGCACGCTCGCCGACATTCGCCACCCGGTTCGCGCGTGGCGCTGGATGCCGGACGAAACGCACGGCACCCCGGCTGCGGCTCGAGCCGATAGTGGGGCGCGATCCGACCGTCGCCCGTCCGCCCTGCCCGACCGCAAGCGGCCGTCGATCGCCGTGCTACCCTTCATCAACCTGTCGAGCGTCGACGAGCAGGAGCATTTTGCGGACGGCTTCACCGAGGAGCTCATCCACACGCTCGCGCGCTGCCGCTGGCTGCAGGTCGTCGCCCGCAACTCTTCCTTCGCCTCCAAGGGCAAGCCCGTCGATGTCCGGAAGGCCGCCGAAGACCTTGGCGTCAAATACGTGATCGAGGGCAGCGTCCGGCGCTCCGGCGACCGCATCCGCATCACCGCCCAGTTGCTTCGCGCGGAAAGCGCCACCCTTCTCTGGGCGGAGCGCTACGACCGGACGCTCGACGACCTCTTCGTGCTCCAGGACGAGATCGCCGGCGAGATCACCGGGACGGTCGAGCCCGAGCTCGGCATCATTGAATTTGCCGCGCTGCGCGGACAGACGGCCGCCGACATGGATGCCTGGGACATCTACCTGAAAGGTCTCTGGCATCTCTACAAGTTCAATCTGGACGACCTGAAGATCGCGAAGGAGCTCTTCGAGCGCGCAACCAGCGTCGATCCGACATTCGCGCAGGCCTATGCGCGGCTCGCCTATGTCCACATCCAGCTCGGCTGGTACGGCGCCATGGATGAGCGGGGCGCCAGGATCGCCGATGCCATCCGGCTCGCGGAGCGGGCGATCGCGCTCGACAGCCGCGAGCCCGCCGCTCATCTCGCGCTTGGCCGGGCGCTGGCGCTGCGCGGCCAGCCGGAACGCGGCATCAGGCATCTGCGCAATGCACTCGAACTCGATGCGAGCTTCGCGCAAGGCCATTTCGCCCTCGGCCAGGCCCTTTGCTACGTCGAACGCCCCGAGGAGGGCATCGCCGAAATCAACGAGGCGTTCCGGCTGAGCCCGCGCGATCCGCATCTCTGGACGTTCCACAACATGCTGGCGATTGCGCATTACCAGTCGGGCCGGCTCGTGGAGGCCGAAGCCGCCGCCCGCGCTTCGCTCAGGCAGGAAAACACCACCTTTTGGCCGGCGATGGTGTTGACGGCCGTGCTCGGCGCCCAAGGCAACGCCGAGGCGGCGCCTGCGGCGCTCGCCGAGCTTCTAAAATTCCGACCGGAGATGACGCTCGAAAAGGCCCGCGCCGAATTCTATTTCGGCGGCATTCCGGCGATGCCGGAACACTTCATCGACCGTTTTGCCGCCGACCTCGAGCGAGCCGGGCTGCCGGGATAGAAGCATTTTCAGGCGAAGCGCAAAGCGGTTCGCCGTCCGGAAATGCGCACGAACAAAAACATTTCCAGGCGAAGTCGAAGCGACCGGAAATGTCTTACAGCGCCGTGCGTCCTTTCAGACCCACGATACACACGAGCAGCCAGCCGCTGCCTCGATCGTGCGCAACAGGTCAAGCGACTTGATGAGGCGAAAAAAGTCGGCCACCCCATTAGGCTACTGTCGCGAACCTGAGACAGTGCCGGAGAAGCCGCGACGCGAGAGGACTCGCCTTTCGCCGCCTGCTTCTCCGGCTCCCCCGCCTAAGCAATTCCAGGAAAAGTGTGCGATGGCTTCCCCTCCGGAATTGCGTCAAGAAACTATTGCAGCGTGCGCGGCGGAACCTGTGCCGGCTGGCCGTTGACCATCTCGGGCTGGCCCTGAATGTCGCCGGTCGTGCGCGGGCTGTCGAGACCTGTTGCCACCACGGAGACGCGGAAGGTGCCGTCGAGCGTCCGGTCGAAGATCGCGCCGACGACGATGTCGGCCTCGTCATAGACCTCCTCGCGGATGCGGGTGGCCGCCTCGTCGACCTCGAACAGCGTCATGTCCATGCCGCCGGAGATCGAGACCAGCACGCCCTTGGCGCCGCGCATCGAGACTTCGTCGAGCAGCGGATTGGCGATCGCCGCCTCCGCCGCCATCATCGCGCGGCTCTCGCCGGTCGCCTCGCCCGTTCCCATCATCGCCCGGCCCATGCCCTTCATCACCGTCTTCACGTCGGCGAAGTCGAGGTTCATCAACCCCTCCTTGACGATCAGGTCGGTGATGCAGCTGACCCCCGAATAGAGCACCCGGTCGGCGATCATGAAGGCGTCGGCAAAGGTGGTCTTGGCATCGGCGATGCGGAAGAGGTTCTGGTTGGGGATGACGATCACGGTGTCGGCGCTCTCGCGCAGCCGATCGATGCCCATCTCCGCCGTCTGCATGCGCCGCTTGCCCTCGAAGCTGAAGGGCTTGGTGACGACGGCCACCGTCAGGATGCCGGCCCGCCGCGCCGCCTCGGCAATCACCGGCGCCGCCCCGGTGCCGGTGCCGCCGCCCATGCCGGCGGTGACGAAGCACATATGCGTGCCACCCAGATGATCCATGATCTCGTCGATCGATTCCTGCGCCGCCGCATTGCCGATATCCGGCAGCGATCCGGCACCGAGACCCTCGGTAACGGCGGTGCCGAGCTGGATGCGCCGCTCCGCCTTCGACATCGAAAGCGCCTGCGCGTCGGTATTGGCGGCAATGAAATCGACGCCTTGCAGGTTCTCCGCGATCATGTTGTTGATGGCGTTGCCGCCCCCGCCGCCGACACCGATGACAGTGATTTTCGGACGCATCTCCGTGATGATCGGCTTCTTGTACTCTGTCATGGCTCTTCTCCTTGGGCAGTTTCGCGGGGTCGTAAGAGGCTCGTCCGTCCCCCGGAAACTGCGACGAAAGCGGTGCGGGCGCGAATCAGTCACCTATTTTAGGAACTCAAAAAGGCCACGGAGAAGGCAAGAACGGCAAAAACGAGGCAAGTCCACAGCTACGTGCGGCCAGACTCAGAAATGGCAAGCGCGTATCGGCAGGGGCCAAGGCACGCGGGGCGACTGTCTATGTCTGCTCGATTGGCGACGGCATCGCCCATCGACGAACCGGAGGTTCGCGCTCGTCGAACGCCGCCTCGAAGCAGGCGGAAGCGAGGACCGCATGCATATGAAGCGTCGCCGGACCTATGTTGCGAAAGCCGTGCCGGAGGCCCGCGGGAACGATCAGTGATTGACCGGGCGTCAGAACCACACGGTCCGCTCCAAGGCGGATCTCCGCCTCGCCCGCCAGCACGGTCAGCACCTCCTCGACGAAATGGAAGTGGTCGGGCGCACCGGCACCAGGCAAGACCCATTGCTCGAAGATGCAAAGCTCCCTTGCGCCCACGGTAGCGGCGACATTCATTCGCGTCTGAACGCCCGGGCGCCATTCCTCGAGTGGCTGGTCGGCATGCGAGAGGATTTTCATCTGTAACCCCTTGCAAAAGACGGTTGCCCCACCTCTTTCGTTCCCAATATACACGCGTCCGCAATCGTCTCGCGCACGAGATCGGCGTGGCGTAGACGGCACTACCCCAATGCCGGTGCCGTGTAGCGGCGGCGCACGGCCTCTGCGATCCTGTCGCGACTTTCGGCGGGCGAGAGCGAGCGATCTTCCTCGACCCCTGCGGCTTCCTCTGCCAGCTCCGCATCGCCGATGCTTTCCTCGAACCATTGCGAGTAGTCGCCGCCCCTTAAGTGATGCTCCCAGGTCTCGTCATTGATCCCCTCGGCAATCTGCAGGAAGGCCGTCAGGTTGTGGGCGCGCAGGTTCATCTCCTGCTCCGGGCCGCGGAAATAGAAGCTCGCCTCCTCGTCCAGATGGCCTTCGGCATATTTGCGCGTGTGCCGCTTGCGGGCCTGCCGCGGCTTTTCGACCCGGATTCGCCGCACGGGCGCGGCACTCGAGCGTTGCCAGAAAAGCACCTCGTCGTCCGCCTCTGGCTCGTCAAGACCGTCCGGCGGCGCTTCTCCCACAGCCGCGCAAAGAGCTTCGATCGCCTCGCGCGCTGCGGGACCGAATGCCGCGACGGCGGTGACTGCCGCAAGCACATCTGGAGAAACGGAATCCGGATGAACGGTGATCATGATCATACCCGAGCGGTCGTCCGCGAGAGCCAGCGAAGCGCTGTCGCGTGACGCCGGCAGGGCGAGATGCGCCTCGTCGATGATCAGCCAGTGTGGCCTGCCCGTCTTGGCGCGAAAGGCCGACAGGGACGGCATCAGCTTGGAGAAGAACTCCGGATGTTCCTCGACCTCGAGGCCGAGCGCATTGATCACGACATTGTTGTCCGGATTGGCGAGGAGTTCCACGATCTCGCTCTCCGTCGGCGGTACCAGACTGCTGCCGACGGTCACGGTACCCTCGAGGCCCTCATAGTCACCTTCCGCATCGAAAACGCAGAACTGTGAGCGCCGCTCCTGCAGCCGCTCCGAAACGGCGGTTACCAGCATCGACTTGCCGCTGCCCGAACTTCCGGCAATCAGCAGCACGTCGCGCGGCCCGATTTCGGCCGGTCCGTCGTCGTCCTCGCCGATCGGGATCCGGTGGCGCTTGTTGACGCAGAGCGCATGGTCGCGCTCGATGATCTCGGCGATCAGTTCCTCGACGCCCTCGCCTCGCGCGCCGACGAGCACCAGATCGGCCGTATCCTTCAGCGCCGGCAGGGCATTCGCGACCGCGACGCCACAGCCGACCGTCCGCAGCAGCGCGTGATCGTTTTCCGCATCGCCGACAGCCACGACGTTCAGGAAGGAAAGCTGCATCTCCTCGATCGCCGATTTGAGCCCGGTCGCCTTGTTGACGCCGCTCGGAAGCACCATCACTGCGCCCTTGTTGAAAATGATCTCGAGTTCAAGGCCAAGTTCGTTGATTGCTTCGAGCGCGGCGGTTTGATGCGGCTCCCAGGTGGCGACGATGGAACGCCCCACGGATATGTTGTCGACGCCCTTCTGCCGCAGGCGTGCGACAAATTCCGGCGGCGGTGCGGGCGCGATCAGCTTCTCTTCGTCGCTATCGGGCGTATAGAGCAAGGCGCCGTTCTCCACGACGACCTTGTCGAAAAGGTCCGTGTGGGGGAACACCCGCTTCAGATCCGGCAGCTCGCGCCCGGTAACGAGCAGGAGCTTTCGGCCGGTCTCCTTCAGTCTCTTCAAGGCCTCCAGCGTTTCCGGCCTGACAGCGCCGTCTTCAGCCAGCGTGCCGTCGTAGTCTGTCGCAAGGGCCATGAGATACATTTGCTCGCCGCCTCTGTTGCTGGCGGCGCGCTCGGTTGCTCCCCGCCGCCGCCGTTGTTGTGCCGCTGAGAGGAACGTGCAGGCGTGGTGCTGGTTCCCAGGCCCTATGTCCGATTTGTTGAACAGGCTAACCCGAAGCGGCCGGACGCTCGCAGCGGCAAGCGACAGAGCTAGAGCCCTTCAGGGTTAAATGGAAACAGCTCTGTTGGCTCAAACGGAGTCGGATGGTCGACTGGCCGGCGCGCGGCGTAGCCAAAGCATACGGCAGAACTGCTTCCATTTAGCCCTGAAGGGCTCTAGCCCACCGCCGGCCCGTCAAATCACCCAGCGTTCCCGCCTTATGCATCCCAGCTCGGCCGACTCCTCACCCGCTCGTTCCAGCGCTTCACATTCTCAAGCGTATCCGGGATTTCCATGCCGAAGACCTCGCCCAGCCAGCCGCAAACGCCGGCGGTAATGTCGGCGATCGAGAAATCCTCACCTGCGAGGAACGGCCGGCCGTCGGCAAGCTCGCGGTCGAGCCAGGCCCATTTCTTCGGCACCGCCTGCCGCTCGGTCTCCGCGAAGGCCGGAAACTGCGTCAGGCGATCCTTGAAGAGCTCATCGGAATGGAGCGCGACGTTGCCGATCGTGGCCAAGATCACCAGTTCCGCCCGCCGGTTCCACATCTCGACCTTGGCGCAGCTGACGGCATCGGTGCCGAAGAGCGGCGGCTCGGGATGCGTCTCCTCTAGATACCGGCAGATCGCGACGCTTTCGGTGATGATCGTGCCGTCGTCGAGCTCCAGCACCGGGATCTGCCCGAGCGAATTGAGCTTCAGGAAGTCCGGTGCCCTGTGCTCGCCCTTGAAGAAATCGATGTTCACCATCGGCAGCGTGACGCCCTTTTCCGCCATGAAGATGCGCACGCGATAGGAGCTCGGTCCCATGCCCTGGTAGAGCTTCATTGTTTCCTCCCTTGGTTGGTCAAGCATTGTTCGCACTATCGCATTATTGATTGTATAAAGCAACCAGTTACCTTTTTGATGCAGTTTTTCCGGCGATGGAGGCTCCACCCTCGCGTCATCACGGACAGGCCGTTCCATCATCGTCGGGCTCGCCCCCGTACCTTGGGCGAAGTTCTGGCCTGCCCACTCCGTCATCCTCGGGCTTGACCCGAGGATCCAAACACAAGGCGCTCAAACCTTGATGATGGATCCTCGGGTCAAGCCCGAGGATGACAGCAGGAGAGATCGTGCACCTGCTTGCATTGGCATCCTCTCGCCACTAACCCTGGCACCGTCCATCACCCCAACTCCCTCACTCCTGTGCTTGTCACAGCAGTCCAGCCGCGCCTCGTCGGCAGCGCGGGACACTTTGGGCATCGGTGAACCGAACCCTTGGTGAAGATCAAATGGAGCGGCGACGCGGGCGTTTGTAGGGGGACCGCACCACCAACTCAACAGACTTGTAGGGAGCAAGGCACCGCCGCCACCGCCACCCTCACAGACGCCAGCCGCTCGCGATCACGAACGGCACCGCCTGTCCCTCCGCGATCGCCACGCTGCTGTAGGCCTTCAGCCGCTGGCCATCGCCGAGCGCAAGGTCGAGCGAGAAGCGTTCGCCTTCGAAGGCGCACGACATGACCCGCATGAGAATGCCGTCGGTGCCGCGGTGGACGTGTTCCGGCCTAACCAGCACGTCGGCAAGCGGCCCGCCGGTCGCACCATTTGCATCGCGCCACCCGAGCGCCTCGCGGAACACCGGCCAGCCGAGCTGCCTTTCGCCGGTCTCCGCCAGCGGCAACCGCAGGATGCTGCCGCGACCGATGAGGCCGCCGACGACGCGCCCCTCCGGCCTAGCATAGATCTCTGCCGGCGGCGCCACCTGGAGGAGCCGGCCTTCCGACATCACCGCGACGTCGGTTGCGAGCGACATCGCCTCGGCCTGGTCGTGGGTGACGTAGACCATGGTGGCGCCGGAGCGCTCGTGGAAGGCGCGGAAGGTCTCCTCCATTGCTTTGCGCAGGTGCTGGTCGAGATTGGCGAGCGGCTCGTCGAGCAGCACGACATCCGGCTGGGTCACGAGGCAGCGGGCGAGCGCCACCCGCTGGCGCTGGCCGCCGGAAAGCGCTGACGGCCGCCGCTCGGCAAAGTCGGTGAGCTTGACCAGCGCCAGCGCGTCGCCCACGAGCTTCTGCCAGGGCGCACCGGAAATGCCCCTCACCTTCAAGGGATAGCCGACGTTCTCCGCGACCGTCATATGCGGCCAGAGCGCATAGGACTGGAACACCATCGCCATGTTGCGCTTTTCCGGCGGCAGCGCGCGCTCGGCGTCCGAAAGCCGCCGCTCGCCATAGAAGATCGAACCGTCCGTCGGCTGCTCGAAGCCGGCGATCATGCGAAGCACCGTCGTCTTGCCGCAGCCGGAGGGGCCGAGGAGCGCGAGAAAGGCCTGCCGGCGCAGCGTCAGCGAAACGTCCGCCACCGCCGGCCGGCCGCTCCCGAAATCCTTGGTCAGGTGGTTCAGGATCAGTTGCGCCACGGCAGCACGCCCTCCGGCAGGTACTTTGCGAAAAATTCGAGCGCCGCCATCAGCGCGATCACCAGGACGACGACGAGCACCGAGAGCGCCGAGGCGAGATCGGACGAGCCGCTGTCGTCGAGATTGAAGATCGCGACGCCGAGCGTCTGCGTGCCCGCCGACCAGAGCAGCGCCGAGACGGTCAACTCATTCGCCGCGATCAGGAAGACGAGGATGACGGAGGCCCCGGCCGCCGGCGCAATCATCGGCAGCAGCACATCGCGCATCCGGCGGGAAAAGCCCGCGCCGGCAAGCCTTGCCGCCTCCTCGAGCGAGGGGTCCATCTGGAGAAACGCGCTCATGACAGGCTTCAGGCTGACGGCGAGGAACGAGGAGAAATAGGCAGCGAGGATGATCCAGATCGTGCCGTAGAGCGAGAGGCCGACGACCGGCAGCGGTGCCGCGAAGGTGAGGATGAAGGCGACGGCGAGCACGATGCCGGGCAGCGCATAGGGAACCTCGATCAGGATGGCGATGAGATTGGCAAGCACACCCTTCCGCCGCGTCAGGAGATAGGCGGCCGGCACGGTGACCACCAGCAGGCCGAGCGCCGCGGCCGAGGCGAGGAACAGCGAATTTTTGAGCGCCGTCAGCGTGATCGACTGGCGGAACAGGATTTCGCCATAGGCGCTGAGCGATACGGTGTTGAGATTGAGCGGCACACCATAGGCCGGCACCAGCGAGCTTGTGACGAGCGCCAGGAGGGGCGCGACAAGCACCAGCGCCAGCACCGACCAGAGCAGCACTTCGAGAGCAATGCGCAAGCGCCCGAGCGCGAAGGCGGTGCGCACGCCGGAATGGCCGATCAGGCGATAGTCGCGGCCAGAAAGGGCGCGCTGCTGCACGATGAGCCCGCCGGCGGAGATCGCGGCGATCAGCGTCGAGATCAGCGCGATCTCGCCGAAGGTCGCGGCGCCGAAGCTCGCGAGCCGGCTGAAGATCAGCGTCGGCAGCGTCTCGATGCCGGCGGGAATGCCGAGGATCGCCGGAATGCCGAAATTGCCGATGCCGGAGACGAAGGCGATCGCCCCGCCGGCGATTAGCCCCGGCATAGCCAGCGGCAGCACGATATCGCGAAAGACGCGGAACGGACCGGCGCCCGCAAGCCGCGCCGCCTCGATGCCGTCGCGCGGGCTTGCCGCAAGCCCGGCTTTGAGCGCCAGGAAGACGAGCGGCGCATGCTGCACGCCCAAGAGAAGCGCGATGCCGGAAAGCGAATAGAGCAGCTGCGGGCTGCCGAGCGGCGGCGCAAGCCCGAGCGTCTTGAGCAACGGGCTCGCCGGCCCCGACATCTCCACCCAGGCAAGCGCCGTCACCTGCGGCGGGATCATCATCGGCAGCATGAAGGCGAAGCTCAAAATCAGCTTGCCCCTGATGTCGGTGAGCGCCGCCGCGAAGGCGAAGAGCGAACCGAGGACGAGCGAGACGACCATGCCGCCGGTGGCGGTGATGAGCGTGTTGCGAAGCGCCGCGAAGGTCGCCGGCTCGAAGATCAGCCGCGCCGCCTGCCCGTCGACCAGCCCACTCAAGCCCGCCCCGACAAGGCGGGCAAGCGGCAGCACCGAGAGCAGCAGCACCGCACAAAGCACGAAGGGCAGAAGCCAGGCCGGCTCGCCGGACGACGCCCGCCGCTTGCGGGCGCGGAAGGCGCGCCCTGCCCCGCTGCCGTGCGGCGGCATCACCTTGAGGGAGCCATCTTCCGTGACGTGAGGCATCGCCGGCAGCTCGACGCCGCTTAACGCGCGCGTCAGTTCGCCGGGCAGTTTTGCGGGAGTCGTTTGGGGAGGCCGGCTTTCCGCCGCCTCCCCACCGCCGAAGAGAGACCGCAATGGGCCCGCCACCCTCGACAGAAAGCGTTGTGGCGGCTTCGGCAATTTCAGTCCGGAGCCGCCTTCCGCATCAGATTCCACCGGCGCACCGGGGCGCCGGCTGCGGGCGATCTCGTCCGCTCGCGTCATGAGGCGATCAGTTCATCCCGAAAATGCCGGAGAAGGTTTTGAGGGACGCTTCGGAATTCTTGACCGCCGCGGCAGCATCGACCGGCAGCACCTTGATCGTCTCGCGGGCCGGATAGCCTTCCGGCAGCGCCACGCCGTTGCGGGCCGGGATATAGCCCATCTTCACCGCAACCTTCTGGCCTTCCTCGGAGAGGAGGAAGTCGACGAATTTCTTCGCGGCATCGACGTTCTTCGCGGTCTGCAGGATGCCGACCGGCTCGGTGACGGCGGAAACGCCCTCGGCCGGGAAGACGAATTCCACCGGCGCGCCCTTGGCCTTCTCGCGGATCGCCATGAAATCGACGAGCATGCCATAGGCCTTCTCGCCGGTCGCGACCGCCTTCAACACGCCGCCATTGCCGCCGGCGGCCGTCGCGCCGTTTTCGGCAAGCGCCTTGTAATAGTCCCAGCCGAGGCCGGGAATGGCGGCCAGCGTCTCGGCATGGATGAGCGCGGCACCGGAGGTGAGCGGGCTCGGCATGGTGACGAGGCCCTTTGCTTCGGGCTTGGCGAGATCCTGCCAGCCTTCCGGCTTCATCCCGGCAGAGGTGTTGTAGACGATGCCGGTGGTGATCATCTTGGTCGAGTAATAGGCGCCATCCGCATCGTAGAGCGCGGCATCATAGCCCGCCACCTCGGGCGACTCGTAGGGCAGCAGATGCCCGCCCTCCTTCAGCCGCTGCATCGTCACCGTGTCGGCAATCAGAAGCACGTCCGCCACCGGATTGCCCGCCTCGATCTCGGCCATCAGCTTGGCCATGATCTTCGTCGTCCCCTCGCGCACCCACTCGACCTCGACGCCGGGGTTCGCCGCCTTGAACGCATCCACTGTCGCCTGCGCATCCTCGTTCGGCTGGCTGGTATAAAGCACCAGGCTTTCGGCATAAGCCGCAGTGGAAAGAAGGCCAGCAACGGCTGCTGCGGCAACGGCGGAGAGAAGCGTTTTCATGGGATTGCCCTCGGTGGGAGAAAGATGGGGCCGAGGGATAGAGCGGGTGTTTTACAGGGGTGTGACAGGGGGAGAGAGTCAAAGTCAGCTTTGCGCCAGAAGCAGACCTCACCTTGAGTCTCGAATGCGGTCTGATGAGGAGCAGTGTTAAAAAGCATCCTCCTTTTCGCTTGCCGTTAACTAAAATGAACCCTGTGTGCTTGTATTGGGAGTGTGTATGTGAGGGAACATTCGTGAGGATTGCAGAGGGGTGTCATGAAGCTCATAACAGTTGAAGTTGAAGGCCTTCTCGGCCGCACCGGAGTTGTCAGAGCTAGATTCAATGACGATCTTAATATCGTTACCGGCCGGAATGGGGCAGGGAAGACAACCTTCTTAAAGCTTATTTGGTATGTCTTGAGCGGAAATATCAGTCAAGCCGTATCCGAGATACAGTTCAACCGCATAGACCTGAAGACTTCGGAATATAGATGCGAAATAACGCGCATCAACCCAAGCACTTGTCGAGCAGAGTTCACTGATGCTACTGGTGTACGTCGGTCGATCGAGGATGAATATGGTCATGAAGACAGGCCAGATTTCGTTCTTTCGGATGCTCGTGACGTACTGGCGGAGCTGGTAACCCCGGTCGGCTCCAGTCTTTTCTTTCCGACGTTTCGCCGGATAGAAGGGGGCTTCACGATGGGAGGGCCGAAAGGACGACTTGGACCTTCAAGCGGCCCGTCACGACAGCTTGAAGATGCCATGAGTGGTCTGGCTCGAAGAATGTCAAACAGCGATCATTCTTTCGTCACGTCTATCTCAACGATAGACATCGAAAGTCTGCTTCTGAAGCACTACGCTGACCTCTCGGAGGAGTCGAACCGTCTCCAGCAAACAGTCTCGACCGAGATGATTGATGTTATCAGGCGGTACAAGAGTGTCCCACTTGAGATAGCAGAGGGTGAGACGGAGGCTATAGAAAGCGCAAATCATGTAATCAATTCCGTCCATCAGCAGATCGAAGAAATGGAGACGAAACGAAAAGCAATAATGGCTCCCATGGAGGCGATCCAAAAGCTCATCGCCCAGTTCTTTCAGCATTCAGGAATAAGGTTCGGGACACGACTGAATTTTGGGGACGCTGCTAGCGCCATCAATTCAGATTCGCTCTCGGCTGGCGAAAAGCAAATGCTCAGTTTCATATGTTACAATGCGTTCAAGAGGGATTGCATTGCCTTCATAGATGAGCCGGAGCTTAGCTTGCACGTCGATTGGCAAAGATTGATTTTTCCGACCCTTCTGAAGCAAAAATCAGGCAACCAGTTTATAATTGCCACGCATTCTCCGTTCATTTACTCAAAGTATCCTGACAAGGAAATAAGTATAGATGGAAGTAGCGATCGCGGCGACAACCTCGTTGTGGAGTAATGCTGCCGTGAGTAAGATTGAGCTTACAGTGCCAGAGATCGTGGCGACTATAAAAAAATCCTCTATTATGAATATCGTGATCGAGGGAAAAGATGATGTAATAGCTTATCGGAATATCGAGGATCGTGCCGGAAGTGAACTCGGCGTTGTCGCTCTCTTGGTGTCCGCTGGCGGGCGCGACAAAGTCTTACAAATACACGATGCGCTAGTGAATGACGCGGCTTATACTAGATGCCTTTTTATTTGCGATCGGGATTTTTGGATTTTCAGCGGAATTCCCATAGAATATCAATTGAATAAAATCCTCACTACAGAAGGATATTCGATCGAGAGCGATCTATTCAGAGACTATGACCTCACGAACCTTCTTACGAGTGGTGAGCGACCGCAATTTTTAGTCGAAGTGGAATACTTCAAAAGATGGTTTTCATACAATGTGGCTCGAAAGCTTCGAGGCGAAAGCGTTAGCATTTCTGCGCATGTGAACGAGGTCGTAGATCAGCGACTGGACGAGCTTGAGCTAGAAACCGCGTTCGTTTCACCTGGACATTCACTTGCTGTCTACCAAACTATTTGCTCTGATCCAGTAAGATTTTTGCGCGGCAAGTCGTATCTCGCGCTGTGCGTTAGAAAGTTAAGTGCATCTGACAGAAGACCCAAGCATAGTTCTCTTTCACTATTTGAACATGCAGTTGCGGCGCGTGGGGCGCTCCTGCGACGTCTTGAGGATTTGGTAATAGATGCCTTGCGAGGGGACGTTCAGACTCAATCAGTTCCGTAAGCGTCAAGCTTACCACGCGAGAAAACCTAAACGTGTGGTAATAGACCTAAAACATTTGTAGCCGAAGCGGCATCGCTTCGGCGTCGGAGAATGCGATAGACAAATATACTAGAGCAACTCCGATGAGCCGCGATACACTTGAGTTGCCTGAATTACGCTTCACAGCCTCTGAAACATAGGCGTAAGACATCTTATAGCGACATACTAGCGTCAGACGACGGTCGGCAGAACAGTTGGGCTTCGCTAAATGAGAGGTTTGCGACAATTTCGATTACCACTTTGGGCCAAGAGCGTTCATCGACGCTTGCCAACCGCGATTCAGCTCCGCAATCACGACTCAAGGTTCGAAAATTGACCACAATCCGCATCGCCGCCGCCCTGTTGATCCGCCCCGACGGCCACACGCTTCTCGTGCGCAAGCGCGGGGCAAGCGCCTTCATGCAGCCGGGCGGAAAGATCGGCCCCGGTGAAACGCCGGATGCGGCATTGGCGCGGGAGCTCAAGGAAGAGATCGATCTTCACGTCGAGCCGGCATCCTTCGAGGTCCTGGGCCGGTTCAGCGCCGAGGCATCCAATGAGCCGGGACATCGCGTCCATGCGGATGTCTTCCTCGTCAAAACGGAACAGGTTCACTTCCACCCCGCGGCCGAAATCGAGGAAGCGAAATGGGTGTCGCCGTTTGACATTGACGGCGTGGCACTCGCCCCGCTCACCGCGGACCAGATCCTTCCGCATTACCGGGAGCTGATCGGGGGGCGGAGCACACGCCGCCGCTGACTACGGATGGCCTGGCAGCGGCGCCAAGCGAATGACAGGAAGTTGGAGTAGCCCGAGGCTTTTGTTGCTTGCCTCGGATGCGGTAGCTCGCTGAGTTGAAAACAACGACATCGAAGCTCACGTCGTCGCAGGAGATTCGCCTATACGACAGCGCCGCGCGTCTTATCAGACGCGCAAAGGACGCTGTAGCACTTTGAATTGCTGCATGTTTTTATCCTTAAATCGGCTACGACTTAAGGAAACATGCAGGAGGGGTCCGCTCGTCGCCCCCTTCTCACCCCGCAAACCCACCCGCGTCGAGAAACCGCTGCTCCTCTTCCGTCATCGTCCGCCCGAGAATCCCGTTCCGGTGCGGGAAACGGCCGAAGCGGCGGACGATATCCCGGTGGCCTATGGCGTGGGACAGACTCGGCTCCCCGAGGCGGCGGGCAAGTTCGACGGAGCGCTCCTGGTCGGCAAGCTCTTCCGAATGGCCGAACGGGAGATAGAAGAAGAGCTGCAGGTCGGCCGGTCCCTTGAGATCGTAACCCGCGTCCACGGCGGCGCGTGCGATGCCGAGCGCCAGGGCGTCGGTCTCATACATGCGCGGCGTGCCGCGAAAGGCGTTGCGGGGGAATTGATCGAGGAGAAGAAGGAGCGCCAGCGTCTTCTCCGGCGAAACCGTCCAATGCAAGAGTTCGCCGCGAGCCGCCGCCTCGTGGCTCGCGAGGAAGCGCTCGCGAAAGGTGCGATCGAACTCCGGCTCCTTGGCAAACCAACGTGTCGGCCCCGCGTCGCGCCAGAAGTTGATGACCGCCGCCGCCCTATCCTCGCCGGCGAGCGCCTCGCGCAGCCGCGCGTTGACGGCCGTATCGGCACGCGCCGGCGGCTGGCCCCGCCCCTCCGCTGGCTGCAAGCTGCAGAGCGCCAGGGTTTCGATGTACCCGATGAAATCGCTCATTTCGTCCTCCAGGCTATTGGGAGACCGCACCGGCCTCGCCGGAAACCTACGACGTTGTGGATACTGAATGAAGTGATATGATTTCAGCATTATGCTGAATGAAATCGACCTATCGCGCGCCGACCTCAACCTGCTGGTGCTCTTCGAAACAGTACTTGACGAGGGGAATGTCGGCCGCGCCGCCGAAAGGCTGAACCTCTCCGCCTCGGCCGTCAGCCACGGTCTCGGCCGCTTGCGGCGGCTGCTCAATGATCCGCTCTTCCTGAAGACTCCGAAGGGCGTGGTGCCGACCGATCGCGCCAAGGAACTGGCGACGCCGATAGCCGATATTCTCGCGCGGGTGAGAAGCGTCATCTCCACGGCCGAGCCCTTCGATCCGGCGCGCGCCCGTCGCCGCTTCACGATCGGCACGGCCGATGGCTTCTCGGTTTTCCTGCCGCCGCTGCTCGACGAGATCGCCCGCAACGCGCCGGGCATCGATCTCGTCGTGCGTCACATGCAAATGGAGACGGCGCTTTCCGATCTCGATGGGCGGCTGATCGATGTGGCGATCGCCCCTTTTTACGAGCTGCCGGCTCGCTTCACCGGGCAACCGCTTTACGAGGAAGAGTTCGTCGTCGCAGCGCGGAGCGGCCATCCCTTCCTCAAGAACCCGACGATCGAGAACTATTGCCGCATGCAGCATCTGCTTGTCGCCCCCAGAGGCGACCTCCGGGGCCTTGTCGACGAGCTGCTCGAAAGCCGCGGTCTTTCTCGCCGCGTAGCCTTGGCCGTGCCGAATTTCTTGCTGGCGCTCGATCTCGTCAGCAAGACGCAGCTGATCTGCTTCCTGCCGAAGCGATTCGTCGCGATGCATGCGGAGCGCTTCGCCGTCGCCACCACAAAGCTGCCGCTGGGCCTCGGCAGCCCCAGCGTCCAGGCGGTTGTGCCGAAGGCGGCGCTGATGGACGCCGGTCTCGTCTGGCTCCTCGACGTGCTCGGACGGCCTGGTTAGCTCGTCTGCACCCCACTCTCAACCCGCTGCCTACCCACCTCGGCCAGCGTGTCGATGATCCTCCGAAACATTATCTCGGGTTCCAATCGGGCTCGATCGTATTTCCGCATCCTCAAAAGCCCGTCTTCCCGATTAATTTCCGCCCGTCCATTGCATATCTGGCAATAACGTCTATATAAGGCCAGTCGAACATTGCTTGTGACCTTTGCCTTAGCGCCGACGCGCTCGACAGATTTCCTCTCAAATATCGATCTAATCGGATGAATCTTCGTCCGGAAACTCCAACGATTGAAAGGAAATCGTTATGAATTCAGGCACCGTAAAGTGGTTCAACAGCACCAAGGGTTTTGGTTTCATCCAGCCCGACGACGGCACGACGGATGTGTTCGTGCATGTTTCTGCGGTTGAACGCGCCGGAATGCGCTCGCTCGTCGAGGGCCAGAAGGTCAGCTACGACATCGTGCGCGACAACAAGTCGGGCAAGAGCTCGGCCGACAATCTGCGCGCCGCGTAATTTGTCATTCGCATTCGCCGCCGCTGACCACGGATGTACTGGCAGTGGCGCGCGCGAATGACAGGAAGAGGTCGGGGTAATGCCCGGCCTTTTTGCTTTGCCGCCGAAAGTTCTCGGCGCCGGAAGTTTCCGGCAAAGGAGATGGTGATGAGCCGGAACAGCTACAGCGTTGGCGATACGGTCGTGCTCAGGGCCGACCTCACCCGGACGGCGAGCGCCGACAGAAGATGCCGCATTGTCGGGATCCTGCCGGCGGCCGAATACGGCGAACCGCAGTATCGCGTTCGCTTCGGCACCGAAAACTTCGACCGGCGCATCTTCGAGGGCGATATCGATGCCACCGAAACGGACTTGCCGGCTCGGCAGGACGACGAGGCGGCGACGGTCAGCGGTCAGCCCTGGCTCAAACCGTTGAGCACCAAAGCAGCCAAGTGAAGCTATCACTTGAGCCAATCGTTTCCGGGCGACGCCAGCCGGTGCGCCGTCCGTAATGTCAACCGGGGAGCCCCCTCTCCGCATCAGACGCAACCGCGTCCAATCAACGCGTAAAACGGCACCTGCCGTTGAAAGGAAGGACAGACTTTGCAAGTACTCGTCAGGGATAACAACATCGAGCAAGCCCTCCGCGTTCTGAAGAAGAAGATGCAGCGCGAGGGCGTTTTCCGCGAAATGAAGGCGCGCAGCGCCTACGAAAAGCCGTCCGAAAAGCGTGCGCGCGAAAAGGCTGAAGCCGTACGCCGCACCCGCAAGCTGGCCCGCAAGAAGCTCCAGCGCGAGGGCCTGCTGCCCGGACCCAAGAAAGTGGCCCGCGCCCGCTAAACCGCTCCCGCTACAGTTTGTCCTTAAATCGGAACCGATTTAAGGGCAAATACCTGCAGCAATTCAAAGTGCTACAGCGACGTTTTGCGCGTCTGAACACAGTGCGCGGCAGTGGCGTAACTGGGTTTGGCGGATACTTTTTTCGCCCTCACCACATCAGTTCGGTGGCGCGCGGCCAACCCCGGACCCCGTCATCCCTGTGCCTGTCACAGGAATGAGGACGGAGGAGAGCCTTACCGTACCGCAACCGACGAGCCGTAACACGCTGCTGTCGTATACTGTGGCGCTGCAGACCGGCGCCGGCGAAGGGATCTTCACCCTCGCGCCGGGCCGCTCGCCCTGCGGACTTTCCCGTGACGATCCAGAACGTCGGCGTCCGCGTCTCGGGCTCCCACACTTCCACACTTCCACCAGCACCACCCGCGCTGTACACTCCGCTTGCCGCCTGATCCTGTCCTCACCCGGACCAGAGCAATTCCAGGAAAAGTTGTGTAAAGGTTTTTCCGTCCGGAATTGCGTAGTTTCAAAGAGTTGGATCACGCGGCCATGCCGGCCGTTGCGGGGGCAAACGGCGGCGGGCGTTCCTCGCCCCTACAGCGCCGCGCGTCTTATCAGACGCGCAAAGGACGCTGTAGCACTTTGAATTACCGCATGTTTTTATCCTTAAATCGGGCCCGATTTAAGGAAACATGCAGTGGGGGAAGCAGCCATGGATGATGTGCAAACTCCGGTCAAAGCGGATGCGGGCGCAAGCAGCCCGGTCAGCTCGGCGTCGATCGAGCCGCGGGTCACCGAGTTCCTGCGGCTCGGCGTGCTGGCGCTTTTCGCCTATTGGTCGTTCACGCTCATCGCCCCCTTCGCGATCATCGCCATTTGGGCGGGCATTCTCGCCGTCGCGCTCTATCCGGTTTTCAAGGCGCTCACCGCGCTCCTGGGCGACCGCCCTCGCCTCGCGGCGGCGGCGATCACGCTCGTCGCCCTCGCGGTGATCGCCGGGCCGCTGGCGGCCATTGCGCTGAGCTTTGCGGAAGGCGTGCAGGCGCTCATCGCAAAGCTCGCCGCCGGCACCTTCTCCGTGCCGGCACCGCCGGATGCCGTGCGCGACTGGCCGCTGATCGGCGACTGGCTCCACGCCACCTGGAGCCAGGCCTTGGGCAATCTCGAAGCGACGCTGCAGCGCCTCGCGCCCTCGCTCCTTCAAGCCGGCGGCACGGTGCTCGGCAAGATCGCCGGCATCGGCGTCGACCTCATCGGCTTCATCGTTTCGGTCATCATCGCCGGCTTTCTCTTCCGCCCCGGCCCGCGGCTTGGGCAAGGGCTGAAGCTCTTCGCCCGGCGGGTCGCCGGCGAGCGCGGCACCGGCTTCGTCGATCTCGCCGCCGCAACGATCCGCAATGTCGCGCGCGGCGTGATCGGCGTGGCGCTGCTGCAGGCGCTGCTTGCCGGGCTCGCCTTCTCGCTCTTCGGCATTCCCGCGGCGAGCGCGCTCGCCTTCGCCGTCCTCATCTTCTGCATCATCCAGATCGGTCCCGCGCCGGTGCTCCTGCCAGTTGCCATCTGGGCCTGGATGTCCATGGAGACCGTTGGCGCCCTCGGCCTGACGCTGATCCTGGTCTTCATCGGGCTCATCGACAACGTGTTGAAGCCGATGCTGGTCGCCCGCGGACTGAAGACGCCGATGCTCGTCATCCTCGCCGGCGTGATCGGCGGCACCATCTCCCATGGGCTGATCGGCCTCTTCCTCGGCCCGATCGTGCTCGGCGTCTTCTACGATCTCGTCGTCGCCTGGATGGGTTCGGCCCGGCGGGAGGACGAGGCGAAGCCGGTGTGATCGCGCCCGAGACGCAGCCTGCACGTCGCCGAGACCTGTCGATAACTGATCAATCTCAAGTTGCGTGACTTGCAACGGCGAAGTGCTCTGATTTCAATACTCCAGCGGAGAATAAGGGCCGCCTCGAATTCGCAAAATTCCAGCGCGAGAAAGGCGCTGGCATCGTCGAGGCCGCCGTCGAGGGCGCGCGCACCCGCTTCCGCGCGGTGATGATGACGAGCTTCGCCTTCATCGTCGGGCTGATCCCGCTGGTGACGGCGGCGGCATGCTCGCCGCCTCCCTCCTCGGCATCTTCATCATCCCCGCCCTCTACGTCGTCTTCCAGTGGCTGCGCGAACGCGGCCACAAGCTCGCCGGGCTGAAAGAGTACGGCACAAGCGTGCCGCCGCCGGCAAGGGAAGCCGCCGAGACGCCGGACGAGTACGGGGAGCCGCAGCGCACCCCTGCTTCGGTCGGGCAGGATTGAGGGCAACCCCTACCAAAATCCACAACCCCAAACATTCTCGCTATTCCCTTCACCCGCCTTTAACGTGCGTCCAGTTACTCTCGGCCGCTCGATCGGATGCATCAGGCATCGTTCCGTCCGCATGATGCGGGATCGAAGATCCTTGCCTCCTTTTCCGATCCGAGGTTTCCGCTTCATGCGTCCCGTCCCGCATCAGTCGCTTTTCCTGAAAGGTGCCACACCATGGCTGTCGTGAGCCCTTCCCCGAAACATATTGCGCAGCAGATCCGCCGGGACGTTTATTACAATGCCTTCGCCACGTTGGAGCGGCTGCAGATCGATGCCTCGCCGATCAATTACGAGCTGATGTGCGAAATCATCAGCGGCAACAATCCGGAACTGCGCGAGAAGTTCGCCCGCCTTGGCCGCGACGTCACCGAGGAGGATCTGGACATATTGGCGCGCATGTACCTGCCGCATCATTTCGGCCAGTCGAAAGTCGAGGAGTCCGCCACCCGCATCCAGACCGAGCTCTCGACCTTGAAGGAGTCGTTGCAGTCGGGCCAGACCTCGCTCTCGAGCTACTCGAGCATGCTCGGCGAGGCGAGCGGCAATTTCTCCGCGATCGATCCGGGCGACACCCAGAGGATCCAGTCGGAGCTGCAGGCGATCCGGGCGGCGACCGACATCCAGCGCTCGAAGAGCGACGAGATGCTGGAAAGCGTTTCGACCCATATCTCGGCGGTCACCGCGATTAGCGGCGATCTCGACGATTTCGAGCGGGCGAAGTTCACGCACGCCGCCACCAATCTCGCCAACCGGCGCGGCTTCAACCGCAAGCTCGCCGAGCTTTACGGCGAGCGCTATCCGGACGGCGCAGCGCTCATTCTCTGCAATCTGCTGGCGCTCGAACCCTTCGAGAAGAAGGAACTGATCAAGCTCAAGGAAGCGATCCTGCAGCGGCTCGGTTCCGTCGTCTCGCAGACCATTCACACCACCGATTTCGCCGCCTGGCTCGACCGGCCGCAGATCGGCATTCTCGTCGCGACCACCAGCGAAGCGGAAATCCAGCGGATCGCCGAGCACATCCGCACGAACTGCCTGCGCGCCTTCAGCGGCCAGCGGCCGGGCATGCCCGCCGTCACCGCGCATTTCGGATGCAGCACGACCTATGACGCCGATACGGCGGCGAGCCTCTTCATTCATGCCGAAACGGCGCTCGAAACCGCTACCGACCAGGCCGACGAAGCCGTCGTCTTCTTCTTGGACAGCAAGGCCGGCGGCCAGCGCAAGGACTGGTCCCTCTACAAGCGCTGACCTATCCGCCCCGATTGGCGCGCTCACCGCGCTCGCGCCGCCCCCTCTTCTACTAGCACCTTGAATTGCTGCATCTTCCCTGATCGGATCGGTTGAGGGAACGTGCAGCCATTCCCATTTCACGGCCGCAATCGTCATCTGCTTTCGCATCTCTGGCCAATCACAGTTGCTAATTTACCAGCCATTAATGGAGCTTCGCTTACTCTAGGTTGTTCGACAGGACGCGGTCGCGTCAGTCAAACCGCATGAATGGCGGAGTCGGACGGCGATACCCCTCGCTGCTGCATATCGATACGAGGCCCCGGCCTCACGCGTACCTGTCCGACCGTCGTCCCAGGTGCATTCGCCTGTGACGCTTCATGCGAAAGGCGCTGCACTATGGCGATTGCGAATTCATCCCCGAAACAGCTTGCGGAGCAGAGCCGCAAGGAACTCTGCTACACCGTCTTTGCCACGCTGAACCGGCTGGAGATCCATGCCTCTCCGGTCAATTACGAGCTCATGTACGAGATCATCAGCGGCAGCAATCCAGAGCTCCGGGAGAAGTTTGCCCGCCTCACCAAGCCGATCGCGGAGGAGGAACTCGACGCGCTCGCACGCGCCTACCTGCCGCATCATTTCGGCAAATCGCTCGTCGATGAATCCACCAACCGCATCCAGAGCGAGCTTTCAACCCTGAAGGAGTCGCTGCAATCGGGCCAGAACTCGCTCTCCAGCTATTCGAGCCTGCTCGGCCAGGCGACCGGCAAGATCTCTTCGATCGACCCGAGGGACACGAAATCGATCCAGTCCCACCTGCAGACAATCCGGCAACTGACGGAGGTGCAGCAGTCGAAGAGCACGCAGATGCTCGAAAGCGTCTCGACGCAAATCTCGGCCGTTGCGGCGATTGCGAGCGACGTCGAAGAGTTCGAGCGCACGAAATTCACCCACCTCGCCACGAACCTCGCCAACCGCCGAGGCTTCAACAAGAAGCTCGCCGAACTCTATGGCGGCGAGCGTTACCCCGAAGGCGCTTCGCTCATCCTCTGCAATCTGCTGGCGCTCGAACCCTTCGAGGCCAGGGAACTCGTCAAGCTCAAGGAAGCGATTTTGGAGCGGCTCGGCCTCGTTGTGTCGCAGACCATTCAGACGACCGACTTCGCGGCATGGCTCGACCGGCCGCAGATCGGCATCCTCGTTTGGACGAGCGCCGAGGCGGAAATCCAGAAGGTGTCGGATCAGTTGAAGAAAAGCTGCCAGAGCGCATTCGACAACCGCCAGCGCCGAATGCCGGTGGTTCTCGCCCGCTTCGGATGCAGCACCACTTTCGACGCCGGCACCGCCTCCGAACTGGTCGGCCATGCGGAAAAGGCCCTGCAAACCGCCACCGAAACCGCGAGCGACCGGGTCATGTTCTTCGCCGGCAGCGAAGCAGGCGGCACCCGCAAGGACTGGATGCTCTATCGGAAGTGAGGTGTGCGGGCTACAGCGACCTTTGCGCGTCCGATTGGACGCGCGGCGCTGCAAGCGGCTGCGCGATTCTGAATCCTCGGGTCAAGCCCGAGGATGACGGAAAGAGGAGTGCCCCACGGCAAACAGGGCAAACAACAATGTGAGTGAGGCAGCGGCCGTTCGTTCCCGCGATCAACGCCGCAGCGTCGCCTCCGTCATCCCCGTATTCCACCGTCATCCTCGGGCTTGACCCGAGGATCCAAACACACGCAGCCGACGACGCCTCGTGAGCCAAACCGTGGCGGCTCGATCTTGGATCCTCGGGTCAAGCCCGAGGATGACGGAAAGAGAAAGCCCAGCGGCAAAACAACGATGCGGCGTACTCATGCGAATTCGCAGGAAACCACCACAACCCGCTGATTCAACCGAAATACGCCCTACTCCCCATCACCGCTCACCGCGCACATAACTGATATAGCCGCGAACATCCGCCGCCGGTTCGCTATAGGCGCTGCCGAGCGCCCTCTCCATCGACGCCATATAGGCCTTCGCCCAGTCCGGCAGCGGATAGTCGATTACCGCGAGGAACTCGAGGGTTGCGGCAAGCCTGATGTCGGCGATCGAAGGCTTCGCGCCGCCGATGAAGGACCTGTCGCCGATGAAGAACTTGTGGAACACCTCGAGCGGCTCGGCCAGCGCCTCGGTCGCGGCCATGCGCGCATGCTCCTTCGTTACCGGATCGGCATCGCTGTAGCCGACCTCGCCCGGATATTGCGGAAAGTTGAGCGCCGGATAGGTGGCACGGGCGAGATAGGGATAAAACGTGCCGATCAGGTAGAACATGGCGCTGTCGATCATCGCGCGCGCCTCGGGGTCTTTCGGATAGAGATCGTCGAGCCCGTTCTTGTTGCAGAGATACTGCATGATCGCGCAGCTTTCCCACAGCGCCCCGTTCGGCAGGTCGCCCATTTCGATCATCGGCGTCAGATGCGACGGCGCCTTCGCCAGATATTCGGGCGTGCGCGTCTGGCCGAAGACGTCGTTCTCGTTGAAATCGAGGCCGGCCGCACGCATGAAGACGCGCGCCGTCATGTTGTTGACGCTGGGTTTGATCACGTTGAGTTTGATTTCAGGCATGGTTGGTCCTCCCGTTGGCTCTTGTCTCGTCCCGCCTACAGCGCAGTGCGTCTTTTAAGACGCACAAAGGTCGCTGCAGTAGTCAATAGGGGTTCTTCGGCGTCCGATCCTCGGACAGCGATCCCCGTGTCCGCTCGGTCAGCGCCTCGATGGCATCGGCAAGGTGCACCTCGGCGATGTTGTAGTCGCCGCGCGCCACTCGCACCTTGTGCGCCTCCATCAGCACCTCGGCGTGGGTGTGACCGGCTGGCGGCTCGAAGCGATAGGAGGCGAGTTCCACTAGCAGCCCGAGCGGATCCTCGAAATAGATCGAATCCATGAAGCCGCGGTCCTTGACCCCGCTGTGGCGGATCTCCCGCTCGTTGAGACGCTCCACCGCCTGCTGGAACGTCGCGCGCGAGACGGCGAAGGCGATGTGGTGCACGCAGCCGATGTCGGTCGAGGTCCGCTTCGGATCGGGCTTGCGGTCCTCGTCGGTGAAAACGGTGATCAGCCGACCGTCGCCCGGATCGAAATAAAGATGGCTTTCCGTCGCCCGGTCGAGGTTCGGCTGCTCGAAGATGAAGGGCATGCCGAGCAGTCCTTCCCAGAAATCGATCGACGTCTGCCGGTCCGCGCCGACCAGCGTGATGTGATGGACCCCTTGCGATTGCAGCTTTCGCATCGTCATCCTCCCGTTTTTCGTTTCGCGGAGCGCAGGCGGAAGCCGCACCACGCCAGCCTGATTTTACTCCGGTCTCTGCACCAGTTTCGACTTGTATTCGCTGCGCTGAAGCGACCCCCAGGGCAGGATCTCTACCCGCGTCGAGACGACGAGCACCTCGCGGATGCGCTTCTCGATGCTCTCGGCGAGTCCCGGGCCGCCTTCGCGATCCTTGCCGAGTTCCACCGAAACCGGCAACGGCGGCTCCTGCCGCGGGCCCGTCGCCAGGGGCCTCACCAGGATCACGCCGCTGACGGCGGGCGCAAATTCGCTGACCACGTCGCGGATCGCCGAGGGAAAGACGTTGACGCCACGCACGATCAGCAGGTCGTCGGTGCGGCCGATGCAGCGCACCCGTGGCGCCGTTCGCCCGCAGCGGCAGGGCGATGTCCACATCTCCACGTGATCGCGGGTGCGAAACCTGAGCATCGGCGCCGCCCGGTGCCGGAGATGCGTTAGCACGAGTTCGCCGCGCGCGCCGTCCTCAAGCGCGATGGGCGCGGCGGTTTCCGGGTCGATCAGTTCGGCATGCACGAAGCCGCGGGCGCCGAGATGCATACCGCACTGCTCCTCGCACTCGCCCCAGAGCGACACGCCGATATCGCCGATGCCCATCGCCTCGGTCACCTTGGCGCCCCACGCCTCTTCGAGCCGCGACCGGAATTTCGGCTCGCCGCCGCCGGGCTCGCCGGCCACCAGCAGCCGCCTGACGCTGGAGCCTTTCAGATCAAAGTCGCGCTCCGCCGCCCACTCGCCGAGATAGGCCGCATAGGAGGGCGTCATCACCGCGGCCGCGGGCTGCAGGAGGCGGATCGCCGCCATCAGCCGCTCGGTGTTTCCGGTGCCGACGGGGATGTGGCGCAGGCCAAGCCGATCGAAGGCGGCAAGTGCTGCGCCGGCCACGAACGGCCCGGCATTGTAGGTGGAAACGACCGCCTCGCCCGGCCGGATGCCGGAGGCGGAATAGCTGCGCGCGGAGGTCGTCACCCAGTTGTCGAGGTCGCCCGCCGTCAGCGGAATATAGCTCGGCGTCCCGGTCGTTCCGCTGGTCGAATAGATCCGCACGATCTCGTCCATCGGCGCGGCCACATGGGTTCCCATCGGATCGGCCGCAGTGCAGCTTGCGCGGATTTCGCTCTTTTCGGTGAGGGGTAGCTCGGCGATGGCGGCAAGACCGCCGATCCTGGCGGCGGCGCCGAATCCGGCGCTCCCCAACTTTGTCTGGTAGAAGCGCGAGCAGGCGAGCAGATATTCGATCTGCTGTCGATAGAGCTGATCGTCGAGCCGGACCTGCTCGCGCCAGGGCAGCGTCTCTATGTCGGGATCAAGCATGGTCAGCTGCCGCCCTCCTCTTCGTCGTTCCGGTAGGTGACAGCCGCCTCCGCTGCCGACGCCATGGCGAAGCCGATCGGGTTTTCCCGCTCTTCCGTCAGGTGCGCGAGAATGCCGCCGGCCCGGGCGAGCAGCGGGATCGCCTTGATCATTGTCACCGGGAAGCCGAGGTCGAGAAGCACGGCGGCGATCGGCATGGACACGTTCATCACCAGCGGTTTGCCCCAGACCTCGGCGGCGATCGTACGGGTCATCCGTGCGAGCTTCACATGAGTGCCGCTCACGCCGCGCTGATCGGCGAGTTCCAGAATGCGCTCGGCGCGCGGATCGACGGGCCGGTGCACCGGATGGCCGAAGCCCGGCACCTTGCCACCCGCCTCGCGAATGTCCGTGACCAATGCGCGCACCACCACATCGGCATCCTCGCCGCCGGCGATGCGCGCCTCGGCCTTCACCAGCAGCGCACCGCAGAGTTCCGCGGTTCCGACGAGCACCGGCCCGCAACCGAGAAGACCGGCTGCGAGAGCGCCCTGCAGCGAACCGGGGTCGGCGGCTAGCGTCATCCGCGCCGCCTGCACGGTCGGCATTATGCCGTGCTCGGCGATCGCGATCAGCAAGAGGTCGAGAAAATAGCGCTGGTTCTCCGTCGGCTCTCGGCCGGTCGTCAGCAGATGGAAGTATTCCGTAAACGTCAGCCGCCCCATGAGGTCGCGGCAGAGATCACGGCCGCGCACCTCGACCCGTTCCGCGCTCGCCGTTGAGATCCGGCTCGTCGCCGTCTGCTGTTTGCCGATTTGCATGCATTCCCTCCGGGGCCTAACGGCTTGCCGCCACGACATGAGCCCTGATCCGCCCGTCGATTGCGCCTTCGCCATAGCGCTGGTGAAGGGCATCGGTTGCTGCGCGGGTCGCCGCGCCGAGGCCCGATAGGTCGCGGGCCTCGATTTCGTTTCTGAGCGGCGTCCCCTGGCAGAAACCGGTCGCGATCTCCTCGGCCGATAGCGCGCCGCTTTTCTTTTCCAGGGTCTCCAGCGTGATATTGCGGAAACCGGCCGCCTCCAGGTCGGCGCGGACGGCGGCCGGGTCACCGTAGCCATACGGTGTTCTCGCGAGGAAGCGCGGCGGGTCATCGGGAAAATGCACGGCCAGGGCTTCAGTCACCATATGCGCCAACTCGTTCGCCTCTATCGCGTCCCAGACATTGAAGAGGAAACAGCCGCCAGGCTTCAGCACGCGGTGGGCTTCGCGGTAGGCCTGCACCCTGTCCGGGAAAAACATAACGCCGAACTGGCAGAATACGACATCGAAGCTCCAGGCCTGAAAGGGCAGCGCCAGCGCGTCCGCCTGCCGCCAAGTGATGCGCGGATCGTCCCCTTGCTTCTGCGCCGCCAGGTCGAGCATCGGCTGGTTGAGGTCGGTTGCGACGAGCCGGGCATTGGCGTCCATCTGCGGGGCGAGCGCGCGGGTGACGACGCCGGTTCCGGCCGCGATCTCCAGAAGATCGTGGGGCTTCAGTCGGGCCACGCGCGCGGCAAGATCGTGCGCATAATCCGTAAAGATGAGCGGCACAAGCAGGCGGTCATAGAGATCCGGTATCGCCCCCGCAAAGACCTTGTCCATTTCCGCCATCGTGCCCGCCTCCCGTCAAACACATGCCCTACAGCGCCGTGCGCCTTTTCAGACGCACAAAGGTCGCTGTAGCACTTCGGATTGCTGCATGTTCTTGTCCCTAAATCGGGCCCCGATTTAAGGAAACATGGAGCAGCGCGATCATACGCCCGTCAAGGGGAGCGCGGAAGGTGGGTACGAACACCTCGGACGCTTACCGATATCCCGTCGCGTCCGCCGGTTTGCCGGGATCCATCACCTCGTCCATGTAGCGCCAGCAATCCGGCCGCGAGCCGTCGAGATCGGTGAAGCCGTAGACCTTGGCAAGGCCGCCGCTCGAAAGAGACTTGCCGTTCCACCGGGCCTTGTCGGGGTCGGACGCGAGTGCTGCGACCGCGCGGCCGACGAAATGCGGCGTCTCGGAGATGACGAAGTGCGGCTGCTTCTCAGCCGCGTCGCGCCAGTTGGCCTCGGTCACGCCGAAGGCTTCCAGCATCATTTCCGAGCGTAGCCAGCCGGGCGTGAGCGAAACCGCCGTCGCACCGTGCACGGCAAGATCCTTGGCATGCGCCCAGGCCATCCGATTCGCCGAGACCTTGGCGAGATCGTAGAAGGGCGACAGCCGATAATGCTCGGCATTGTACTCCGCCGTGCCGTCGGTCACCTCGACGAGAAGCCCGCCCGGCCGCTCGATCATCAGCGGCAGCGCGTAATGCGCGGTGATCAGGTGCGTGTCGATCGCAAGCCTGAGTATCCTGAGCCCGTTTTCGAGATTGTGATCCCAAACCGGCTTGTTCCACTCGAACAGCCGCTCGCCGCCCCAGATGTCGTTGACGAGAATGTCGAGCCGGCCGCGCTCCTGGTGGATGCGATCGACGAGTGCCCTCACCTCGTCCGCCTCCAGATGGTCGACCTGGATCGCGATCCCGACGCCGCCCGCCGCAGTCACCCGCTCCGCCGTCTCCTCGATCGTCTCCGGCCGGCGGTACTCCGATTGCTCCGTGCGCGTCGTCCGCCCGGTGACGTAGACGGTCGCGCCCGCCGCCCCGAGTTCGACCGCGATCCCGCGCCCGGCGCCGCGTGTTCCGCCGGCGACCAGCGCCACTTTTCCCGTAAGCGACATCGCTTCCTCCCATTAAAATTGATCTGGCATTTCGCGTGAGCGCTATATATAAACGCTTATTCGGTTATAAATAAAGGTCCAAAATGCCTCGCCCCAAAACCTTGCCTGACAAAGACGTGCTCGATATGGCGCTCGCGATCATGCGGAGGCAAGGGCCGGACGCGCTGACCTTCGCAGCGCTTTCGGCAGACTGCGGCCTTTCCGCCTCGACGCTGGTGCAGCGCTTCGAAAGCAAGGCCCGCCTCATCCAGGCGGCGCTCTCGCAGGCCTGGGACCGGCTCGACCGCCTGACGCTCGAACTTGCCGAGAACACACCGAAAACGCCCGAAGGCGCGGTAACGCTGCTCGTCGGACTTTCCGGCGATTATGGCGGCATCGAATCCTATGCCGACGACCTCATGATCCTGCGCGAGGACTTGCGCGATCCGGAGCTCCGCGCCCGCGGCGCGCACTGGCGTGGCGTGCTGTCTGACGCGATCGAAGCGCGCTTTACCGGCGTTCCGGCTTCTCCCGCCGGCATCGGCCTGATGATGGCCTCGCAATGGCAGGGCGCCCTTCTTTGGTGGAGTTTTGACCCGCGTATGCCGGTGCAGGACTACGTCCGCGAGAGCCTGGAAGGCTTTGTCGCGGCCTTTGCAGACACGCCTCCGGCCAGAATGGGCTGACCGCATCGGCGGAGCGGCCGCCGGCCCTTTGCGCATCAGCGCCGACCTCATTCTGTGCTCGTCACAGGAATCCAACCACACCGCTTCCGTGGCGCGGGACATCGCGCCGCCGCTCGGCTCAAACGAACTGCTTCTCGCTGCCGGCTCTCGGGCCTTCCCGTATTCCTCCGTCATCCTCGGGCTCGACCCGAGGATCCAAGCACGGGCAGCCGATGCCGCCGCGCGGGTCCGACTTGGACGCTCGAATTTGGATCCTCGGGTCGAGCCCGAGGATGACGGAGCGAGAGAGGGCCGGCGACGAACACCATTTACGCCAAGCGGGCATTCCCGCATCCGGTGCCGGAAAGACCGCGATTCTTGTCCGCCGGCCATCCTGGGCCGCAAAGCTCCCTTTTTCGCACCGCGATTGCGCCCTATAGTCCTGACGCGACGGCATCGGCTCGAAGACAAGGGATTTTGACATGGCGCTTACCCTCTATCTCCATCCGCTCGCCTCCTTCTGCCACAAGGTGCTGATCGCGCTCTATGAGACCGGCACGCCCTTCGAAAGCCGGGTGGTCGACCTGGCGGATGCGGACGAGCACGCCCGCTTCCTCGATCTCTGGCCGGTCGGCAAGATTCCGGTGCTGCGCGACGACGCCCGCGACCAGACGGTGCCGGAAACGTCGATCATCATCGAATATCTCGAGCGGCACTATCCCGGCAGAAAGCCGCTTATTCCGCTCGACGCCGCGCAGGCCCTCGAAGCGCGGCTCTGGGATCGCTTCTACGATCTCTATGTCCAGGTGCCGATGCAGAAGATCGTCACGGACAAGCTGCGGGCGATGGGCGAGAATGACCGGCGCGGCGTCCTCGATGCGCGCGCGGCGCTGGCTGTCGCCTATGACATGATCGAACGGCAGGTGGCCGACAGGACTTTCGCAATCGGCGAGAGCTTCACGATTGCCGATTGCGCCGCTGCCCCCGCCCTCTTCTATGCCGGCATCGTCGTGCCTTTCGATGGCACCCATCCTAATCTCGCCGCCTATTTCGAGCGGCTGCTCGAGCGCCCCTCTTTTCAGCGCACGCTCGCCGAGGCACGACCTTACTTCCCCCTGTTTCCCTACCACGACGCGATTCCCGCACGCTTCCTTTGAGGTCGCGGGCGCCAAGGCCAGCTATCCTTAAATCGGAGCCGATTTAGGGATAAAAGCATGCAGCAGTTCAAAGTGCTGCAGCGAGCCTCGTGCGTCTGAAAAGATGCTCGGTGCTGCAGGACATCATGCGACAGAATGCACAGGACGCTGTCGAAAACCACGGAAGGATCGGCAAATGGAATACCGTCTGCTCGGCCGCTCGGGCCTGAAAGTCTCGACGATCACCATGGGCACCATGACCATCGGCGGCGGCGGCAAGTTCGCCCAGGTCGGCAATGTCGGCCTCGACGAAGCGCGCCGCTATGTCGATCTCTGCCTCGACGCCGGCGTCAACCTGATCGACACCGCCAACGTCTATTCCGCCGGCGCATCGGAGGAGATCATCGGCGAGGTTCTCGGCGGCAAGCGCAAGAACGGCGTGCTGATAGCCACCAAGGCGCGCTTTTCCATGGGACCCGGCCCGAACGACGGCGGCCTCTCGCGCCACCACCTGATCAGCGAATGCGAGGCGAGTCTGCGGCGGCTGAAGACCGACGTCATCGACCTCTACCAGGTCCATCAATGGGACGGACAGACGCCCCTTGAAGAGACGATGGCGGCGCTCGACACGCTCGTCAACCAGGGCAAGGTGCGCTACATCGGCTGCTCGAACTATTCCGGCTGGCACATCATGAAGGCGCTCGGCATCAGCGCCCGCGAGCATCGCCACCGCTTCGTCTGCCAGCAGATCCACTACACGCTCGAAGCCCGCGAGGCCGAATACGAGCTGATCCCGATCGCGATCGACCAGGGCCTCGGCGTGCTCGTCTGGAGCCCGCTCGCCGGCGGCCTGCTTTCCGGCAAGCACCGGCGCGGCCAGACGCCGGAAGGCACGCGCCAGCTCGCCGGTTGGAACGAGCCGCCGATCCGCGACGAAGAGCGGCTGTGGAAGATCGTCGACATGCTGGTGGCGATCGCCACTGAGCGCGGCGTCTCGCCCGCGCAGGTGGCGCTCGCCTGGCTGATCGGCCGCAAGGGTGTGACCTCCGTCATCATCGGCGGGCGCAAGGAGGAACAGTTCCGCGACAATCTCGCCGCCGCGAGCCTCAAGCTTACCGACGAGGAGCGCGAACTGCTCGACGCCGTCAGCCTGCCGCCCGTCATCTATCCCTATTGGCACCAGCTATGGACCGCCAAGGACCGGCTCGGCGAGGCCGACCTGTCCTTGCTCGGGCCACATATTTGAAGGGCCGCCTCTTATCTCGTCGTCTTCAGGAGCTCCTGGAAACGCGGATGGGAGCGGACCGCATCGAGATCAGGATCGTTCCGGATCCACGCGTGAAGCTCCGGCGAGACGAGCGGAAGGGAATGTTCCAGCAACTCCATCGCCTGCTCCTGTTCACCTAGCAGAGCGTAGGCGCAGGCGTTGTTGTAGCATGCGCGCGCGTCCTCCGGATCGATGGCATTGACCCGCGCAATCAGATCCAGCGCGCGATCGCGTTCTCCCAAGGCTGCGCATGTGCACGCGCCGAGCTGAGCGGCATCGGAGCTTTCCGGGTGAAGCACCATGTTCCGCTCCACGCGCTCCAGGCCGATCCTCATCAGCTGTTCCTTCTTCTCCGGCTGGCCAAGACGGTCCAGCGCGTTTCCGGCAAGGACCGGCGAGCGATAATCGTCGGGGCGGATCTCGGCGGCACGCTCGTAATGCTCGACGGCCTTCTCGTAATCGCACCGGACAAAACAATGGCGCGCATAGAAATAGTGCGCTTCATGGGAGTTCGGATCGAGCGCAAGCGCCCGCTCGAAGGCGGAGGCCGCCTCCTGGTAGCGTCCGACTGTCGAGAGCGCGTAGCCGTGTGATGCATGAACCTCCGGCAGGTCTGGATCGAGTTCCAGTGCCTTGGCGCAATTCTCGAGTAGGGATTCCGGCGGAATGTTCACGCCGTGGAATCCGCAGAGGAAAGAATCACAGTCTGCAATACCGGCATAGGCGCGCGCGAAATGCGGATCGAGTTCCGCCGCGTAAGTGAACATCCGCCGGGCGTGCTGCAGCGACGCCTTCGTCATCGTGTGGAAAAGCTCTCGCCCCTTGAGGCAATAGTTGTAGGCCTCGACACTCGCTGTGGCAGGCTGCTCGATCGCCTTCCTCTCCCTTGGCAGAAGCCTGATCTTCAATTGGGAAACGATCGCCTCCGTAATCTCATCCTGGATGTCGAAGATGTCTGTGAGGTTCCGATCATAACGTTCGGCCCAGACATGCCGTCCGTCGCTGCCATCGATCAACTGCCCGGTGATGCGGACGCGCTGGCCCGCCTTGCGCACACTTCCTTCCAGCAGGAAGCTGACGCCGAGTTCGGCCGCCACCCGCTGCGCCGTCACCCGCGTGCCCTTGTAGGCGAAGACCGTGTGCCGGGCGACGACGGAGAGGCCGGAGATTTTCGAGAGATCCGTGATGATGTCCTCGGTGATACCGTCTGAAAAATACTCCTGCGCGGGATCATCGCTCATATTGTTGAACGGCAGGACGGCGATGGACGGCTTGTGCGCCGTTGCCGGCACTCGATCGGACCGGTCGCTTGCCGCTTGCGGAGCATCAAGAACAACATTGTAGACCCTGACCGGCCGTTCGATGTTCTTCAGGAGCTGCTCGCCGGTATCCTCGAAGATAAGATCGAGCCGGTTGCCGACGTGTTCGCGCACGGCGGCCGACACCGCCACACCACCCGGTTTCGCGAAACTCTCGATCCGCGCCGCGATGTTGACGCCGTCACCGAAGATGTCGTCGTTCTCTACGATCACGTCGCCGATGTTGACGCCGATGCGAAACTCGATCCGCCGGTCCGCAGGCACCGCCGAATTGCGCGCACGCATCCCCTTCTGGATCTTGGCAGCGCAGTCGACGGCGCTCACCACGCTCTCGAACTCGACCAGCATGCCATCGCCGATCAGCTTGACAATGCGCCCCTGATGGTCTGCGACCATGGCGTCCACCAGCTCCGCCCGATGCGCCGTCAGCGCCGCGAGCGTTTCTGCCTCGTTTGTTCCCATGAGGCGACTGTAGCCGGCCACGTCGGCCGAAAGGATCGTGGTGAGGCGACGTTTCATCGAAAAACCCCTCGTTCCGAGAGATGAAACTTATCAGGTTTGAACCCGGAACGGCACCAGATTTAGGATTACGTTCTTGCAGGCGCGGCGATGCATGTGCGGCGCCGTCAGTCCGGGTGACGGTGGGGCGGCCGGGCGGCCGACAAAGTACACCCTCGCAAGTCAGTTGGGTTTTGGCGCTGCCCCACCCAACTCGCCAAGTCAGTTGGGGTGGCAAGTCAGTTGGGGTGGCGAGCCTGCCCCTCCACCTCATTCCTGTGACAAGCACAGGAATGAGGTGGAGAAGAGCGCCCGCCAGCCCTCAACTGTCTTGATGTCGATCCATTGCCTCTTGAAATGCAAGATTTATATCATATGATATATATCAGCAAATCAGAGGAGACGATCATGTCCAGCCCGCAGCCCGCAATAGTCCCGGATCGGGGCGCGGCGAAACAGGAAGAAGCCGTCATCGTCAAGGCGGTGGTGCGCGCCTGCGAGTTCTGGAAGCTGACCAACAAGGAGTCGGCCGAGCTCTTCGACGTGCCGATCGCCACCTGGAACCGCATGAAGGCTGGCGACTTCCGGGGCAAGCTCGACCAGGACAAGCGCACGCGCGCGAGCCTGATCGTCGGCATCTTCAAGGGACTGCGCCTCTTCTTCAACGGCCCCCTCACCTATGAGTGGCCGAAATCGGCCAACACCGGCCCGGTCTTCAACGGCAAGACGCCGGTCGCCACGATGATCGAGGGCGGAATACCCGCGATGCTCCGCGTCCGACGCTATGTCGACGGCCTGCGCGGTGGCCTATGATCCCCGAGATCGACTTCACCGATCCCGCCACCGTGCGGCTGATCTCGACCGCCTATATCGCGGAGCCGGCAGTGACGCCGCTCTGTGACAACGACGACGAGTTGGAAATCCTCAACCGGCTGGAGGCGCAGACCTCGGCGCGGCTGAGCCCCGTCGCGCTGCCTTCGGGCGTCAGCCCGGCCGAACTGCTCAACGAATCCTTCGGCTATGGCTGGTCACTGATCAACGCCGCCTTCTGCCACGCCCGCCCGCCGGGCAACCGCTTCAATGGCGAGGAGCGTGGCGCCTGGTATTGCGCCTTCGGGGCGCTCGCGAGCGAGACCTGCCAGGCGGAAATCATCTTCCACCGCACGCGGGCGCTGCGCGACGCCGGCAATTTCAACGACATCGGCCACTATCGCGAAATGATCGCCGGCTTCCTCTGCCGCTTCCATGACGTGCGCGGCGAAAAGGGCGCTACCTATCTCGATGCCGATCCGGCAATCGCCTACCCGGCCGGCCAGGCGCTCGCCGGCACCATTCTCGCCAAGGGCGGCAATGGCGTGATCTATCCCTCCGCCCGCCACCCCGAGGGCGAATGCCTCGCCGTATTCCGCCCCTCGATCATCCAGAACATCCGCCAGGGCCGCACAATAACCTTCGAATGGACCGGCTCGCCGGAGCCGAGGGTTTTGAGCGATATGGCAAGCTAAAGCGGGATGAGGAAAAGTATGCGCGGTTTTCCGCCCGCATCCCGCGTCTCAACTCATCACGATCTAAGCCGCGAGAAACGCACGGGCAAAGCCTGGTTCGGTGACCTGGATCGATCCTTCCGGGAGCTTCAGAATCCGCTCCACGGCCAGACCATAGCTCTGCATCCAGTTATCGAGCATGGCCGCCGCGCTCTCGACGTCGCCGGCTTCCGCCTGCTGCAGGGCGCGATGCATGACCTTGGCGATACCGAGCCTCAGATTGAGCAGCATCAGCGCCATCGCTTCGGGATCGGGCGCATCGAGGCTTCCCTCCTCTTGGCCCCGCCTCAGGATTTCCGTCATGAACGGCAGGGTGACCGCGGTCAACGCCTCGTCGATGCGGTGGTAAAGCACGATGTTTTCCGGTTTGAAGAGCGCATTGAACGTGTTCTTCAATTGCGGGGCCATGTCCGCCTTCATGCGCCGCGAGTTGGCAAAGAGCGCGTTCAGGCGGCCGACAGCGTCGAGCGACGGATCATCGAGAAGCGGTCGCATCTCATCCAGGCTCTGGCGGGCCATTCGCGCGGCAAGCGCCTCCAGCAGCGCCTCCTTCGACGCGAAGTAGTGGTAGAAGGCGCCCTTGGACAGGCCTGCCTCCCGGATGACGTCATTGACCGTCGTATTCTCGTATCCGTGTTCGAAAAAGAGACGTTGCGCGCAATCGATAAGCTCATTCGTTCGAACATCCGGCGATTTTATAATTCGAGCCATGGTCGTCCTGGAAAACCCGCAAGGGAAGTATGGCTTGATAATAGACCGACGGTCGGTCTATTACTAGAGTGCAGCCTGCTTTCAGGGTGGAATGCTCCAGATCAAAGTCTTCTGCGCCCTTTGAGCGTTTAGATCGGGCAAGGCATTCGGGTTTCGTGGAGAGATTTCGTGCGGTTGAAGCGTTATGCGATTGGCATTGCAATGGCCGTGGCGGTAAGTGCGGCGGCTTACTGGTACGTCTCCCGTCCGGCGCCCGTGACCGTGGTCACGCCGAAGCGTGGCGATGCGGCCGAAATCGTCTATGCAAGCGGCGTCGTGGAACCGCGCATCTGGGCCAAGGTCACGCCCACTGTGCGCGAGCGGATCGTCGAGCAATGCAATTGCGAAGGCGAGCGCGTGGAAAAGGACCATGTGCTCGCACGCCTCGACGACACGGAGGCGCGCGCCACGCGCGGCGAACTCCAGGCGCGGCTGTCACTGGCGCAGGAGGAGTATCGCCGCAAGCTCGCTCTTTCGGCGCGCAACACGATCAGCGAGCAGGAGGTTGACAGGGCCCGCACCGAAGTGGCGCAATTGGAGGCGCTGATAGCCGCCCAGCAGGCACGGCTCGCGAGCTACGTGCTGCGCGCGCCGAGCGCCGGCCAGGTGCTGCGCCAGGACGGCGAGATCGGCGAGGTCGCGGAGCTCGGCACCGTGCTCTTCTGGGTCGGCGAGCCGAGGCCCCTGATCGTAACGGCCGAAGTGAACGAGGAGGACATCCCGCGCGTCGAGGTGGGCCAGCGGGCGCTGTTGCGGTCCGATGCATTTCCCGGGCGCGAACTGGAGGCGGTCGTCGACATCATCACGCCGAAGGGCGATCCGGTGACGAAAACCTACCGCGTGCGTTTCCGCCTGCCCGACGACACGCCGCTCAGGATCGGCATGTCCACCGATGTCAACGTGATCGTGCGCCAATCGTCGAACACGTTGATCCTCCCCTCGGGCGCCATCAGCGGCAAGCGGGTCGCCGTGGTCGAGGGCGGCGACGTGCGCTTGCGCGAGATCGAAACCGGCATACGCGGCACTGCGGGCGTCGAAGTTCTCTCGGGGCTTGAGGAAACGGCGCAGGTCATCTCCCCCTTCCCTGCCGAACTTGCCGAGGGCACGCGCGTGACCATTGCGGGAGGCGGCAGGAACTGAGGCGATCATGCACCTTATCCTCGATATCGCCTGGACGCACATCGCCGGTCGCGGCCGCCAGACCATCGTCGCGATAGTCGGCGTGGCCGTCGGCGTCGGCTTCTCCGTTGCGATGGCGGCGCTGATGCAGGGCGGCCAGGACGATTTCGTCCGCCAGCTCGTCGATACCATGCCGCATGTCGAGGTGAGCGACGAGCAGCGTTCGGCGCGACGGCAGCCGGCGGAGGATGTCTTCGAGGTCGCCGCCATATCGGGCTTGCGGCCGCGCGACGACCGCCGCGGAATCATCAATCCGACGGCAGCGCAATCGTGGCTCGAGGAATGGATCCCGGGACGGTTCGCCGCAAGGCTCAACGCCGAGGGCGTCATCCGCTATTCCGGCCGTGAGGTCGGCGCTGTGGTGATCGGCATCGATCCGGAGAGGGAAGCGAGCGTCTCGCCGATCGTCGAGGATTTTCGCGAGGGAAGCTTCGCCGCGCTCACCGCCGGCGGCAACAATGTCGTGATCGGCGACACGATGGCTTCGAGACTGGGCGCCGGGCTTGGCGATACGATCACCGCGGTATCGTCCGAGGGGCTTAGCCGCAACTTCAAGATCGTCGGGCTGTTTCACACCGGAACCACCGCGCGTGACGAAGGCGAGGCCTATGTGCTGCAGAAGAATGCACAGATCCTTTCCAACCGGCCGAACGCGATCAACCGGATCAGCATCAAGCTTAGCGATCCGAATGCCGCCCCCGCGATTGCACGGCGCGTCGAGGCGGAACTCGGCTACAAGGCGGTTGCCTGGCAGGAAGCGAACGAATCCATTCTGGAGGCGCTCGTGGTGCGCAACATCATCATGTATACGGTCGTGGCCGCCATCATGCTTGTCGCCGGGTTCGGCATCTTCAACATCATCTCGACCATCACCCACGAGAAGGCGCGCGATATCGCGATCATGAAATCGCTCGGCTTCTCGGAAACCGACATGCGCCGCCTCTTCGTGCTCGAAGGGGTGGCAATCGGCGGCGCGGGTTCGCTCCTCGGCTGGGCGCTCGGATTTTCCATCACCCGTGCGCTTTCGCTCGTGCACTTCGAAATTGCCGCGACCGGCCAGGAAATGACGCGGCTGCCGATCGCCTGGAGCATGCTCCACTACCTGATCGCAACGGCCTCCGCGCTCGGCTCCGCGGCGATCGCCGGCTACTTGCCCGCCCGGCGCGCGGCCCATCTCAATCCGGTCGACATCATTAGGGGCGCGACATGACGAGCCTGATCGAGACGACGGGCCTTACGCGCATTCTCCACGAGACGGTGCCCGTCACACTGGTGAGAGATGTCACACTCAGTATCGGCGAGCGGGAATTCGTCGCCGTCACCGGCCCCTCCGGATCGGGAAAGTCGTCGCTCCTCTATCTCCTGGGCCTGCTCGATCGACCGACAGCGGGAACGATAAAGGTTCGCGGCCGCGATGCCGAACCGATGAGCGAAAAGGAGCGCGCCGTGACGCGCCTCACCAATATCGGCTTCGTTTTCCAGTTCCATTTCCTGCTGCCCGAGTTCACGGCGCGCCAAAACGTCGAGATCCCGATGCGCAAGCTCGCCCGCCTCACCCGCGCCGAGATGCGCGAACAGGCGACGGCACTGCTCTCCTCACTCGGCTTGGAAGATCACCTCCACAAGCGACCCGACCAGCTTTCCGGCGGCCAGCGCCAGCGGGTAGCGGTGGCCAGAGCGCTCGCCAACGATCCGCCGCTCATCCTCGCCGATGAACCGACCGGCAGCCTCGACAGCAAGAGTTCTGAGCAGGTGTTTGCAATCCTGGAAGCGCTCGTCAACGAGCGCGGCAAGACGGTCGTCGCCGTCACGCACGACCTCGACATGGCCGCCCGCATGCATCGGCGCATCCATCTCGTGGATGGCCGGATCAGCGAGGAAGAAGGCGCCAAACCGGGATTTTAGACCACTCGGAAGACAGCAGCGTGCAGCCGGCCATGCGGCTGCCACACTCGCCTCACTGCACCGCCGCAGCCTATTTGTTCCGGACCGCGCCGACGATCGTCTCGCCGAAGATCGCGCGTTGCAGGGGGGCCGCAAGTGTTTCCGCATAGGGCGTGGCAATGTGATGACGATCGCGGAAGGTCAGTTTGCCGTCGATTACCGCGGGGCAAGTGGTTTTGTTGCAGAAAAGATCGACGACATCGACATAGGACGCATGACCCACTTCCGAAACGACCTTACGTTCCGCCGCCGGGATCGTCTCCTCCACCGCCTCGTTGCGCGGTGTGTCGCAAACGCTGGGGCTCTCGTCCTGCCACAGAGCGCGCGCAACACATTTGTCCAGGTAGGATTTGTGTAGTGGGCCGTCCCGGAGCAAGACGACATCGCTGCCGGTGTCTTTCAATGTCTCGACCGTGCGCTTGATGCCCTTGGCCCACTCGCTGACATCGATCTGGTAGCTGGATATGTAATTGATGTCGTTTCGCACATAGCTCGACGAATATTGCGAAAGTATCACGACATCGGGCTTGAGCGCGGCAATCTCACCGAACACCAGCTTCCTCCACTGGTCGCACTCGCTATAGCTCCGCGCCAACACCGAGTTCCAGGTCGTGACACTTGCCGCCGGACATGACGACTTCAGATAGGTGACGAGCCGCCAACCGTTGTTCTCGGCAATTCGCTTGAGTGGCGTCGACCAATGGTCGGCATGGGAATCGCCGAAGAGAACCATCGTCTTTTTCGGGTTCTTGGCGCCGAATTCGCAGGCTCTTGGCGCAATCTCGTCCCTTTCGAGCACGCAGGTTGAATCGAATTCCCGCGCCGCCGATTTCCGCTCGGCGCTTTTGAGAACCTGCCGTTGCTCGGAATCTAGGTTGAGGCTTGCCAGGGCAGCACTTCCGTAGGCAACCGTCGCCCCGGTCGCGGTAAGAAGCGCGGCGAGCCCTAACGACCTGCTGGTCTTTGCCGCCAGCCAGCCGCTGTGGCGCACCGGATTTTCGATGAAATGGTAGCTGAAAAGCGAGAGGACGAGCGTGAGCGCCAGGCACAGGAGCCGATGGGCGATGCTCAGGTCCGGCTCGAGGATTCCCGCATAGACGATGACCGGCCAGTGCCAGAGATAGAGGGAATAGGAGAGCTTTCCGATCTCCTGGAACGGCTGAAGGGCGAGGACCGAACTCGGGCCGGCGCGGCTTTCATGCGCACCGCTGAGCAGCACCATCACCGTGCCCAACACCGGCACCAGGGCAATGGAGCCCGGAAAGGGAATATCCTCCGTGATGGTCAGATAGGCCGCCGCGATCAAGGCGAGCCCAAGCCAGCCGAGCACGGGCGAAAAGCGAAACCGCCTTGCCCACTCCTGCGAGACCGCCATCGAAGCCAGGCCACCGGCGGCGAACTCCCAGGCTCTGAACGGCGAGAAATAGAACGCCCAAGGCTGGGAAATCGCAGTCACCCACCAGCTAAGCGCAAAGGAAACCGCGGCCACGGCGGCGAGCAGCAGGAACAGCCCGCGCTTGCCCGGACGAAACCGCGCAAGGACCAAGAGGAGCGCGGGCCAGACGAGATAGAACTGCTCCTCGACCGAGAGGGACCAGTAATGGATGAACGGGTTGTTCGACGCGTCCGACGCAAAATAATCGACGGCCCAGCGGATGAGCCACAGATTGATCATGTAGGACGAGGCAAACAGCGAGCCTTTCGAATAAAACTGCTGCTCGGACGGCGCTAGAATGAAGTAGCCGAAAAGCAGCGTCGCCAGGATGACGAACAAGGACGCCGGAAGCAGGCGGCGGGCACGCCGGCCGTAAAAGCGCCAGAGATTGACCGTGCCGCTCCTGGCAATCTCCTGCTGCAGATGCCTGGTGATGAGGTACCCGGATATGACGAAGAAGATATCGACGCCGACGAAGCCGCCGGGCAGACCGGTCATGCCGAAATGAAAGGCAACGACACCGGAAACCGCTAGGGCGCGCAGTCCTTCGATGTCCGGGCGAAAGTTTCCTTGGGCCGCTTGCATACTCATACCACTGGTTGCATTTATCTCAGGCGCCCCAGTCATTCATGGTACGAACAGATCTGGAGGCAAACGGTGATTTTGATGCGATGCAACATTCTTCTGCCGCAACGCAGCACGTCTTCGCGTGGTGATCCTGACCGAAAATGAGGCGGCAATATGGGGCTTTTTTCAATTCTTTCTGAAGTTTGCGTACGCGCCCACACCCTTGTGGCTCTCACGCAACTCAGAGAAACCGGAAAATTGCCGTGCAGGCGACCCTCAGCGTCGCGCCGCCAGAACACAATCATTGATTGATTCAGCCAAATAACACGCCCCATCAAAAACGAAGGGTCGGCGCGCCGAAAACGCAAGAAACTCAGCGGTCCGGCAGGGACTGCCCGGCTCGGTGCAGAAGGGCAATGCTCTTGCAGCGGCGCCCGGGTTAAGTGCCGCTGACGAAGAGAAATGTAGCGCCATCAGCCTGTGCGACGCCCCGCAAGTCGCGGGCGCCTTTCCAGGCGCTCAAAAGGCATCGTTTCTAGAGAGCGGCCCGCTGCACGGGATCGGGCACCGGCGATTCGCTGGCGACGAGACCGCCATGGCCGTGCTACGCGCCCGCCGGCTCTGTCACCACGAGGTTCGCAAGCGGGACCGTGGTGTCCAGCGGCGTAGCCACCTCCATCAGTTGCAGCGTGTCGACGAACTCCATGATCTCCACCATCAGCCCGTCCCTGAAGCTGACCTTGTCGATAAACTCGGTTTCGAAGCGGGCATCGCTCGGGACGAACCGGACCTCGCCGGCGCGATGTGCCACAACTGTCTCGCCATCGATATGAAGAGCGAGTGTTCCCACCTTGGAAAGATCCCAAACGTCCATCAATTCCTTGAAATTGAGGCGAACGGCGTCGCCGCCTTCGATCTTCCGGCACATCGGGCCGAGCCGATCACTTCCGGCGATGCGGAAGCTGCAGGCGGGGTGCACATAGGCCATCAACGCATCGAGGTCGTTGTCGGCCCGCGCCTGGTAGATTGCGTGCATGATGTTTTCGAGTTCGCTTCGATCGGTCATGGCAGTCCTCCCCCTTCGGTTACTGCGCAACTCTCATGAATCGGAAACGATGACAGCCGGCTCACTCGTCATGCGAGAAGCGTGGGCTACCCACAAGTTTGCCGCCAATCACCATTGCTGGCAACTGAGAAAGGACGATCGCGGGCTCTATCACCACCGAACGCGGAGCGAATCGGCCGATAAACAGAAAAGGCCCGGCGTTTCCGCCGGGCCCCTCGAAATGCTCGCCGTGTCTTTCGAGCTCAGGCCGCTTGGGCCACTTCGCCGCGGATCAGGTCGCCGAGCCTGCGAATGCCTTCGTCGATCATCTTGTCGTTGGCGCAGGAGAAGCTCAAGCGCAGCGTGTTCTCGCCGGAACCATCGGCGAAGAAGGCGCGGCCGGGGACGAAAGCGACCTTCGCCGTCTCGATCGATTTTGCCAGCAGCTCGGCGCCGTCCGCGCCCTTCGGCAACGTCACCCAGACGAACATGCCGCCTTCCGGCTTGGTCCAGGTCACCCCTGCCGGCATGTATTTTGCGAGTGCGGCCAGCATGGCGTTGCGGCGATGCTTATAGACGTTGTGGATCTTCGCCACCTGCTCGTCGAAGCCACGTTCGGCAACGGTGCAGATCGCCATCTGGTTGATGGTCGAGGAATGCAGGTCCGCCGCTTGCTTCATCAGCACCAGCTTGCGGATCACCGTTTCGGAGGCGCAGACCCAGCCGACGCGAAGGCCCGGCGCCAGCGTCTTGGAGAAGCTGCCGCAATAGATCGTCCGGGCGCTGTTGATGTCGCCCTTGCGGGCGATTTCCAGCGCCAGAATCGGCGGGACCGCCTCGCCGTCATAGCGCAGCGCCTGATAGGCCGCATCTTCGATGACGGCGACGTCGAGCTCTTCTGCGAGGTCGAGCACGCGTTCGCGACCGGCACGGTCCACTGTCTCGCCGGTCGGGTTGGCGAAATCGGCGGAGAGATAGGCGAACTTTACCCGGCCGCCCGCCTCGGCCGCCTGCTGGCGGTAAGCCTCGGGGGTGCGGTTGCCGCCCGGGTTCAACTGATCGTAGGTCGGCTCATAGGCATTGAAGGCCTGCAGCGCGCCGAGATAGGTCGGCCAGGTGACGAGCGCGGTATCCTTCGGTGACAGGAACAGCTTGCCGAGATAGTCGAGCGCCTGCTGCGAGCCGGAGGTGATGAAGATGTTGTCGACCGTCGCCGGAATGCCGAGGGCCGCCATCTGCTTCGCCAGCCACTCGCGCAGCGGCCGGTAGCCTTCGCTTACCGAATACTGCAGTGCCGCGCTGACCGCCGGGCCGCTGAAGATTTCGGCATAGGCCGCCTTGAATTCCGCGTCGGGGAAGAGTTCGGGATCGGGAATGCCGCCGGCAAAGGAGATGATATCGGGACGATCGAGCAGTTTCAGAAGCTCACGGATTTCGGAGGCGCGCATCCGGCTCGAACGCGTCGCGAAGATATGGTCCCAATTGAGCATGGGCGGTTTCCTCGAGGTCTTGGGAACGGGACCGCGGAAGATGAAGCGGCTTTCCGACGTCCCGCGTTTCTTTGTCGATTGTCCGGGGACAGGATCACGTCCGCTAATTTATGTCAACGTTATTGACCTAAATCAGTTCTTTTTTCGTGGCTCCCAGCTTACAAACCGGTCTCTGCCGCATGGTTACTTGCGTGACGTAACGTGAGACATTGACGCCTTGCGTAGCGCTCATGAATATCGCGCGCTATGCTGGACTTTTTGGACTCGTGCAAGGTCATTCGATCCATGAAAACCGCGTCAGGGAGGTTTGCGTGAACGACACGTCAGCAGCGTCCACGTCACTCAGGATTCCAACATTCGAGGATGTTCAAGCGGCGCAGCAGCGCATTTCCGGCGCAGCGCATCGCACCCCCGTTTTGACATCGCGAACCGCAGACGGAATGGCTGTGGCGTCTCTCTTCTTCAAGGCGGAGAACCTGCAACGCGCCGGCGCGTTCAAGTTTCGCGGCGCCTACAACGCCGTTGCTGCACTCGACGAATTTTCCCGACGAAACGGCGTCGTCGCCTTCTCCTCCGGCAACCACGCCCAGGCGCTCGCCTATGCGGCGAAACTGCAAGGCGTCCGTGCAACAATCGTGATGCCGACAGACGCGCCGGAAATAAAGATCGCCGCGACGAAGGCCTATGGTGCCGAGATCCATTTCTATGACCGGTACACCGAGGATCGCGAGGAAATCAGCCGACGCATCGCCGCCGAGCGCGGCGCAACTTTGATTCCCCCCTTTGATCATCCGGATGTGATCGCGGGACAGGGTACCGCCGCGCTGGAACTAATCGAGGAGGTCGGAGAACTCGACCTGCTCGTCGTGCCGCTCGGCGGAGGCGGACTGCTCGCCGGCAGCGCGCTCAGCGCCCGCGCGCTCTCACCCGGCTGCAGGATCGTTGGCGTCGAGCCGGAGGCTGGCAATGACGGCCAACAGTCGTTGAAGAAGGGCGAGATCGTGCATATTCCGGCGCCGAAATCCATCGCCGACGGCGCGATCGTCACCCATATCGGCGAACGCAACTTCGCCATCTTGAAGCGCACGGTCGACGAGATCGTAACCGTTACCGACGCCCAACTGGTCGAGACCATGCGGTTCTTCGCCGAACGCATGAAGATCATCGTGGAACCGACCGGCTGTCTGGCCGCGGCAGCCATATTGCAGGGTGTGCTGCCCTGCCCCGGTGCGAGAGCAGGCGTTCTCTTGAGCGGCGGAAACGTAGACCTGAAAACGTTCAACACGCTGCTCAGCGCGCGCTAGATCCCCTCACCCCGCGGGATTGGTTCAAGATGTGCGTACGGCTCGCCTGCTGCATGTTTTGTCAGTTGCGGTACAGCAAGGCATCTCCTCGGTTCCTCATTCCTGTGCTTGTCACAGGAATCCAGCCAGCCCAAGTCCTTGGGCTGAAAAGACTCTTCCGCGCCGTGCCGGAGGCGCTTGTCCTACGCCACGGCGCGCCTTATCAGGCACGCATGACGTTCGATGAAGGGAAATGAGATGCCGCCGCTCAGCGACGAGACGAATGCCTTCTACCGCGACAACGCAGCAGCCTATGCAAATCGGGAGCGCAAGGCGCCGGCGGCACGCCTCGACCGGTTCCTCGCCAGACTTGAACCCGGCGCCAGGATTCTCGAACTCGGCTGCGGCGGCGGACAGGACAGCGCCTATATGCTCGCCAAGGGATTCAATGTGACGCCAACCGACGGCTCGCCGGAACTTGCAGCGCAGGCAGAGCGTTTGCTCGGGCGGCAGGTCGAGGTCGTCCGGTTCGACGAGATCGGATGGCACGACGTCTTCGACGCGGTCTGGGCGGAAGCATGCCTCCTGCATGTGCCGCGCGCCGATCTGTCCAGTGTCCTCACCCGCATTCTCCGCGCACTGAAGGGCGGTGGGATACTTCATGGCAGCTTCAAGGCAGGGAATGGCGAAGGCCGCGATCGCTTCGGGCGCTATTACAACTATCCTTCGCGGGACTGGTTGATGCGACAGTTCAGCAACGGCTGGGCGAACGTCGAGATTGGCGAGGCGGATGGCGGCGGCTACGACGGAGAGCCTACCCGCTGGCTGTATGTGTCGGCCACAAGACCGCTTTCAGCAGAACAATAGTGAAGAAGGCCGAACGGCACCCCGTCTGCAAGACTTCTTAGTCCGACTACGCCGCTCAGGCCTCGCCCTCGTCCCAGTAGCTGCAGATCAGCAGGAAACAGATCGCAGCCAGGATAAGGAAATCGAAGAGAGCGAAGTGCTGCAGAATCGTCGTCATTACGCTTCCTCCTGCCAACCAACACATCAGAACACGAATTGGTTTCCAGAGGAAGAAGAGATGCAGAATATTATTTCAAAATACCCGCAAGATATGACTGTTATTCTTGCGTCGCACAACAAAAATTCTGCAGCGCACAACACTTTTTGCTGCAACTTGCATAAAGAGAAAGCCGGGCGCGGCGTCCGGCCACTAACTTAAATGAGGAATACTTCTCTCGTAAAAATCGTTCAGAAAAGCCGACATCGAACGCGAATTTTTGTGACAGCAATCCCGGAGTTGACGAATCAGAGTCGCATCGGCAGCCTTCGGCTTGGCGTGGCCTGCGCCTAACCTCCAAGGACCTTCCTCAGCACGGTCTTAAACGGAGGCAAAGGGACTTCTGTCTCGGGTCGCTGTCTTGGTCCGATCGTTTCGGGCGTGGTTGCTGGGGAACTCCGTCCGGGACGTGAAAGGCCCGACAATGACGCAAAACGGAAACTTCAAACGTCGTGTACGAGCGCGCGCGGCTAAAACAGGTGAGTCCTACACGACGGCTCTCATGCACGTTCGCCGGAGCTCGTCGAACGATTTAAAGCCTGAAGCCAAATCAGTGCGTTTGGCTGTAGCGCAAACCACTGTCTACGATGATCCTCGCAACATCGCGGCGCTTAGCGCCAGCGGGCTGGAGATGAGACGCCTTATGCGTCAGGCGCATGAAGCCGGAGCGAGGCTCGTGCATTTTCCCGAAGGCGCGACCTGCTCTCCTAGCAAGCGGATCATGTCCAGTAACGGTCCCGAAAAGGTCGGTCCTTCCGATTGGGGCCGGTACGAATGGACTGTCCTGCGTGAGGAACTGGAAGCGACCAGGAAGCTCGCGCGGCAACTGGAGCTCTGGACGATCGTCGGATCAGTACATCAACTCACCCCACCGCACAGGCCGCACAACAGCCTCTATGTCATCTCCGATCGGGGTGAAGTGGTGACGCGTTACGACGAGCGCATGCTGTCAAACACCAAGGTCTCGTTTATGTACACGCCGGGTTCAAGCCCGGTGACGTTCGAGGTTGATGGGGTCCGCTTCGGCTGCGCGCTCGGCATGGAGACCCACTTTCCGGAGATTTTCATCGAATATGAGCGACTTGCTGTCGATTGTGTTTTGTTCTCGACCACCGGCGGCTCCTCTCCCAATGACCTGGCCTTCGCCGCCGAGACACAGGGACACGCGGCCAGCAATAGATATTGGATTAGTTTCTCTGTCCTTGCGCGAAATGGTCTGACTGCCCCTTCGGGAATCGTTGCTCCCGGCGGTCAATGGATCGCACAATGCGCAGCGGACGGAGCACCCTCGATTGCCGTCGTCGATATCAACGACAATCCGGGAGACATTGCCCGATCCTGGAGGCGAACGGCACGGGAAGGCATTTACGAGCCGCACCTGGTGGACAACGACCAACGAAGCCACAGCCGCGATATCTTCTGAACTTGCGTTGCCGACGAGCGCGTCCCGTTCGCCGCCTTCGTCAAGCGATCAACTCAACGACGATCGCGCTCTGGAGAGGACCGTTGTTGTTCGCTTATCAGCTCTTGCAGCACCGCATTAAGATATTCCGGCTGTTCCAGCGGAAGGTAATGGCCGCAATTTCGGACAATCTTCAGGCGTCCGTGCCGCGCGTGCGCTGCTTGCATGGAACTGGTCTTAGGACCTGGCGCGCGGTCATCTTCGCCAGTCATGATCACGATCGGGCGAGGCAAGCTCAACAAAACTTGCACTCTGCTCGGTCGCGTGTGGAACACCGTCACGCCCCGCGCAACGTCCTGCAGTTGCTGGCGAAGCGTGATGGTTCTCGCAGCGTCGATCGCTTGGAGGCTAGCTGATCGGGAAAACAGCGGAGCCCAATAGGCGTCCCATGCGGCCTCCAATCCCTCGTCTCGAAGCAGCTCCAAAACGGAAACGTGGAGCGCTGGCTCTGGCCTGTGGCGAGCCTTCGTCCCGATTAGAACCAGTGCGGCAATCCTCTCCGGTGCGAGTGCGGCAATCTCGAGAGCGCAAGAGCCTCCAATCGAGCAGCCAACGACGATCAGGCGGTTACCGCGAACCGACTTCAGGGCCTCAACTGCCCACGCCTCAATGCTATCACCCAAAGAATAGAGCGTCGGCGCATGCGTGGAGCCCGGCAGAAGATGCATCTGCCCTTCCCACATCGAGCCATCAAGTGGCAGCGCGTGCAAAAGAAGTAGTTCCAGCCTATCGCTGCTCATGGATGCGGCTTCATCTGCATCCCGATTTTTGCGACCGTCGCCTTAGGCGGGCTGCACCGATTTGACGCTGCCGCTGCTGTCGACGACGCAGTTGAACTTGCGCCCGCCGGCATCGACGTCGACGGCGTAGGTCGTCGCGTCGAGCTGGCGCGAACTCATCGGCAGAACCCTGGCGCCGCTGGCTTGAGCAACAACCGCATTGGCGCAGATGAGCTGCAGGTCGGCGGGCGCAGTTTGCAGGCTTGTGCGGGCCATGTTCTGCGGCTCAGGCGCCGATGACTGGCATCCGCCAAGAAGCGAGACGCCGGCGACAACAAATGCGCAGCGCGCGATCGAGTATGCGTTCAAATTGGTCGTCGACAAATCCTCACCTCCAGATGTCGCATCGCTGGCCATTTTTAAACGCCCTTGTAGAGCGCCGCCCCCTGCATCAGCACGATCACTTTCGCGCCGATTTTGACGCGAGAGTGCAGATCGATGATGTCGTCATTGTTCATCCGAATGCAGCCGGAGGAAACGTCGAGACCGATCGTCCAGGGTTCCACCGTGCCATGGATGCGGTAGATCGTGTCGTTCTCGCCCTCAAAGAGATAGAGCGCCCTTGCCCCAAGCGGATTGTCCGGCCCACCGGGCATGCCGGCTGCCCATTTCGCCGCGTTCGGGTCGCGTGCCACCATCTCGGGCGGCGGCGTCCAGGTCGGCCACTCGGCCGTACGCCCGACGCGGACGATGCCCGCCCAGCCAAAGCCCTCGCGTCCGACGCCGATGCCGTAGCGGATTGCCTGGCCGCCGGGCTGGACGAGATAGAGAAAATGCTGGTTGCCGTCGATGATGATCGTGCCCGGCGGCTCGGCCGTCCGGAACGGCACGACCTGTCGGCGAAAGGCCTCCGGCACCTGCTTGTTGCGCGCAAAATACTGCCGTGCCTTGCGCTTGTCGTAGTCGACCCATTTCTTCGTGCGGGCGTCGTAGATCTGCGTCGCGGCGAGCGCCGCCAGCGGCCCGAGGCACAGCCCAGCGGCAAGCACGATCAAGCCGATTTTCCGCATCCTCCCGCCACGTTTTACGCCGGCCTCAAGCCTGTCCCGGATCATCGTCATTGCTTTGCCCACCCGTCTACGCGCGCTGCGTTGCCGTCGATCCATTTCTTCGCGTAGTCGGGGGGCGTCTGGCGCTCCACCTCCAGCGCGTAGCTCATCGCCGTCACCTCTTCCGGCGAGAAATCCACCTGTTCCAGAAACTTCGCGATGTCTGGATGCTTCTTGCCGAACGCGGCCCCGTAGGCGATGTGAAAATGCGCCGTATCCCAGGCGGTTGCCGCGCTCGACTTGGTGACCCATAGGGGATCGTCCGCCGGCGCGATCTTCCATTTCGCCGGGTCGTGCGGCGGCTCCTCGATGCGCGTAAGCTTGTGCAACTCGAAGACGTGGTGCGGCGCATAGCAATAAAACACCATCGGCCGCGCGGTCGCGACGGCCGCATCGACCGCCGCCATCGCTACGTCCTCTTCGGCCTCTACGAGCGTGAGGTTCGCGGCATAGCCGTAGCTGTTCGCCCTCACCCGCTCTATCCCCGTTGAAAGCCAGGTCGGGGCGCCGATCCACACTTCGCCGCGTCCGTCCCCGTCGGTGTCGAGCACTGCGGTCTTTGCCGGGTCGCTGAGATCGGCGATCGTCTTGAGGCCGGCAGCGGCCGCCTCCGGCGTGGCGCAAAGGCCCTGCCAGGCCGGCACGGCGCGCTCACTGAGCACAACCGCGCCTTTGTCGGTCACGTATTTCTTGATGAGATCCTCGAAATTCGGCCGCCATACCTCGGGCTGGATATCGACTTCGCCCTTGTCGAGGCCGACAAAGGCGCTGATCGTCCCGAGTTCGCGCACTTCCGCATCGAGCCCGAACTTCTTGGCGATGCTCAATTTGAGGATATTGGCCGTTGCCTGTCCGGACGGCCAATTGGGCATGGCGATCACGAGGTCGGCTGCCTTAGCCGGCAGGGCAACAGTTGCGGCGAGCGTGGCTGCGAAGGCGGCCACGCGGATTTTCGTGCTTCTCTTCACAGTGCCCTCCGAACAGATTCCCCGAATGGTCTGGCCGATTGTGAATGAATGCTATGAGACGAAATCTGCAGCGCCGCGCTATGTCGGACGCGACGTACGCAATCTGCACGCACCTGATCTGCCTGCGGGTCGACGCGACCCGGAACACTATGCAGGCATGTCTTGACGGCCGGCAGGATGCACCAGCTTATTCCCGTCCGTCAACTTGTCGTTGATTGATCGCGCGGATTCTCAGGCTTGACTACGCACCAAAGGGTTCGGCGAAAGCCGCTCTTCGAACCACTTAGCTCCCCTGCGGATCGACGACCAGCCTGTCGCGATAGCCTTCGACGCCGTTGATATTCTCCATCAGCACCTTGATGGCGCGACGCTCCATTTCGCTCTTCACCTTGCCTTCGAGCACGACGTGGCAGGCTTCCACGGAGACCTTGATCCTCTCCGGATCGAGGCCGAGGTCGGAGCGAAGGCGCGCGCGGATCGCGACGGCGAGCGCTTCGTCGCCCCTGACCGTGCCCTCACCCGGAACGTCGACGATCGCGCGCAACAGGTCGACGCGGCTGATGATGCCGACCAGCACGCCATTTTGCACAACCGGCACGCGCTTTATCTTGTGCTTGAACATCAGTTCGGCAACGGCGCCGATCGGCGCGTCGCGGCCGACCGTGAAAACCTCTGTCGACATCAGATCGCTGATGCGCCAGCTGTTGCCGCGGATGTAGCGGTCGAGATCGACAAGGGCGCTCTCAGCCGCGGCAACGCCTCGCCCGGTCCCAAGCTCGATCCGTCGCAGGAGATCGCCTTCCGTCAGCATGCCCGCGACCGCGCCGTCGTCATCGATGACCGGGAGACCGCTCAGCCCCTTCGTCACCATGGTTTCGATCGCGTGATGTACGCTGCTTGCCGTGCTGATCGTGGCCACGTTTGTCGTCATGATTTCATCGGCGCGCATTTTGGCCTCCACCTGTTGCGGGAGAAAGGAAACCATTCGAACCGTCGCAGCGGAGCCTACTGTCTGACGGATTTGGCCTGAGAGGAGGAAAGATGCAGGAAATGCCGAACATTTTCAAATCTTTCCGATACACCGAAGCGCAAAATCGGCTTCGCTGACCCGGCGGCTACGGTGCAACGGCGATGCCCGCCTCCCTGCAGGCATCCAGGAATGCGATCCGGGCGACATAAGGCGGCAAATGTCCGCTCAGCACCTCTTCGCATGCGCCAACAGCAGCGTAATAGGCGGGTCCTTTCCGTCGCGGCCAAGCCTCCTGCAGCATGGCGAGGGCCTCACTTGTGGTCGACACAAATGCCAAACTGCCGTCGCCAGACCTCACTACTACACACTCGCTCCAGGGACCGGCACTCATCGTTCGTCTTTCCGTCGGGCAACGCTACTGGACCTTATAGTAGGTAACGTAGCAATCGTCTTTTTGAAGTCGCGCCCGGGACCGGGAGTGCTGAAAATCTTCGAAAACCTACGATCATTCAGGACCGTCGGCCGTTCATGGTGCGGGTGCAGCGGGCAGCGCACGGACGGCGAGCGGCAGGGGTTTGCGCCGTTGAGCGTCAGCCTGTTTTTGTGTTTTCAGCCCAGTTGCAGGCCCGCCGCCCGGGCCGTCTCGCGCAGGAACGGCAAGCCGACTTCGATGACGTCGCGCGGGTCTTCGGCGACCGGCCGCCAGATTGCCAGCCCTCCCGCTATGTCCCGGTCGACATGGTTCATGCTTTCGAGCGTGATCGGGCCCTCGTAGCCGATGTCGGCGATCGCCTTCATGCAGGCCTGCCAGTTCAGCATGCCGCGTCCGGGCACACCGCGGTTGGCCTCGGAGACATGCACATAACCGAGATAGGGCGCCGCCGCATTGAAGCCTGCGGCAAAACTCTCCTCCTCGATATGCATGTGATAGGTGTCGAGATGGATGAAGATATTGTCAGCACCGATCCGCTCGATGATCCGCGCGGCGTCGATGCCGCGGTTGATGAGGTGAGTCTCGTATCGGTTGCAGGGCTCGATGCCTAGCTTCAGGCCGTGTGACCTTGCCGCTTTCGCCGCCCGTTCGAGAAACCGGCACATTCCGTCGATCTCCCTGGTCGTCGCCGCACGGCCGGTGGTCTTGCCGATCGAGCCATAGGTGACGCCGGCGAGCCCGAAGCTGCCGACCTCCTCGCAGACACGAAAGGCAGGCTCCAGGAAATCGAGCCCGTCCTGCGGGTGTGCAACAATGTCGAGCGCCCGGGGCAGCCCGAGCGACGGTATGAGCTCGACGCCGTAATGGCCGGCAAAGGCTCGCGTCCGCCGGGTGTCAATTTCCCTTGGTCTCAGCAGCGGAATTTCCAGGAGCCCGATGCCGTGCTCCTTGAGGCGATCCATCTGCGGCTCGATGCGCGACAGGTCCCAGACCGGCGCGATCGCGAAAGTATGCAGTCCGAAGATGTTCATGAAGTCAGCCTCGTTGTTCGTGCATGGCCGCAGCCGAAAGGTCGCCGCCGCCGACGATGCGGCTGACGACCTCGCTCATGTTGGTTCTGGCGGTGGCAAGGTTGGCGTCGGCCCGCCCGTGACGCAGGACGACGATTCGGTCTGTGACCGCAAGCACGTCGTTCAGGCGATGGGAGATCAGGATCACGGCAATGCCTTCCGATTTCAGCCGGCGGATGAGATCGAGCACGCCTTGCACCTCGCGCACCGCCAACGCCGCCGTCGGTTCGTCCATGATGACGAGCTTCGGATTGAAGGTGAGCGCCCGGGCAATCGCCACGGTCTGCTGCTGGCCGCCGGAAAAGGAGCCGACCGAGCGGTTTATCGATGGCAGGTGGGCGCCGAGCCGCGCGATCATGCTTGCCGCCTCGCGGTCCATCCGGGCCTTGTCGATGAAGCCGGGAAACAGGCCGAACAGTTTTCGGGTCGGTTCGCGGCCGAGAAAAATATTGCTCGCCACGTCCTGCTGTTTTGCCAGCGACAGGTCCTGATAGATCATCTCGATGCCGAGCTCGCGCCGCGCACCGGGATCGAGCGGCAGCACGTCCTTGCCATCGAACTCGATCGAGCCGGCGTCGGCCCGGTAGATACCGGTGATCGCCTTCATAAGCGTCGACTTGCCGGCGCCGTTGTCGCCAACGAGGCCGACTACCTCGCCCTTCTCGACAGAGAGATCGACACCATGCAGCACGTCGACCGCGCCAAAGCTTTTGCGGATGCCGGAGAGAGTAAGCAGGGTCATACGCGGCTCTCCTTGCGTACCTGATACTGGTCGATGAAAACCGCGAGGATCAGAACCGCGCCGATCGCCATCTGCTGGTAATAGGACTGCACCGCGAGCAGGTTGAGACCGTTCTGCAGCACGCCCATGATCAGCGCGCCGATCATGGTGCCGAGGATGGAGCCGCGGCCGCCGAAAAGATTGGTGCCGCCGATGATGGCCGCGGTGATCGCCGTCAGTTCGTAGTTGAGGCCCGCCGTCGGATCGCCGGAGTTGATACGGGCCATGAACAGCATGCCGGCAAGCCCGGCGAGCGCGCCGGAGAGCGTGTAAAGGATGCGCCTGTGCCGCTCGACGCGTATGCCGGCGGCGCGCGCGGCACTTTCGGAGTCCCCGAGCGCCATGGTGTGGCGGCCGAATTTCGAATAGGCGAGCACGCAATGGGCGACGATCGCTGTGATGATGAAGATGATCACCGGCATCGGAATGCCAAGCGGCCGCCCCTGGCCGACATAGACCATCGCGGCCGGCAGGCCATAGATCACCCGGCCGTCGGAAATGACGAGCGCCAGCCCACGCGCCAGCCCCAGCATGCCGAGCGTCACGATGAAGGCCGGGACGAAGGCGCGCGTGATCAGCTGGCCGTTGACGTAGCCGGCGGCCGCCCCCGCCAGGATGCAGGCGGCAAGCCCGATCGCCGAAGGCGCGCCGAGATTGACGGCGACATAGGCGCCCGCCACGCCGGAAAGCCCCATCACCGACCCGAGGGACAGGTCCAGCCCGCCGGAGCCGATGACATAGGTGGCGGCAATAGCCAGCACGCCGATTGTCGAGGTGGCAAGCAGGATGTTGAGGAAATTGCTGAGCGACAGGAAGAACGGCGAGAGCACGGCCATGACGGCGCTGAGCACGATCAGGACGATGAAGGATTCCAGCCGTATATGCAGTTGTTCGACCGATGTTCGTTGCGCCCGCGCCCAGAGGCCGGGTTGTGCCGTTTGTTGCGCCGTTTCGTGTGTCATGGTTCCCACCTCTACAGCGCTGCGCATCTTCAGACGCACAAAGGTCGCTGTAACACCGTGAATGGCCGCATGTTCCTTGAATCGGCTCCGATTTCGGGAACATGCAACAGCAAAGAGGCGGCTGGCGCAGGATGGCGCGCCAGCCGGGTTCGGCAAAGCTCACTTGACGTATTGAAGCATCGGCTCCTTGCCGGCATCGAGCACGTCCTTGGTCAGCACCAGCGTGGGCACGGCGATATCCGCCGTGACGCTTTCGCCGGCGATCGCCTTCTTGACGTTCTCGACCGCCTGCTTTCCGACGAGATAGGGAAGCTGGGCGACCGAAGCGTTGAGCCTGCCGTCCTTGATCGACTTCACCGCATCGGAATTGCCGTCGACGCCGATGATCGTCACCTGGTCGCCCTTGCCGGCAGCATAGACCGCCTCCACGGCCCCGAGCGCCATGCCGTCATTGGCGGCGAAGATGCCGACGAGGTCCGGGTTGCGGGTCAGGATGTCGTTGGTGATCGAGGCCGCCTTGCCACGGTCCCAGTCGCCGGGAAGCGAGGCGACGACCTCAAGGCCGGGTGCCAGTTCCTTCAGCCGTGCCGCAAATCCTTGAGCGCGCCTCTGCCCGGTGACGTTGCCCGACAGGCCCTCGATCACCAGCACCGGCCCCTTGGCGTCCTTGCCGAGCTTCTCGACGAGATAGTCGGCGCCCTGCGCGCCCGCCGCGACATTGTCCGAGCCGATGCGGAAGGTGATCTTTATGCCCTCCTTGTCGAGCACGGCCTGGTCAAGATTGCCGTCGAGATCGACGACCTTGATGCCGGCATCCTGCGCAGCCTTGAGGCACGGCAAGAGGTTCGTCGAGTTGATGGCGGCGGTGATCATCGCCACCGGCTTGCGTTCGAGCATCGTGTTGCAGAGATTGAGCTGTGGCTCGGCCGCCTGGTCGCTTTCGGCGGCTTGCAGGAAATATTTCACGCCGGCTTCCTTGGCGCCATCCTCGACCCCCTGAGCCATGGCGCCCCAGAACGGATTGGCAAGCGTTTTCATCAGGACGCCGTATTCGCCATCTTCGGCGATAGCAGGCGCGGCGAAGGCCATTGCAACGCCCAACGCCAAAGTAAATCGATTTATCCTCGCGAAAAATGGTTGCATCGTTTCCTCCAGTTGATGTCACGCACCGTGAGTTCCAGCCAGATCCGGCGCTTGCCTTCCGTCTTCGACAATCGGGGTCATTGTCGTTTTCCTCCCCCGGAATGCGGTCCGTTACCTGGCGACCCAACGGATTCCCGCATCAAGACCTTGCATGGCTCGAGCCGCGCGATGGGCGGCCCCCCTCCCCCCTCGATCCGGCGAAACAGCACGTCCATCGCCTGGATGGCGATCTGCCTGACAGGTTGCACGACCGCCGCGATCGCCGGCCATGTCACCTGCATCCACTCCGCATCGTCGAAGCCGACAAGGGAAATGTCGTTCGGGCAGTGCCACCCGCGCCGGCGGAATTCGCTGAGCGCGACCAGCGTGCCCCTCAAGAACAGCGAATAGACAGCGGTCGGCCGCTCGCCCTTGGCGAAATAATCCCGCAGCGACGATCGCAGCGGCTCGACATCGCTTTCCGAAAGGATCACGTCGACGCGGGTATCCGGGGCGAGCTGCAGCGCGCGCTCGCGAAAACTCTCCAGCCGGGCGCGGACCGTCGCCGCCTGCTCGCCAAGACCTAGCACGAGGATATGGCGGTGGCCTCTTTCGACGAGCTCACGCGCCACCTCGGCACTCGCCGAAACACTGTCGGCCGATACCGTGTCGAAGGCATCGTCGGCGAGCACCCGGTCGATCAGCACGCCGGTCATGCCGTTCTTCTTCATGAAGCCCGCCGCCGGCCCGTGCTCGTTGCGCACCGGCGCCAGCACGACGCCGGAGACGCGCCAGTCATGCATGCGGGCGAGGATTTCCTTTTCGCGCGCTTCCGACTCCCGGCTCGACGCCGCGACGAGCGCATAGCCGCGCTGTTCGGCCAGCCGTTCCAGCTGCGTGATCATGGAGCCGAAGAATTCGCTTTCGAATTCCGGAACGATCGCGCCGATGATGCGGCGCTTGGCCCGCCTTAAGTCCGAGGCGAGCGGATCGATGCGATAACCGAGCAATGCCACCGCGTCGAACACGCGCTGGACGTTCTCGGGCTTCACCGTCGCGACACCTTGCAGGACTTTCGACACCGTCGCGGCAGAGACGCCGGCACTATTGGCCACGTCGTGGATCGACGGCCGCCGCGCATGCGCTTCCCGATGAACCATCCTCTCCTCCCGAGAGCAAGCAGTCTGCCGAGTGTCGCGTATCAAGCGATAAATCGATTTTTCGCGGTTGTAAATCGTTTAATTTGGCGTACACCTTTCCGTCAGCGGTACATGTACCGAATGCATCGGAAGGAGCCGACCGGGAGGAAGAAGCCATGTCCGACAATTCGCTGCCGCTGGTGATCAGCGCACCGGAACCGCGTACGCTCGAGCTCATTTTCACCCCGCCTTCGCTCGCCCGACTCCGCGCCGGCTACCGGATCGTCGAGACGACCGACAGCGGCATTGCCGCACTGCCCGACGAGACTTTGGCGGGGGCCTGCTACATCATCGGCCAACCGCCGATCTCGGGCGAGCTACTCGCCCGAATGCAGTCGCTGCGTTGCATCTTCAATGTCGAGACCAACCTGATCAACAACATGCCCTACGAGACGCTGTTCGAGCGCGGCATCCATGTGGTGACGACCGGCGCGGTCTTTGCCGAGCCGGTGGCCGAGCTTGGTCTTGCCCTGGCGATCAACCTTGCGCGCGGCATCGTCGATGCGGATCTGGCCTTCCGCGAAGGCAAGGAATTGTGGGGTGGCGATGGCAACCGCACGGCGCGGCTCATCTCCGGCGCCGACGTCGGCATCATCGGCTTCGGCGACCTCGGCAAGGCGCTGAACCGCCTGCTTTCCGGCTTCCGCACGCGCACGCGGGTCTTCGACCCCTGGTTGCCGCCGTCGATGCTGATCGAGCACGGCGTGGAGCCGGCCTCGTTGGACGAGGTCCTGTCCGGGAGCGACTTCGTCTTCGTCGTCGCCTCGGTCACCAGCGAAAACCAGGGTTTCCTCGGCGCCGACGCCTTCGCGAAGATGCGCAAGGGCGCCGCCTTCATCCTGCTCAGCCGGGCCGGCGTCGTGGATTTCGAGGCGCTGATGGAGGCCGTGCGCAGCAAGCACATCGTCGCCGCCAGCGATGTCTTTCCCGAGGAACCGCTCGGGCTCGATCATCCCGTCCGCGCGCTGCCGGGCTTCCTGCGTTCGGCGCATCGGGCCGGCGCCCTCGATGTCGCCTTCAAGCGCATGGGGGACATGGTGCTCGAGGACATGGACTTGATGGACCGCGGCCTGCCGCCGATACGCTGCAAGCGCGCCGAGCGCGAAACCGTGTCGCGCATGCGCTCGAAGCCGGTCGACAGGAACTAGCATTCCCGTCAACAGCCCTCAATGCCGAGGCGAAGTGTTCGTTGACTTCCCTTGCCCGGAACCTAGGTGGAAGGCGACCTGCAGAACCGATCGTTCCGGATCGACCCGTTCAATCCCACCTGCGAGAAAAGCCATGCACTACAGAACACTCGGCCGCACCGGCCTCAGCGTTTCCGAAATCGGTTATGGTGCCTGGGGCATCGGCAACAGCGGCTGGCGGGGCGCCAACGACGAGGAGTCGGCCCGCGCGCTCAACCGGGCGATCGACCTCGGTCTCACCTTCATCGATACGGCGCTCGGCTATGGCGAGGGCCACAGCGAAAGGCTGGTCGGCAAGCTGCTCAAGAAACGCTCGGAGACGATCTACGTCGCGACCAAGATCCCGCCAAAAAACAGGATATGGCCTGCCCGCCCGGGCACGCCGGTCGAGGATGGCTTCCCCGCCGACCACGTCATCGCCTGCACCGAGACCAGTCTCCGAAACCTCGGCGTCGAGACCCTCGACGTGCAGCAGTTTCACGTCTGGTCGGACGAGTGGGTCGGCCGTGGCGACTGGCTCTCGGCAGTCGAGCGGTTGAAGCGCGACGGCAAGATCCGCTTCTTCGGCGTGTCGATCAATGACTACGAGCCGGAAAACGCCCTCGCCCTCATCGAAAGCGGCGTCGTCGACAGCGTGCAGGTGATCTACAACGTCTTCGAACAGACGCCCGAGGAGAAGCTGTTCCCGGCGTGCGAGCGCTACAATGTCGGCGTGATCGTCCGGGTGGCGCTCGACGAGGGCGGCTTGACGGGACAGATCCGCGCCGACTCCTTCTTCCCGGAAGGAGACTTCAGGGCCAATTATTTCCGCGGCGAGCGCAAGCGCGAGGTCGAGGAACGCGCGCGCAAGATCGTCGAGGACCTGGCAATCGCCCCCGACGCGCTCGCCGAAACGGCGCTCCGCTTCGTGCTCAGCCACCCGGCCGTTTCGACCGTCATCCCCGGCATGCGCTCGGTCCGCAATGTCGAGCGCAATTGCGCGATCGGCGACGGACGCGGCCTTCCTAGCGAGCAGCGCGAGAAACTGCGCGCGCATAAATGGCCGCGCAATTTCTATCTCGATTGAGCCTCAACGGTTCGCAAGTACGAACCGCTTCTTCGTTGCATCTCGAACGCGCATCGCCGCGCTTAGGCGCGTCTGGATGGAACCGAAATTGAGGACAGTGGTTGGAACTCCACGAATTGCACGCGAAGTGCAGTCAAGAACATCGGAGGTTCCATCATGTTGAACAAAGCGTTGGTTGCGGCTGCCATGCTCACGGTTATTGCATCGCCCGTCTTTGCACAGGCCGATATCACTTGCGACCAGGCGGGCTTGACGAAGCTCGAAACCGATGTCGGCCAGATCACCGACTCGGGACGCAAGGAGATGGCGCAGAAAGAGCTTGCCATGGCCAAGGAAGCAATGGCGGCGAACGACCAGGCAAAGTGCAAGTCCCATATGGAAAATGCCATGAAGGGCAAGGATCCCATGTGATGCCCTTCGGCTCTGGCGCCGGCTCGTCGCCCGCGTCAGCGAAGCTTCCCTTCAGCACAAACGAGAAAGCCGGAGCGCGAGCCCGGCTTCCTTAGTTTTCTGCCGAGAAGTCTTAGTTCTCCCCTTGTGGGCCAGCTTGTTGTTGCACGTCAGGGCACCATGGCGTGCAACTTCGCGAATTTTCGATCTGATCGAGCGTTTAATATCACCCTGGGAATCGATAGAAGTTAGAAAGAATTACCCTAACAAACCAAATGGGCAGAATGTCGAACGGCGAACTGAAACTGCGGTTGAACGCCGCTTTGTGCAGACATGCTTATCACGACGCAATTGAGGCGCTTGCGCGTCTGGCAACGTACAGCACTTCACGAAGCCTGGAGAAAATAGGGGACGGAGAATATTTCATTGTCGCGGGGGAATATGCAAAAAAGACCTCCTGCTTCTGTCTATTTCAGTGCGAAGGTTGGCAGAAGTAACGACTTCCCAGCCGCTCATAAGGTCCAAGAACTTGGAGATAAGATGTCCTGTGCCAGACAGAGAGAGACGGCAAGAAGAAAAGCGATTCCCTCTGGAACATACTCGGGAACATAATTCACGGCGTCGACATCGAGGTCATGAAAGATGTAGGAGTGAAGAAATTCCTCATCGGCCTAGAGGCAGATCTAATAAGGGCAATAAACAGCCGCGAAGAAGTAGATGCAGTGATCGGTATCAAATCTGAAAAATTCAACAGAAAACTATTCAAGCTCACTGAGTTTTGCGCTCAGATTAACGATGCCCTGGACGAGATCAACGATGTGATGTCTAACAACGGCGTCTTCTTAGGTTCCGCTTACGAGAATCTCTAGGGGAGCCACTACAGCTCCCCTAGAGATAGTTTTTAGTTCTTTGCCTTGTCGACCAGCTTGTTCTTGCCGATCCAGGGCATCATGCCGCGCAGCTTCGCGCCGACTTCCTCGATCTGGTGGGCGTCGTTGACGCGGCGGATGCCCTTGAAGCGGGCGGCACCCGAACGGTACTCCTGCATCCATTCCGAGGTGAACTTGCCGGTCTGGATGTCCTTGAGAACGCGCTTCATCTCGGCCTTGGTTTCTTCGGTGATGATGCGCGGGCCGGTGACGTATTCGCCCCACTCGGCGGTGTTGGAGATCGAGTAGTTCATGTTGGCGATGCCGCCTTCATAGATCAGGTCGACGATCAGCTTCACTTCGTGCAGGCACTCGAAATAGGCCATTTCCGGGGCATAGCCGGCTTCGACCAGCGTTTCGAAACCGGCGCGGATGAGCTCGACCAGACCGCCGCAGAGAACGACCTGCTCGCCGAAGAGGTCGGTTTCGCACTCTTCCTTGAAGTTGGTTTCGATGATGCCCGAGCGGCCGCCGCCGACGCCACAGGCGTAGGAGAGCGCGAGATCAAGCGCGTTGCCGGAGGCGTTCTGGTGAACGGCAACGAGGCAGGGAACGCCGCCGCCCTTCTGATATTCGCCGCGAACCGTATGGCCCGGGCCCTTCGGCGCGATCATGACGACGTCGACCGAAGCCTTCGGCTCGATCAGGCCGAAATGGACGTTGAGGCCGTGTGCGAACGCGATCGCTGCGCCGTCGCGGATGTTGTCGGCGATCTCGCCCTTGTAGATATCGGCCTGCAGTTCGTCCGGCGTCGCCATCATGATGAGGTCGGCCCACTTGGCGGCTTCCGCGACCGAGAGAACCGAAAGACCGTCGGCCTCGACCTTGGCGGCGGTTGCCGAGCCCGGCTTCAGCGCAATGCGGATTTCCTTGGCGCCGGAGTCCTTGAGGTTCAGCGCATGGGCGCGGCCCTGGCTGCCATAGCCGACGATGGCGACCTTCTTGGACTTGATCAGGTTGAGATCGGCATCACGATCGTAATAGACGCGCATCGAATTTTCCTTCCCTTTGCTTGTCTGTTGTTCCTCTGGCTGGCCCAAACGGATGACCCGGAAGATCCCCTTGATCTTCGCAAAGGCTTATGCGTCCGTTTGAGACCCGCCGCTACCCTTTCTTGCCGTAGAGCGTGAGAAAGGCGTCGACCGCCCGCTCCGCCCTGCGGCTGAAACCCTTCTTCATTTCGCCTGGCTCCTCGCCGAGCAGCATCCGCAAATGCCAGTCGGAAACGACGAGACCGTAAAGCGCACCATAAGCCTCCTCGGCATCGTCGAAGGCGAGAAGCCCTGCCCTGCGGCCAGCTTCAAGCAGCGCGCCGGCGCGCCGGCCGATCTGGCGGCGGCCACGCTCCTGCAGCATATGGCCGAGCTTCGATCCCTCGCGGCTTGCCTGGCCGATCGCCAGCCGGTTCAGCGCCAGCGACACGTCGCCGGCAAGCACCTCAAGCAGGTCCTTGGCAAAGGCGACAAGATGCCGGCGCAGGCCCTCCGCGTCGAGCGCCCCGGCGGAAACGTCGAGGGTCCTCACCTTGCTCGCCTGGTAGCTGATCATCGCCGAAAGCAACCCGTCGCGATCGCCGAACCATTTGTAGAGGCTTTCCTTGGAGCAATTGGCGGCTCGTGCGATGCCCGCAGTCGTCAGCGCCTTCTCGCCGCCATCGACGAGCAGTCTCAGCGCCTGTTCGAGCACGGCGCCCTGACGCTCGGTCAGACCGCTTGCGGCAATTACCCCCCTGCTCTCCAAGACACCCTGCACTTCGCCATCGCTCCATTAGTACCGTACGGTACGGTTCGCATTTTTTCTAATGCGATGGCACGAGAGCGTCAAGGCGAATTTGCGAGAAAATGAATCCGGCATGCGAATAGGACAGCAACCGGAACCGCTGGATTGGCCAGCGCATGCGACGCGACGAGCTCAGATCTTCACGAGCATCGCCGTCCCGTACATGAAAGCGACCCCGGTCGTCAGTCCCGCGATCGTGGCCGGGGCGAGGAGCGCCGCCGACCCGCGCCCGTCGGAGCGCATCAGATAGGCGGCGACCTCGACCATGACCTGCAGTATCGCCCCCGCTCCGACTGCCAGAGCCAGCGCCGACCATTGTGGCGCGTAGGCAAGGCTGCCAATCCAGAGCCCGACGACGGCAGGTCCTCCGGCGAGCAAAGCCAAGGCCGCAAAGACCCAAAGCGCCGGCCGCTTCTTCAGCAGCGGCGCCGAAATTCCGATACCCTCGGTGATGTTGTGCGCCATGAACCCCAGCACCAGGAAGGCGCCCAACCCGGCTGCGCCTGCCGCGAAAGCCGCACCGATGGCCAGTCCTTCGCCGAGGTTATGCAGGCCGATGCCGAGCGCGATGAAGGTTGCGAGCGCAAGCCCGCTCGGCGCGCCCTGACGTCGGCCGACTGCCATCAGCAGAAGGAAGCTGGCAGCGGCCGCAAGCCAGACCATCGCCTGCCCCTGGAAGATGGCGGCGGACTCGCCCGCAAGCTCGAAGGCTTCCGCCGCGGCATCGACGAGAAGGAACGCCAGCAACCCGACGGTCAGCGCAAGCAGGAAATCCATGCCATCACGGCCGACGCCGCTGAGAGCGGGATAGAACATCATCCCGATCGCCACGGGGACGAGGCCGACAGCGACGCCGAGCAGCGCTTGCGAGAGCAGACTTTTGGCATTGTGCGCCGGTGTCGGCACGGCGACTGCGATTTCGTGCTCGAACGTCGCACCGGTGTTGGTGACGATGTTGATCGCGTGCGCCTCCCCCAGCACCCACGGGAAGGGCAAATGGATCCAGGCTGTCGCCCCGCGGCTGATCGGCCCGGGCGGAGCCTGCGTGAACTGCCAATAGGCGTCGTCGACCTGGACCTGGGCGATCGTCATCGGCTCGGAACCGCCGGCGCGCACGAGAACGCGGATGCCGTCATCCGACAAGATCGTCCGCTCGAACGTCAAAGCCTCGACCGGTGGCGCGCCATTTCCGAAGCGCTGCAGCGGATTCGTGGCCACAAGCCAAACGATGGCCAGGCCAAGTGCCGCCATCGGCAGGATGAGCCACAAGAGCGCCGCACGTGATTTCCGCGCCGGACCAGAAGTCGGGTTGGCCGCCGTTATGTGGGAGACCTCGTTCATGCGATCGCCTCCACGACATCGAACATGCCCGACCAACCGAGTTCGGTGAACTCCGACTGATGCGGATGGAACATGTAGAGGCCGGGTTCGTGGTCCTTGAAGGAAAATTCGAGGATGCCGCGCTGGGCCTGGCACTGGGTGATCAGGTCCACCGTCTTGAGGGTCGGCGTCAGGGTCGTACCCTGGTCGAAATAATCGAAGAAATTGGCGTGCAGATGGAACGAGTTGATCGGGTCGAATTCGACGACATTGGCCAGATAGATGCGGACCGGCCTGTCCCGCACGATCCTGATCGGCCGCTTCATGTAGGCATGCGCGACCGTGTTCACCGCATAGACTTCGTTTTCGCTGTCGAAATTGGTGTCGAAGCCGTTCATCACCATGGCAAACTCCTGCCATTCGGCGTTTTCCGGCGTGCCGAGCAGGCGGGAGCGGGCGATGTCGGCAAGCTCCGGATGCCTGGCCGGATCGGGATCGACGACGAAAAGGCCGTACATGCCCTTCTGGATGTGCCGCTTCAGCGGAAGGGCGTGGCAGTGGTAGAGATGGCAACCGAACGGCCGCGCGTCGAATTCGTATACGAACTCGCCGCCGGGATCGGTGAGGCCCGCGCCGGGAACGCCGTCCACGCGGGCCGCGTGGATGCCATGGAAGTGCATCGAGTGGGGATGCGAACCCGAATTCCTGAAGACGATCCGTAGCCGGTCACCCTCGGTAGCCCTGAGCGACGGGCCGGGCACGCGTCCGTTGTACGTCCACGCCGGGAACATGATGCCGGGCGCGATTTCGATTTCCTTGTCGTACCCCTCCACCTCGAAGGTACGAAGGACCCGGCCGTCGGGCAGCCGGGAGACGGTACCCGTGTCCCACTCCGTCAGCAGCTTCGCGGTCTCGAAGCCATTGCGCATTTCATCGACCTCACCGACGGTGATCATCGCGCCGTGGGCGGAACCATGACCCGTTTGAGGCGAAGCGGCTGAATGTGCTGAATGGTCGGCCAAATGGCTAGATTGAGCGACGGACGATCCGCTCGCGCAGATCACGCTCCCGCCGGCGGCCGTAACGCTGCCCCAGAGCAGTCCGCGTCTGGTGATTTCAAACGGCCCCCATCTCGTCATGCGGGCGCTCCATCGTTAGTACGATACAACAAAATAAGCATAAGTCAGACAATATAGCAATGGCTAAGTCGACAGCGGCGGCCGTTCGGTGCGTGGGAGTTGCAGGCGGCGACACATTTTTAGCCATTGCTATGATTTCAACGGGGGCTTACGATGTTGTTCAAGGAGCCATGTAATGTCCGACCAAACCGCCCGATCCGAAGAAATCACGACGCCGCTTATCGACCCGGAAACGCAGGTCGAGAGCTTCCGCCAGACCCGCAGCAACCGGCGGACCGAGCTCGTCGAGGACTATGTCGAACTGATTGCCGACCTAATCGATGACAGCGGCGAGGCAAGGCAGGTCGAAATCGCGCAGAGGCTAGGCGTCGCCCAGCCGACGGTGGCCAAAATGCTGAAGCGGCTGGCTGCCGAAGAATTGATCGTCCAGCGGCCATACCGTGGCGTTTTCCTGACGGCTGCCGGAAGGAAAATCGCCGAAAGGTCGAAAGCGCGCCACGAGATCGTCGTGTCGTTTCTCCTCGCGCTGGGCATCAGTCCGGCCACCGCCCGCATCGATGCCGAGGGCATCGAGCACCATGTCAGCGAGGAAACGCTCGAAGCCTTCGGGCGCTACATCCGCCGCGCGGCCCGCAAGGCACAGTAGCCTACTGCATGTTTCCTTAAATCGGATCCGATTTAAGGAAAAAAACATGCAGCGATTCAAATTACTACAGCGTCCTTTGCGCGTCTGATAAGACGCGCGGCGCTGTAGTCACCGGATTGGTGTGGTCTCAAGATCGCCAGCCGCGCACCGCCGCCTCCACGAAGGCGGCGACCGCGGCGACGCTCGGCACCCGCGCCCTTTCGGGATGGATCATCAGATAGGCCGGCCGGTTGGCCACGGCCGCCGGTTCGTCGATGATCTCGAAGCGCGGATCGTGCCGGGCGGAGAGTTCGGGCAGCATCACCTCGGCGCCGAGCACAAGTGCCGCCTCGGCCAGGATCTCCAACTTGTCAGCGGTGAGCACGACGCGAGCCCTCGGCCTCGCCCGGTCGAGTGCCAGCATCTCCGGCACGTGCGCCAGCGTATCACGGTAGCGCACGATCGGATGCTCGCCCGGTGGAAGGCCGGCGGGACGGCAGAGCCGGAAGCGGATCGCGCCGATGCGCTTGATCCGCGTCGTGTCCTCGCCGGTGCGACCGAGGCGCACCGCGATATCAGCCTCGCGGCGCTCGAAGCTCAGTGCCTGGTCGTCAGCCACGAGGTCGAGGGTGATGCCGGGATGGCTGCGCTCAAGGTCGCCGAGCGCCGGCGCGATGATGCGGCTGAGAATGAAGCTGACGCTCGTCACGCGCACGTGGCCATGAAGCTCCGCCGTCGCCCGCATCAGCCCCGCCATCGACAGTGACGCCTCTTCCGAAATCGTCCGCAGCCGGTCGAGCACTGTGGCAAGCACCGGCGTCGGCGTGAGCCGCCCACCGATGCGGTCGAAAAGTGCGGCCCCGATCCGCCGCTCCAGCGCCGCGAGCCGGCGCGCAATGGTCGTCTGGTCGACCCCGAGGCTGCGCGCGGCGGCACTCAGCGTCCCGCCTCGGACGATATGGTCGAGCAGTTCGAGATCAGCCCAGCTCTCTGCATTCATGCAGGTTCATCTCCGAAAACTTCGGCTTCATCGGCGTTTTCGCGGAGCATAGGGTGAAGCATCTGAACAGGCAATGGAGCCCGCTATGACGACCGCAAGACCGCCCTTCACTCTCTTTTCCCTCGCCGGCCGCGAGCCCGCGCCGCCAGCCCTTGGCGATGCGACGCTGATCCTTATCGACTATCAGAACGAGTATCTTTCCGGACCGCTGACGCTCGTCGACGCGGAAGCCGCCGTCGAGCGCGCCGGTGTCCTGCTTGCCGCTGCACGGCAGGCCGGCGCGAAAATCATCCATGTCGCGCACAGGGGTGCGGCCGGCGGTCCCTTCGATCGTGCCACCGAACGGGGCGCCTTCATCGATGCGCTGAAACCGCTCCCGGCCGAAGCGATCGTCGAAAAGCCACGTCCGAACGCCTTCTCCGGCACCGGCCTTGCCGATCTCGTCGGCCCCTCCGGCACGAAGGTCGTAATCGCCGGTTTCATGACACACAATTGCGTGTCCTCGACGGCGCGTGCAGCACTCGATCTCGGCTATGAGATCACCATCGCGGGCGATGCCTGCGCCACCCGCGACCTGCCGTCTGCGACGGGCATCGTCAGCGCGCGCGACCTGCACGTGGCGGAAGTCGCCGCGCTCGCCGACCACCATGCCTGCGTCGCCGATGTCGCGGCGCTCATCGAGCCGCGCCGCTGATTTCGATCGTGCGCTCCGGGGGCGGACCTAAGCTGCTGGCCGAAATAAGCTTTCCGCCTCGGGCGGAGCCCGCCACACCGTCCTGCCGTGCCCTCCCCGGCGCACATTACAAAAATATAATGATCTCAATGCTTTTCGCTGGTCGCGTTCACCTTTATCTTAATGACACACATCGCCCGATCGGGGAGCAAGCTGAGCACGCGCATGGGAAAAACGGCCCAGACGAGGGAAGACGTGACGGCGCGCAGTTTGGCGCCGCCCAACGTGACCGTCATTCCTGCGCCGGCGCCGCCTCGAAAGAAGCGCCGCTCGCGCCTTTGGGTCGCCGCCCCTGTCATCCTTTCCGTTCTCGGCGGAGGCTATTACGCCTGGAGCCAATACGGCTCGCAGCCGGCCGCGACGATGATCACGGAGGTCGTCACGCGCGCCGATATCGAAAGCAGCGTGACTGCTGTCGGCACTCTCCACGCGATCAAATCCGTCGATGCCGGCGCACAGGTGTCCGGTCAGTTGAAGTCGCTACATGTCCAGATCGGCGACAAGGTCGAGCAGAATCAGCTTGTCGCCGAGATCGATCCGGCCACCATCGAGAACAGGATCGAGATCGATCAGGCCGAACTCGCCAATCTCGAGGCGCAGCTCGTGTCGAAAAAGGCGCAGCTCGTTCTGAAACAGGCGAATATCGAGCGTCAGCGCAATCTGGTCGCCAGCAACAGCGTCTCGCAAGCGACACTTGAGCAGGCCGTGGCCGACCATGTGGCTGCGAGCGCCGACGTGCACGCGATCGAGGCGCAGATCCGCAAGCAGCAGGCTGCGCTTGCCGGCGACAAGGTCGATCTCGGCTACACCAAGATCTATGCGCCGATGGCCGGCACGATCGTCGCCAACCCTGCCAAGGAAGGCCAGACGCTCAACGCCAATCAGACTGCGCCGACGATCGTCACCATTGCCGATCTTTCGACGATGACGGTCAAGGCCCAGGTCTCCGAGGCCGATGTCGGCAAGCTGAAGATCGGCATGGACGCCTATTTCTCCCTGCTCGGCCAGCCGGGCAGACGCTTCACCGGCAAGTTGCGCCAGATTGAGCCGATGCCGGACACGGCAAACAACGTCGTCCTCTATTACGCCCTCTTCGATGTTCCGAACCCGACCGGCGAACTGATGATGTCGATGAGCGCGCAGGTCTTCTTCGTTCAAGCCGCCGCCAAGGACGTGCTCGTCGTCCCGAGCGCAGCGATCAAAACCAATGGCGAGCGCGCGCCGGGCACACCGTCGAAAACGGAAGTGACGGTCGTTAGGCCTTCGGGCGCGACGGAGACCCGCGAGGTCGAGGTCGGTATCCGCAACCGCGTCAGCGCCGAAATCGTCCACGGCCTCGAGGAAGGCGAGCGCGTCGTCGTCGATACGGCGTCGGCTTCCACCGGCAACAGCATGCGCAATACCCGCTCACTCCGCGGCCTGCGCATGCCGCGGATGTTCTGAGCACGCCGATGGCCGCCCTCATCTCGCTCAAGGATCTCAGCAAGACTTTTTTCAACGGCGATCTCGCCGTCGAGGTCTTGCATAATATCTCGCTCGACATAGAGGCCGGCGAATTCGTCGCGATCATCGGCCAGTCCGGCTCGGGCAAATCGACGCTGATGAACATTCTCGGCTGCCTCGATCAGCCGACCTCGGGCGACTACCTGATCGACGGCGAAAAGGTTTCCGGTTTTAATGGCGACGAGCTCGCGGCGCTGCGCCGCCGCACCTTCGGCTTCGTCTTCCAGGCCTACAATCTGATCCCGACTGCGAGCGCGCAGGAGAACGTCGAAGTGCCCGCGGTCTATGCCGGCGTGTCCGCACAGGACCGGCATAAGCGCGCGCAGGCGCTTCTCGAATCCCTGAAGCTGGGTGACCGGCTCGATCATCGGCCAAGCCAGCTTTCCGGCGGCCAGCAGCAGCGCGTCTCGATTGCACGCGCTCTGATGAACGGCGGCCGCGTCATCCTTGCCGACGAGCCGACCGGCGCGCTCGACAGCCAGAGCGGCGAGGAGGTGCTGGCGCTCCTGCGCGAAATGAACGAGGACGGCCACACGGTGATCGTGATCACCCACTCGCGGGAGGTCGCCGAACAGGCTGACCGGCTGATTGAGATCCGCGACGGGCGCATCATTGCCGATCGCACCAAGAAGGGCCGCAGCAATCCGGACGCGGCGGTCGGCCTCGCCCAGCGCACGCGCGAGGGTTTCGCCGCGATTGCGGATGTCTCCGAAGCGGTGAAGATGGCGATGCGGGCGCTGCGCGCCAATCTCTTCCGCACGATCCTGACGCTGCTCGGCATCGTCATCGGCGTCGGCTCGGTCGTCGCCATGTTGGCGATCGGCACCGGTGCGCAGGATTTCGTGCTCAGCCGCATTTCCTCGATGGGCTCGGATCTTCTGCTGGTGCGCCCGAGCATGGCCAATTTCCGCGGCAGCGCGGGAGGAAGCAACGTCACGCTGGTGCCCGCAGATGCCGACGCAATTCTCGGAGTGCCGAATGTCGCCTTCGCCGTGCCGGAAATGACGACGACGGTGACGCTCCGGCGCGGCAATATCGACTATCAGACGACGGCCAACGGCACGGCGCCGCAATTCACCGAGGCGAAATCCTGGAGCATCGGCCGCGGCGAGTTCATTAACCGCAACGACATGGAAGGCTATGCGCCCGTCGCGGTTCTCGGGCAGACCGTGGTCAAAACCCTGTTTGCGGACGGCTCCGATCCGATCGGCCAATACGTGCTCGTCAACAAGATCCCCTTCCAGGTGATCGGCGTTATGAACGAAAAGGGCGCGAGCGCCGGCGGCAACGATCAGGACGACGTTGTGCTCGTGCCGCTCACCACAGGCAGCATGCGCATCTTCGGCCAGCGCAACATCCGCACCATCACCATCAAGGTCGAGGACGCCTCGGCGATCGACCTGACGCAGGAGCGGATACAGGCGTTGCTCAACGAACGCCACAAGAGGGAGGATACGCAGATCACCAACATGTCGTCGGTGCGGGAGGCCTTCACCGACACATCGAACACCTTGAAACTCTTCCTCGGCTCGGTCGCGGCGATTTCGCTGCTGGTTGGCGGCATCGGCGTCATGAACATCATGCTGGTGAGTGTCAGCGAGCGAACCCGCGAGATCGGCGTGCGCATGGCCACCGGAGCCCGCCAGCGCGACATCCTCGTTCAGTTCCTTGTGGAGGCGCTGGTAGTCTCTGCGATCGGCGGCGCGATCGGCGTCGTTGCGGGCCTCGGAACCGGCGCTCTCGCAAAGACCTTCGGCATGCCGGTGAGCTTCACTGGTGGGCCAGTGGCCCTCGCCTTTGCCTGTTCATTCCTCACCGGCTTGCTCTTCGGCTACCTGCCAGCCAGAAACGCGTCGCGGCTGCAGCCAGCGGTGGCGCTCAGCGCGGACTAATGCGGATGAGCGCGGCGCAGCAGCCCCGTATCACACCGAAGGCTCCATCACCGAGACGAACTTCTGCGCCAGGTCCTGCGACGCTACCTTCCGCGGGTGAAGTTCATCGTTCCACCGCCCCTGCACGACGTCCTTCAGGCGGACGACGGTGACATTGTCCTGGGCGCGCTCGATCCGCTCGAGCATGTCGTAGAGACGGTCAACGAGATAGGTGAGAATCCCTTCGATCAGCACGCCGTCGCCCGTCAGGCTGAAGCCGCGGCGGGTGAAGGGCTGGCCGAGCCACGGGCCGTTCGCCACCGGCTTCGGAACGTCGTAGCCATGGACCAGCATCTGCGTCCGCTTCGGGCACGACAGAATCGCGACGTCGCGCGCGATCTCGTTATAGCCTTCCTCGAGCGACCGCACCTTGCGGTCCAGGACATCCAGGCGGAGAAAGCTTCTTGGATCGCCGGGCATGCCGGAGGTCCTCGGCCGCAGCAGCTCCGTCAGGGCGCCACCGCCGAGGATGTCGTTGCCGCCACCCGAAAAGATGAAGAAGTCGAATGAGGCGGATTTCACCAGCTGGCGGTAATCCTTCTTCTGCCGCATCTGCTCGAAGGTATCACCCGGATAGGCGACGTTCTGGGCGTAGTAGCGTCCCTCGAGGACATCGAAGAATGTCGGTGCGTAACCCGCCAGCGCCGATAGCGGCCAGAGGATATTGATCCAGGAATCGCCGTCCGCGCAGATGCGGATGCCGCTTGCCTTGCGCGCGACCATCGTGTCTGCCGGCAATGCCGAAGACTGCAGCGCGCGCACGGCCTGTTCGTCCGTAAGATAACGGCCCTGCGCATCCTTGACGTGGTAGACGAGGCAGATCCCGGGGTCTTTCTCGAGGAAAACCGAGGCGGTGCCGGCCTCGTCCTTGGTCGCCTTCCGGCTGCCCTCACTCACCCTCGCCTCGGCGGTCTTGCCGCCGGTCTTGCGGGCTGGTTTCCCCTTCGCGCTTTCCATGGCCGCGCTCCCGAACAATCGGAAATGAGTAACACATATCCGGGTGCCGGGACAGGCCGACGCAATCCTGGATAGATCCGCTGCGGCCGCCCACGGCAGGCCCTATTGAGCCCGTGACGCGGAGAAATGGCGCGAATAGAGCCATTGCCACAATTTTGCTTCACGCAGCCGGCAAAGTCCGCTCGCTATCCAGCGGATGGCAGGGGAATACCGAATATTTGTTTCGTTAGAGTTGGGCCAGAACCTCTTGGTTCGCCCGCCTGTTGGGGCCGTGTTGCAGCGTTCAACGCAATACGGGAACGTCACCGTTCTGCGCGCTGGATAGAGAAACAGGGTCAAAAGCGGACTCGGCTTGGCCGAGCCCGAAGGTGGATTATTGCGCGTTCGAGCGAGCGCGCAATGGCGTTCTAGTGCTTTGATTCAAAAGCATTTTACTCGCTTTCAGCATGTCCGCCTAGAGGCGGATGGCTCTTAGCAGTGAACGCACACCGAAAAATGGCAAGGAGACTCAAGCCATGAAGGTTCTAGCGTTTCTCGCCGCAATATATGTCGCCTTTACAATGCCGGACACGGCTACCGCCGGCATGTTGGCCCAGGCCCAGCAATTTACCGGACTGCATGAAGTCAAGAACAACAGGCGGCTGCGCGCCGCCCTCGGCATAAACCCCGCCCGCACGCCATGGTGCGGCCATTTTATGGGCATGATTGCTCGGAAGGCCGGCCGACAGCCGCCGAAAGCCTATAGCTTCGCAAGCTCCTGGCTGCGCTTCGGTGCACCCGTGCGCCTCGCCTACGCGCGTCCAGGCGACGTCATCGTCGTGCGCACCGGTCGCGGCTATCATGTCGGGATCCTCTCCGCCCTGTCGAAGTCGACCGCACAACTGATCGGCGGCAACCAATCAGGGCGTGTTCAGTTGTCGCAGTTCAGCCGAAGACAGGTCGTCGCTGTACGAAGATAGCCGCGAGAAGGCGCGGCCTTCGAGGTATTGAAGGACATCGTTGCGCGCCTGAAAGACGGCGCCGCGACTGGCGTTTGCGCGCCTGCATCTCACGGTCGGAGCCGTCTGCACCACCGCGCGTCCGATCGGGCGCGCAAAGGTCGCTGCAGCACCTTGAATTGTTTCAGCGGCCGCCGCTCAGATCCGCTGCGCGCCGCCGATCAGTTCCCAGCGCCGGCCGTTCGATTGAGACTGGCGGGCGAAATAATTATAAGGGGTCCTCGACCAGTCGCGAACCGAATTGGTCATATTGTCGAGCACGAGGTCGCCCTCGCTGGTGCGCACGGTCAGCACCGTGTGCCCCTCGCCGCGATAGCGGGCGACCGTCAAGAGCAGCGCCGAGGCTGGCCAGCCGCGCTTGAGCAATTCCCGCTTCTTCAGGATGGCGAAATCCTCGCAGTCGCCGTAGGCCGTGGGCACGCGCCAATCGTCGTCCTGGCCGACATTTGCCAGATCGCTCCGCTCCCTGATGCGCGCATTGACCGCGCGGTTGATCTGTTGCAGCTCACTCGCCTTTTCCGGGTGCAGGACGACCATCTTGCTTCCGCCGCCCGTGCTGCACAAGCGCGGCTCGCGCGTGCAGAACGAGGCGAAAGCCGGTGGCGCGAAAGCCTTGCCGCCGGTCCTCATCGTCGTGCCGGCATCGGCCACCTGCGGGATCATAAACAGCAAGAGAGATGCGATCTGCGCGATGAAATATTTCATGAAAATGACCTCTAACGGCGGGCGTAACGCTCCCGTGTCAAACTACGCATAACTAATGGGGATTAACTCAAGGTTGATTAACCCAAAATTGGGCGATGTTGTGGCCGTACTACTAATAATTCGTAACTTGACCACCTCGCGCTTTACGCGAATTATTTATTACTTTTTTTGAAATATTTATTTGTAGGAGTTGCGTAATGCCTCAGTTAAACAAATCCGTATTAAATATTTTCTTTATTCTTTCAACAGCATCAATAACATCAGTAGTCCTCACAACAGACGCTAACGCAGTACAGCGACAGCGTATGACTGCAAACCAATGCAGCCCGCTGACTGAAGATAACTTCGCGGCCTGCTGCGTAGCGCTCAACCGCTCGAAAATCCTCACGCCAGCACAGATCAAAATGTGCCCTCCCTTGTCGACAGCAACCATAAAGGGTGCCTCGACGGGCGGAGACGAGCGCAGTGATGCCAGCCCGCACAAAGGCGGTGGCGGTGGAAAAGGCAGTGGCGGCAGCGGCGGTAGCGGTGGCACTGGCGGTGGCGGTGGTACCGGCGGTGGCGGTGGCGGCGGCAGCAGCCCTCCCCCTCCTGACGATGGCGGCAACGGTGGCGGCGGCGGGAACGGCGGTGGCAGCAACGGCGGTGGCGGCAGCGGAAACGGCGGTGGCGGCAGCGGCGGCGGCGGAAACGGCGGCGGTGGTAACGGCGGTGGCGGCAACGGCGGCGGCGGTAACGGCGGCGGCGGCGGCGGCAACGAAGGCGGCGGCGGCAACGGCGGCGGCGGCAATGAAGGCGGCGGTGGTAACGGCGGTGGCGGCGGCAATGAAGGCGGCGGCGGCAACGAGGGCGGCGGCGGCAACGAAGGCGGCGGCGGCAACGAAGGCGGCGGCGGCAACGAAGGTGGCGGCAACGAAGGTGGCGGCAACGAGGGCGGCGGCAACGAGGGCGGCGGCAACGGCGGTGGCGGCAACGAAGGCGGCGGCAACGAGGGTGGCGGCAACGAAGGCGGTGGCGGCCATGAAGGTGGCGGCAACGAGGGCGGCGGCAACGGCGGCGGCGGCCATGAAGGTGGCGGCAACGAGGGCGGCGGCAACGGCGGCGGCGGCCATGAAGGTGGCGGCAACGAGGGCGGCGGCAACGGCGGCGGCGGCCATGAAGGTGGCGGCAACGAGGGCGGCGGCAACGGCGGCGGCGGCCATGAAGGTGGCGGCAACGAGGGCGGCGGCAACGGCGGCGGCGGCCATGAAGGTGGCGGCAACGAGGGCGGCGGCAACGGCGGCGGCGGCCATGAAGGTGGCGGCAACGAGGGCGGCGGCAACGGCGGCGGCGGCCATGAAGGTGGCGGCAACGAGGGCGGCGGCAACGGCGGCGGCGGCCATGAAGGTGGCGGCAACGAGGGCGGCGGCAACGGCGGTGGCGGCAACGAAGGCGGCGGCAACGAGGGTGGCGGCAACGAAGGCGGTGGCGGCCATGAAGGTGGCGGCAACGAGGGCGGCGGCAACGGCGGCGGCGGCCATGAAGGTGGCGGCAACGAGGGCGGCGGCAACGGCGGCGGCGGCCATGAAGGTGGCGGCAACGAGGGCGGCGGCAACGGCGGTGGCGGCAACGAAGGCGGCGGCGGCAACGAAGGCGGTGGCGGCAACGAAGGCGGTGGCGGCAACGACGACAAGGGCGGCGACAAAGGCAAGGCCGGCGGCAAGAACAAGGATAAGGCCGAGGGCAAGAGCAAGGACAAGGCTGGCGCCAAGGGCAAGGATAAAGCCGAGGGCAAGAGCAAGGACAAGGCTGGCGCCAAGGGCAAGGATAAAGCCGACGGCAAGGGCAAGGACAAGGCTGGCGGCAAGAAGAAGGACAAGGCCGGCGGCAAGGGCAAGGACAAAGCCGACGGCAAGAAGAAGGACAAGGCCGGCGGCAAGGGCAAGGACAAAGCCGACGGCAAGAAGAAGGACAAGGCCGGCGCCAAGGGTAAGGACAAGGCTGGCGACAAGACACCCGGCAAAGGTGATAACAAGGCGCCCGGTAAGGGCGAGGCACCCGGCAAAGGCGGCGACAACGGCGCAGGTGAAGGCGGGCAAGCCAATAATGGCAAAGGCAATGGCGGCGGTGACGGAATTCCCGGTAATTCCGAGCAAAGCGACGACAACCGTTGACGCATGCATGGCGCGTTCGAAAGAGCGCGCCATGCAATGTGCGCACTTTATAAAAGCGCGCGCGGCAGGAAATCCCTCCGCTTTCAGGCCTCACCTGAAAATGGGCTGACCTGCCGAGATTGGCGGGTTCCCGTAGCCTTCATGCGACTGGAAAGACGCACGGCTATAAGGGCCCGCCTTCTTTTCCCTACAGCGCCGCGCGTCTTGTCAGACGCGCAAAGGACGCAAATCGGCTACGATTCAAAGAAGCATGCAGCAGCCCCATTCCGGCGATGGGTCATACCGGCGGAAACCGCTGAGCGGCCCGCAATCAGCGATCGTCAGCAGTAAGACGCAGATTGAGGGTGCACCGTCGATGCGGCATCCCGCCAGCGAAGGCAACTCTTTCAAACTGCGCGATTCTGGGAAAATCCGTTACGAAACTTCCCTGGAATGCTCTAAAGCGCGTCGCGTTCAATTGGACTCATGCGACGCACTTTAGGTCCTTGTTTTTATGCATGTCGTCGTCCCAAAACCCGCCGCACACTTTTGGGCGACATGCATTAGAACCGGATGGCCACGCCGATGATCGGCCCGTGCTGGATCACGTCGTAAGTGAAGCCGTCGTTGCTGTAGTCGACGCCCATGGCGCGATAGCCGGCAAGGGCCGAGATCCGGTCGTTCACGTTATAACCGAGCGCCCCGATCACGTCCCAGTCGAGGTCGGCGCCGCCGGCGCCCACAAGTCCCCACCCGGTCACGTACCACTCCGGCGTGAACGAATAGTGGCCGCGCAGGCCGACCAGCCCGTCGACCCAGGTGTCGCCGTCGCTCCTGGAACGGCCGCCCAGAATGCCGCCGCTGAGCGAGATCGTCGTGTCGACCGACCAGACCTTGGCACCACCGATGACGTCTAGGCGCACGTTGCTCTCGTCGACGACCGCATAGCCGGCGCCGACAAGGGCGGTAAACGTCTCCGACTTCACATTGACCTTGTCGACGAGAATGCCGCGCGGCGTGGCCTCATCTGTCGACACCTTCACATAGTTTATATCGGTGAAGATGCTGAAACGGCCATATCTCGCATCGCCCGCCGCCATGAAACCGAAATCGAGGTCGGAAAAGATGTCGCTGAAGCTCGGGTCGATCTCGACCGTCGGCAGGCCGAACAATCCGGTATCTCCCTCAAGCCCGGCCATCCAGAAATAGGGAGCGAAGGAGAAGGACCAGCCCTCCGGACTTTCCTCGGGTTGCGGCTGCGGCGCGAGCGCCGGCAGAACATCGGCCGCATGCACCGGAGCATTCATCGCGAGTGCGAAAAACGGAAGAAGAACGCAGATCGACCCAAATCTCATGATAGCTCCCCCACGCCGCAACGGCGCCTTCGCTGCAAGGCCGCCCTCCACCAGGCCGGCATTCCCTCTGCAGCGCCGTGCGGTACTCCGAGGCCCGCAAGGCCACCGCAACGCGTTGAATTGCTGACCGATTTTTTGGCGAACCGGTCCTGATTCAGCAAATCACGCAGCCGGACTATCCCACAGGTCCGCAACCGAGACAAGAATCCGCGACCGCCCCCGCGTTCAAGACGAGGCCGGTGTGGCTTTCGCGCACGTTCGCCGCAGCTCCACTTCGGCGGGCCGGATGGCAACCTTTCAGCAACCCCTAGCCCCGATAATGCCGGCGCAATCGAGGATCGAATCGGATGGCCAAGGCGAGTTCAAAAAGGCGGAAGCGCAGCGCAAGCCGGAAGGGCAATAGCGGCGGCATGGCGCCATGGTATATCGCGGCAGTCCTTGTCATCGGCGGCATCGCGGCCTACGACCATCGGGCGAAACTGCCGGATCTGCCCGGCGCCTCTAAAGTCGTTGCCATGCTCTCGCCAAAAGAGACGAAGACGAGACCGGTGGCGGCCGCCCGAGCGACGGCGAAGCCAAAAGAGCACACCGGTTCGATTGTCCGGAAGTCGACGCCTGTCCCGCCTGCCCTCGTCGCCGGAAAGTCAGCGCTTGCTCCTCCGGCTCCTGTCGGGCGACCGATGGAACAGCCAACGCCCCGGTTTGCAGACTCGAACACGTTCTATTTTTGCGGTATTCGCAACGACAACTGCGTAGTCGACGGCGATACCTTCCTCTTCAAGGGCGAAAAGATCCTGATCGCCGACATCGACGCGCCGGAGACGAAGGAAGCGAAATGCGAGGCGGAGCGCGCGCGCGGCTTCTACGCCAAACAACGGCTGCGCGAGTTGTTGAACGCCGGCAAATTCACGGTCGTCGCCTCCCGGGGCGGCGGGGGCAAGGAAGGCGGAACCCCGCACCTGGTGATGCGCAACGGACGATCGCTCGGCGACGTCCTGGTCTCCGAGGGGCTCGTGCGCAAACGGGCCGGCGAACCGTCGTCCTGGTGCGGCCGCTCCGTCGCCCGCGTCTCCGGCTGACCTACAGCTCCGCGCGTCTTATCAGACGCGCAAAGGTCGCTGTAGCGCTCTATCCCCTTCGTTTGCGGTCCCCGCTCAGCCGAAGCGTTCGTGATCGGCGAGCACCGCGTCGATCACACGGCGCGATTTCTCCACTTCGAGGCTGTCGGTGCCCGGAAGCTCGGCATAGACGATGAGCGCCTTCCAAAGCGTCCAGCCGCGACCACGCGCCCAGGTCGGACTGTCGAGCGGCAGTGCAGCGCGGAATACCTCCCGGCTTTCCCCGTGAAAAAAGGTCCAGGCGACCGAGAGGTCGCACGAGGGGTCGCCGACGCCGGAGGTGCCGAAATCGATAACGGCGCTTAACCGCCCGTCCTCGACCAGAAGATTGCCGGAGCTGACGTCGCCGTGGAACCAGACCGGCGCGCCGTGCCAGGTCGCGGCGAGCGCCGCTTCCCAGACGGCGCGTGCTGCGTCCGTATCGATTTTGCCTTCGAGGGCGGCGAGCGCGCGTCGCGTTTCCGCGTCATAGACGGTGAGCGGTCCGCCCCGAAAAAAATTGTGCTGCCCCGGACGCGGCCCGTCGGTGGCGCCGATCTTTTGGAGCGCAACGAGGAACTCTGCCAACGTCGTCGCGAAGGCGCTGAGATCCCCGACAGGCGCATGGGTCGCGATCTCGCCCTCCCGCCACTTGTAGATCGACCACGGCCAGGGATAGCCTTCGCCCGGCCGGCCCACCGCCAAGGGCACGGGAATGGGAAGCGGCAGGCGCGGCGCCAGGACCGGCAGCCAGCGCTGTTCCTTTTCGACCTGAAGCGCATAGCGCGCGGCACTGGGCAGCCGCACGGTCATGTGGCTGCCCAAATGAAAGGTCCGATTGTCCCATCCACCGAACCGGACGGGGCTGACCGGGAGATCCGCCCACTCCGGAAATTGCGCGGCGATCAACCGGCTGACGAGAGATGCATCGATGCTTACCATACCAAAAGTTGCATTTGAGATCGGAAGATAGCAACCTTCTAGAGCATGGGCGGGAAAAGTGCAAAACGGCTTTCCGCCAGCACACCATTCCCGCGCGTCGATCACCATTATGATTTGGCATTACCGGCCCGCTATCCCTCCTCGCGCAATGTCTCCTTTTGCGTAATCAGCCGCGCGCTGTGCTGGCCGCTGAGATAGATCCATAGCCAGCTCCAGGCGACCGCAAAGCGGCTGCGCGTGCCGATCAGGAAGTAGATGTGGGCGATGCCCCAGATCCACCAGGCGAGCGCGCCCTTGAGCTTGATCCTGCCGAAGTCGATGATCGCGGCGCGCTTGCCAATCGTGGCAAGGCTCCCCTGGTGGCGATAGCGGAACGGCCCCGGCGCCGGCTTGCCTTCGAGCCGGGCGCGGATCACCCGGGCAACGTGGGCGCCTTGCTGCTTGGCGGCGGGCGCGATACCCGGTACTGGCTTGCCCTCCTCCTGCATGACCGAGGCCGTGTCACCGATGACGAAAACATCGGGCAGCCCGGGAGCGCTCAGATCTTTTTCAACGACGGCGCGGCCGGCACGGTCTGCCTCGATGCCGAGCCAACGGGCGGCGGGCGAAGCCTGAACGCCGGCGGCCCAGACCAACGTGCGGCTTGGCACGAAGGCGTCACCGATCCTCACGCCGGCATCGGTGCAGTCGGTGACAGCAGCTCCCGTGCGCACCTCGACGCCGAGTTTTGCGAGTTCGCGGGCCGCGTAAGCGGACAGGTCCTCGGTGAAGGCGGGAAGGATGCGCGGCCCTGCCTCGACAAGCACCACCCGGGCCTGTCGTGTATCGATGCGGCGGAACTCCCCCGGCAGCGTCCGATGCGCCATTTCGGCGATGATGCCGGCGAGCTCCACCCCGGTCGGCCCAGCGCCGATCACCGTGAAGGTAAGCAACGCATCGCGTTTCGCCGGATCCTCCTCGAGCTCCGCCTGCTCGAAAGCGAGAAGCACTCGCCGGCGGATGGTCGTCGCGTCCTCCAGCGTCTTCAACCCCGGCGCCACCGGCGCCCATTCGTCATGGCCGAAATAGGCATGCGTCGCGCCGGTCGCGAGCACCAGCGTGTCGTAAGGGACCGCCTTACCGCTCGTCAGGATCACGCTCTTGTTAGCCGGATCGACGCCGACGACCTCCGCGAGCAGCGTCGTCACCTCCGGCCGGTCGCGATAAAGGTTGCGGATCGGCCACGCGATCTCCGAGGTCGCCAGCAGCGTCGTTGCCACCTGGTAGAGCAGCGGCTGGAAGAGATGGTGGTTGCGCTTGTCGATCAGCGTTATCCGGACCGGCGCGCCGCGAAGATCGTTGACGAGTTGCAGCCCGCCAAACCCTCCACCGACGACGACGAGATGATGGTTGTCATGCATGACCTTCGCACCGCTCGCAACACTCGACAAACCCTCCACCTTTGTCCGGCCCGGCGCAACCCACCCGTTCGGCATGGCTCTATTGCAAACTTGGTGCAGCGGTCAGCCCACATTGATTCCTGGATCGCCCTCAAACTTTGACGAATTGATCTCGCGCGAGACGCGGTGGAATTGCAGGGCGTCGCCAAGATTGCGGCTGATAAGCGCCTTGGCGTCGGCGACGGCGGTGTCGGCCGAGAGCCATTCATCATAGACCGCCGGATCGAGAATAACCGGTTGCCGGTCATGCAGCGTCCTGACCGGGTCAGTTGCGGGCATTGTCAGGATCGTAAAGCTGGTGATGTCGAGCGTCTTGTTCCGCGCCCATACGCCGGCGAAGGAAAATGGCGCACGATCCGGCAGATGAATAAACCAAGGATCCCTTCCGCCATCGTCGCCCGCGGTCCATTCGTAAAAGCCGTCGGCCGGGATCAGGCAACGCTTCAATTTGAAGGCGTCGCGGAATGCGGGTTTCGTATCCGCCTCTTCCATGCGAGCGTTGAACATTGCACCCTTCGGTATTTCCTTCGCCCAGAACGGCACCAACCACCAGCGGCCGTCCTCCAAGACCTGCTTGCCTTCCCTGTCATTGTGGACGAAGGGCACGGTATCGGTCGGGGCGATGTTGTAGCGCGGCTCGGTGTTGCGGCCGTAATATTCCTCAAGCGTGAGACGGTAGAGCGCGATCAGCTCGGGCCATGTCATCATATTGGTGAAGCGTCCGCACATCGACCTTCCTCCATGTCGACAACTGCATGTTTCCTTAAATCCTAGCCGATTTAAGGACGCCGCGTCCGGCAATAGGGGACGCCCTACTCCGCATAACCGACCGGCACGGCCGTGCCGCTTTTCAAGACTTCCATGGAAATAGACGCCGAAACGTCGAAGAGTTCCACCTTTCGAACGATCTGCTTGTAGACCACGTCGTAATGCTCCACGCGCGGGAGCACGACCTTGACGATATAGTCGTAGTTGCCGGTGAGCCGGTGCGCCTCGACGATCTCAGGAATATCGCTGATTGCGCGCCGGAACTTTTCGATCCATTCGTCGGAGTGATGCGCGGTCTTGATCAGCGCAAACACCGTGGTCGGCACACCCATCTTTTCGCGGTCGAGCACGGCGATGCGTCGCGCGATGTAGCCTGCTTCCTCCAGGCGCTGAATGCGGCGCGAACAGGCGGAAAGCGACAGGTTCACACGCTCCGCCAGGTCGCTCATGGCCACGCTGCCATCCTCCTGCAGGAGCGCCAGCAGCTTCCGGTCTCTCTCATCCAACACGCCAGTGACTCCTCGCTGCCGATCCAATTGACGCCAATAATTTGCGGAAAATGCGACCATGACACAAATATTGCGCGCAGATTTCCCCAGATCTCTCCATCAAAGCAAACACATCCGGTCAAAGCCGCGCCATACTTTTAACAATGGAACGGGATCAGAAGGTGGCAAGACACGATCTTCTTCGTCCCGCTGTCGATGCCTGTTCAACAACGAGGGAACCATGGAAATGCGCAAGATCGGCCTTATTGGCGGCATGAGCTTCGAAAGTTCGGCGGTTTACTACCGCATGGTCAACGAGGCCGTGCGCGAACGCCTGGGCGCGCTGCATTCGGCCGAAGTGCTGCTTCACTCCGTGGACTTCCAGACGATCGTCGACCTGCAGAAGGCCGGCCGTTGGGATGACGCCGCTCAGCGCCTCTCCGAGGTCGCGCGCGGGCTGAAGGCCGCCGGCGCGCAATGCGTACTAATCTGCACCAACACAATGCATCTGATTGCCGATGAGGTGCAGGCCTCTGTCGACGTACCCCTGATCAACATTATCGACGAGACCGCGGCGCGATTGAAGGCGGCCGGCAGCCGCAGGCCGCTGCTGCTTGCCACGCGCTACACGATGGAGCACGGCTTCTATGCCGAGCGCATGAAAAGGCATGGGATCGAGTTGATGGTCCCGGATGCCGATGGCCGCACGCTTACCCACAACGTCATCTTCGACGAGCTTTGCGCCGGCAAGGTGCTGGAGCCGTCGCGCCAGGCGCTGGTCGCCCTCATCGAGAAGGCCAAGGCCGGAGGCGCCGACGCGGTCATTCTCGGCTGCACCGAGATCTGCCTCATTCTCGACCCCGCCAACCTGCCGCTGCCGGGCTTCGATTCCACCGCCATCCATGCCGAGGCCGCCGTCGAATTCGCGCTTGGTCTCGAGAAGGCAAGCCGGGCCGCTTGAAAACCGCTCACCGTCGGCGCAATCGATCGCGTGGAGTCGCTCCGCCCTCGACGCGTGTCGCCCAAAGGTACGCTGTGGTTTTCGGACATCAATGAAGACAAGGCCCGTTGCACGCGACGCGCTCTTAAACACCATCCGGGGGCGCGAAGAAGCAATTCATGTGATCCTCGGTTGGGTGAAGACAGATGTGGAAATCGCTGTCGCCCGAGGGGATCTCGTCCCCATAGGGAATCTGGAACATGTGGTCCTTCGTCACGAGATGGTGATCCCCGGGGTGAAGAATGATCGAAAACCCGTGCGGCCCCTTTCTGACGCTGGCGCCAGGAATGCGCTCGCAATCGCCACCTACTTCGCTGCCCTGACAGCAGGCACGCGGATACGTCCAGCCACTACGGGCGGGGTGGGCATCACCATATGAAGGAAAACCGACAATCGCTGCTGCAGCGACAAATGAGATCAACTTGCAGGCCATCAGACGACTCCGATCAGATGGATAGCAGTCATCAAGAGGCAGATTTTAAGCCAGCTGCCCCACAAGCCTAGTAATCAATTCGGGTGATAGCAGCACCGCTCACACCACTTGGTCATACTCCGCCCGCGCCTTGCGGATCGCCTCGTGATTTGCCAGCGACCAGTCGACGAACAGTTTGAGCGGCACCAGAAATGACCGGCCGAGATCGGTGAGGCTATATTCCACGCTCGGCGGCTGCGTCGGATAGACGGTGCGGCTCAGATAGCCGTCGCGCTGCAGGTCGCGCAGCGTCTGCGTCAGCATGCGCTGCGAAATGTCCGGGATCAGCCGCCGGAGCTGCGAGAAACGCAAGGGGCCTTCGGCGAGCGACAGGATCATCAGCGAATTCCACTTGCCGCCGATATTGTCCATAACGTCGCGCACCGGACAGTTGGCCATATCCATTGGCACGCCGCACACCATCACCACCCGCTTACCCTTTACCGCGCCTGTCGTCTTGTTCATGGCGGTACCCTTTCCGTAACCACCGCAGCAAAAACTGCCTCCTTTACAGCTCTTAGCAGATTACGGGATAAGAGCAACTCTCAAACTGAGACCAGCACTCCCAATAGCGCCAACACTCGATGAGAGACGCTTGGAAGGCAAACGAAAGGAAAGACCATGTCCGAAACATTGCTCGTGACCGGCGCTGCAGGTCAGCTCGGTAAGCTCGTGCTCGACGCGCTGCTCGCGTCCGGCAAGGTGAGGCCGGCCGATATTATCGCCGCCAGCCGCGATGCCACCAAGCTCGCCGCCTACGCCGCCAAGGGCGTGCAGACCCGCGCAGCCGACTTCGACGACCCGGCCTCGCTCGAAAATGCATTTGCCGGCGCCGATCGCATCCTCATCATCTCGACCGACGCGCTGGGGCAGCCGGGCAAGCGGCTGCAACAGCACCTGAATGCCGTGGCCGCAGCCAAGAAGACCGGCGCCAAGCATATCCTCTACACCTCGATGCCGAACCCGGAAACCTCGGTCATTCCCTTCGCGCCCGATCATCTCGGCACCGAAAACGCCATCAAGGAAACCGGCATTCCCTACACGATCCTCAGGAACGGCTGGTACATGGAAAACCTCTTCATGGCCCTGCCGCACGCTCTTGAAACCGGGCAGTGGTTCTCCTCCGCCGGTGCCGGCCGTCTCGCCCATATCGCCCGCAGCGACGCGGCGGAAGCCGCGGCAGCGGCACTCCTCTCCAGCTCCACGGAAAGCCGCACCTATACCCTGACGGGCGCCGATCTGCACTCGACCGACGAGATCGCCACGCTCGTCGCCAGCACCACAGGCAAGAAACTCGAGGTCGTCCACATTTCCGACGAAGCGCTCGCCGGCGGCCTCAAGGGCGCGGGCCTGCCGGACTTCCTGATCCCGATCGTCGTCTCCTTCGACAGCAACACCCGCGAAGGCCATATCAGCATGGTGACCGGCGATTTCGCCGCGCTGACCGGCAAGACCCCCGTTAGCCTTCCCGCATTCCTCGAAGCGAGCAGGGCAACGCTCGTTCAATAAGTCCCCGCACATAAAAGCCCCGGTCTCAACCGCCGGGGCTTTTTGTCGAAGGCCGCATTGGCACGCAGCGGCCGGGCACTATCTACCTCTCCTGCGTCCGATACGCGACGACAGCGCGGCGCTCCAATCGGACGCTAGGGTCGTCGTAGCATCATGCAGTGGGGAGGAAGAGCAATGACGGCACCGATCGACTTCTGGTTCTCGATAGGAAGCCCTTACACCTTTCTGGCTGTCATGCGGTTGGCTGAAGTCGCCGAGAGGGCGGACGTCGAGGTTCGTTGGAGGCCCTTCGACGCCCGCGCGATCCAGCTAGACGCAAACGATGTTCCCTTCGCCGACAAGCCGCTCAAGGCCGCCTATATGTGGCGCGATATCGAGCGGCGCGCCGCGAAATTCGGCCTGCCCCTGAGGCTGCCTATCCCCTACCCGCTGCCCGAGTTGGAACAGGCCAACCGCGTTGCGGTGCTTGCCGCCGATGAAGGCTGGTGCCCGGCTTATACGACCGCGACCTACCGCCGCTGGTTCGTCGACCGCGAGCCTGCCGGCAGCGAGCCGAACCTCTCGGCGAGCATCAGGGAAGCGGGACAGGACCCCGCCCGCGCGCTGAAGCAGGCAAACTCCGGCGCCGTGGCGGATGCGCTTGACGCCGCTACCAGAGAGGCGAAAGAGATCGGCATTTTCGGCTCGCCTTCCTTCGTCTCAGACGGCGAACTGTTTTGGGGCCACGATCGCCTGGAGGACGCGGTCGAATGGCAGCACAATCTGGATCTGGGGAATCCGGGGTGAGAATGCTGTTGCGATGCATGGTGGCATGTTGAGTTGCCCCTCATCCGCCTGCCGGCACCTTCTCCCCGTTCTGACGGGGAGAAGGGATACGCCGCACCCCTCGCTCCCTCTTTCACGCAAGCGGGGCGAAAGGGTTTGCGCGGCCGCCTCGAGCCCCTTCTCCCCGCCTGCGGGGAGAAGGTCGCGGCAGCGGGATGAGGGGCGGACCGCCTATACTTTTCCCCTCCCCGACGCGAGCCACCAATCCACCGACAACCTGCCCGCACCCCAGGTAATGACGCCGAGCGCCATCGCCGCCCAGGTGAGATGAATCGGCCATCCGTCCGGAACGGTGAGCTGTATGACGATTGTCATTGCGAGAAGTCCGAGTGCGACAAGGCGGGTCGCCAGTCCCAGGACCACGAGCGTCGGCAGCAGGACCTCCGCGCAGGCGACCACGAAGGCCGTCACCGCCGGCGCCGGGAAGGCATATGGCCCTCCGGGCAGATGCAACTGGAATTCCGAGGTAAAGAGCAGAACGGCCACATCGTTGAGTTGCAGAAAGCCGTCCCATTTGCTCATGCCGGAGCGCCAAAAGGGCACAGCGAGCCCCAGGCGCAAGACGAATTGCGCCAGCGACGCCGGCGCGACGCCGGCGATCAGACCGTCGATCCGGCCGAGCCAGCCCGCCCTGCCCCAGTTTTCGCGTTTGTCGAAGAACTTCGGTAGAAGAGTCACGTTCTCATCCTCCCTGGCGCGGCAAAGGCACCGGCCTCAAGCATGACGACAATGGCAGTTGCGAGATCGAATTCCGGACAGCCCGCGCTTGCCGCCGCGGCAGCGCTTCCAAATGGCTCGGCTGCCAGGAGGCTGCCGAGGAAGACATCGGCGCCCGGCGGAAGACGGCGAACCTCCACGTCGAGCGCCGGTCTTGTTATCAGCGCGCTCTCCGGTTCCCTTGCCTCGATGCGGCCGACCGGGCCGCTGCCGCGGTTTGCGGAAAAGATCGTCAGCGCCGGATACGCCGAGCGCACCACGCGCGTTGAGGGGTGTGCCTCGAAGACGGCGTCGCCAAGCGCTTCCGCCGGAAACGACGCCAAGGCATGTGGCGGCAGGGCGGGCGCATCTGCCGCATGATAGGCGTCGAGCCAGGCTCGCTCGATGCGGGCGACATCGGCCAGCCACGGCATCGATTGCGCATATTCGTAACGCTCGATAAATGCGGGAAAGTCCCGGCCGTACTCGAAGAGAAGCGGCGAGGTCGGCGGCGTCTCCCGCGCGTGAAACCGGGCCATCGCGCGAAAGAAGGTCTCGCCGGTGATGCGCATCGTCGCGGGAAACGCCGCGGCGAGCGCGTCGATCAGGCTGACGGTCACGTTGTTGCGATAGACGTTGAAGCGCTTGTTTGCGGCCTTGCCCCTGGGCCCCGCGACGAGGCTGGGCGTGACGCGGCCGGGATCGAGCAGCGCCGGCACGAAGCCTGTCGGGTAATCCAGCCTGTCGGCAACGTCGTCGGAAATGCTCTCAGCCACGCGCATGGCTCTTCTCCCGCAGGAACGCGCCGGCGTGCCGATCGAGGATCGCTTGTGCCGCAATCGCTTCGGCCTTCAGCACCGGCCAATCGGGAATGGCGCTGTCCCATTCAATAAGAGTCGGAAGCGGGCCGCACCGGCCGATGACGATGTCGAAGAGCGTCCAGACCGCGTCGGCGACCGGCCCGTCGTGGCTGTCGATCAGGAGGAGATCGCCCTCGTCGTCCTCTTGCTCGGCGTGGCCGGCCAGATGGATCTCGCCAACATGTTCGAGCGGATAATCCGCGAGATATTCCAAAGCGGAAAAGCCATGATTGGTTGCCGAAACGAAGACATTGTTGACGTCGAGCAGCAGACCGCAGCCGGTGCGCCTGACCAGCTCGCGGATGAATGCAGTCTCGCTCATCGTCGATTCCTTGAAGAGCAGATAGGTCGACGGGTTCTCGAGCAGCATCGGCCGCTTGATCGTCTCCTGGACCTCGTCGATATGGTCGGCGACGCGCCGCAGGGTGGCTTCGGTATAGGGCAGCGGCAGAAGGTCGTTGTAATAGGTCGTGCCGTGCGTCGACCAGGCCAGATGCTCCGAGACCAGCGCCGGTTCGTACCGCTCGATCAGCCCGGCAAAGCGGCCGAGATGGGTCTTGTCCAGCGGCTGCGGCCCGCCGATCGACATGCAGACGCCGTGAAGCGAAACCGGGTAGTCCTGGCGTATTCGCGCGAGCGCCGCATGCGGCGGCCCGCCCTCGCCCATGTAGTTTTCCGCGTGAACCTCAAAGAAGCCGCGCTTGGCCGCCTGATCCTCGAGAATGGATGTCAGATGCTGGTGTTTGAAACTGGTGCCTGCCAGTCCGTCGATCCGATGCGCCGGAAAACGGGAGCCTTCCGACGCGCCACGATCCGCGTGAATTGCCAATTTGGCCATCGTCGCCTCCGCTTTCCGGCGCTTGTCCCTGTATGATTCCTTAAAGTGCTACAGCGACCTTAGCGCGTCCGATCGGACGCGCGGCGCTGTAGAGCAATTCCGGGAAAAGTGTGGAACGGTTTTCCGTCCGGAATTGCATAGTTTCAAAGTGGCTTAGGAGGGAAGATCGCGTGACAGCGGTTCTGGCGAGCCCTTGCGGCCGTCCGGCAGTTGCATCGTCGTGCAGGTGCCGCCATCGACGAATTTCCAGGCATTGCCCTGGTAATCGACCGTCGAGGTTGCCTGGCAGGTCGTGCCCGGACCCGCGGCGCAATCGTTTTGGCCCTTGAGCGCGACGCCGTAGCACTTCTCCTTGCCGGCATCCATTGCGGCCTTGACCTCGGCCTCCGAAAGCGGCGCGGCGATCGCGAACGACGACACCGCAGCTGCCACGGCACTCGCCAGCATGGCCGCACTTATCGTGGATTTCGTAGACATGATTTCGTCTCCGTGTTGGTTTCATGGGTGTGCCGCTCCAGGCACACAGAGGCTCGTTCGTACCAACGGGAGATATGTTACATTCGGCGTCTACACGCTTTCGTGAGCCGACGTCCCCTGCCAGATCACGATGAAGGGAGGCCGAGGATATGGGCGGAATATCGCTTTACACTCTTCGTCGTCCCATTTTAGCCAAAGGATTGCTGGCGGCGATGTAACGAACGGCAAAAGCGAGCGAATTGGGAGGAAGCACTCGTGGACGGCGTGGATGAAGGGAGCCTCGCCAGACTTTTCCGTGCGGCGCTCGACGGCGACGAGCGGGCCTATGGCAACTTCCTGCACGAGGCCGCTCGCCTCGTTCGCGCATGGGCGCGCCGCAGGGCGTTCGGCGGTCCGGATCCGGAAGACATCGTTCAGGAAACGCTGCTCGCCATCCATGTGAAGCGCCACACCTGGCGGAGCGACGGTCCGGTGACGCCATGGCTCTACGCGATTGCAAAGCACAAGCTGGTCGATGCCTTGCGGCGGCAAGGCCGCCATCCTCGGGTCGGGATCAGCGAGGTGGAAGACCGGCTAGCCGCCGAGGAAACGGAGACGGTCAGGGATTGGGAAATCGGCCGTGCGCTCGAAACGCTCACTCCCGGCCAGCGTTCGGTGGTGACGGCAATATCGGTCGAGGGGCGCACGATATCGGAAGCGGCCCGGAGCCTCGACATGAATGAAACCGCAGTTCGCGTCGCGCTTCATCGCGGCCTTGCTGCCATCGCCCGGCGATTTGGACGAGACTGACATGCAGACGCACGAACTCATCAAGGCTCTTGCTGCGGACAGCCGGCGAACCGGTGTGGCGATGAACACCGTCTGGTGGGGCGCTGTCCTCGTCGCGATCGTCGTCGCCACGACAATTTTTTTCGCCCTGCTCGGCCCCCGGCCGGATATTGCCATTGCCGCCCAGACGGTCCGTTTTCTCTTCAAGTTCGTGGTGACGATTGCCCTTGCCGCAAGCGCCTTCGCCCTTCTGCGAATGCTGTCGCGTCCGGAGACAGACCCGCGCGGCTTGCTGCCTTATCTAGTCATCGCTCCGGCACTCATCCTGACAGGAGTTGCGATCGAGCTCATCGCCGCACCCGCCGAAACGTGGTCGAGCAGGCTCATCGGGACGAACAGCCTGGTTTGCCTGACCTTCATTCCGTTGATCGGGATCGGCCCGCTGGCGCTGCTTTTGCTCGCGCTGCGCCACGGTGCCCCGTCCCATCCGGCACTGGCCGGTGCGATAGCCGGACTTGCGGCCGGAGGGATCGCCGCAACGTTCTACGCCTCCCATTGCACCGACGATTCACCCCTGTTCGTCGCCACCTGGTACACGATCGCGATCACGATCCTGGCGCTTTTTGGTGCGCTTGGCGGCCGCGTCGCCGCCCGTTGGTGACGCGTCGGCCGCATCGCAATCAGGAGGTAGCGCTTGCCTTTGGCCCTTCCGACGCCTGCGGCAGCGCCTTGCGCACGACCCTGCCCTCTTCCGCCTTGTAGAAGAATTGGCTTGCGACCAGCCAGCCCTTCAGCGGTCTCAGCGGCGGGATGCAGGTGAGAAGCATGAAGGGGCCGGTCGTCAGCAGATGCACCCAAAGCGGCGCGGCATACTGCACCTCCAGCCAGACACCGAGGAAGACGCTCGGCACGCAGGCGAAGCAGATGACGAAAAAGGCCGGGCCGTCGGCCGGATCGGCGAAGGAATAATCAAGGCCACAGACCTCGCATTCCGGGCGGAGCTTCAGAAAGCCTTCGAACAGATGCCCTTGGCCGCAACGCGGGCAGCGGCCGCGCAAACCCGTCTGCAACGGCGGAAGAGCCGGCCAATCTTCGTGTGAAGACATTGTCTTTCCTTTCCAGGGTTTCGTCGGCGGCAAATGCAAGCGCGCAATCGCAGTAAGCGCTCATTGCGCGCCGACATGCCGGATGGCGGACAATATCGCCCCTCGCCGGCTTCTGGAATAGAGAGCCATACAAAGCATACACTGTCAAACTATTGTATGCATACTCGCCTGCGACAATTGCGCCGGATATCGGCGCCATCATTCAGACGACGAAGTTTACCGCAGCCGGCGATTGTACGAGAAGATCGGCGATGATGGCGAGGCTGCGCTCAAGCTCCGCGCGCGTTTCCGCCGCGCCGAGTCCCAGCCGCACCGCCTCCGGCGGATTGGCAAGCGCAAACGCATCGCTTGTGACGATGCTGATCCCGGCCGTACGCAGGCGGGCAGTGAACTCACCGCGTGTCCAGCCGGGGGGCAGCGTCAGCCAAAGGTGAAAGGCCTCAGGATTGGTCAGGACGCGATCGGCCGGCAGGATCTCCGCCGCGATCCGCTGGCGTCGTCCCGCCTCGGCGCGAATGGCGGCAAGCGCGGCATCCGCCGTTCCATCCTCGATCCAGCGGGTGGCGATCGCCGCCGAAAGCGGCGAGGCCATGCCGGCGGTCGCGCGGATCGCTCCCTCGAGGCGAACGGAGCTCACGGCATCCGGGACGACGAGATAGGCGATGCGGAGCGCCGGCGAAAGGCACTTGGCAAGCCCGGCCACGTAATAGACAAGGTCGGGAGCGAGCGCGGCAAGCGGTGGTACGGGGTCAGTCGGCAGCGCGCCATAGGCATCGTCCTCAATGATCGCGACGTCGTGCCTGCGGGCGATTGCGATGACCGCCTCCCTGCGCTTAAGCGACAGTGTCGCCGTCGTCGGATTGTGTAGCGTCGGGTTGCAATAAAGCGCCTTCGGCCGGTGCTTGACGCAGGCGGCCTCGAACGCCTCGGGCAAAAGCCCCTGTTCGTCCACCGCAACGGCAGCAAAGCCAATGCCGAGATGGGCCGCGAGCGACCGCAGTCCCGGATAGGTCAGTGCCTCGGCGCAGATCACGTCGCCGCGCGCGGCAAGCATGCTGACCGTGGCAAGCAGCGCTCCTTGTGCACCGGGGCAGATGAGCAGGCGCTCCGCCGCCACCTCGCCGAGCCTCGGCCGCAGCCATGCCGCCCCTGCCGTTTTATCCGGCAGGGCGCCACCGATTGCCTGGTAGCGCATCAGGAGTTCCAATCCCCGCTCGTCCTCAAGGGCATCGATCCCGCCCCACATCCGGGCGATAAGGTCCGAATCCTCGAAGAGCGGCGGCAGGTTCATGCTCATGTCGACGAGCCCGCCACCACCGAACGATCGGCCGCCATTCTTTCGCCGTGCCTTGACATAGGTGCCCTGCCCGACGCGGCCCTCGATCAGCCCCCGCGCCCGCGCCTCGTTATAGGCACGGCTGACGGTGGTGAAATCGATGCCGAGAGCGCCCGCAAGCGCCCGCTGCGGCGGCAGGCGCGTTCCCTCCTTGAGCCCGCCGGCCGCGATGTCCGCCGCCAACGCATCCGCGATCGACAGATATAGCGGGCCGGCTTCCCTGCTCAGCGCCGGCACCCAGGAAAGACGCGCGTGATCCTTGTCCATCGACGATATCCCATTTTCCACAATGTATGGATATTGCATGGATACCGCATCCAGGGCAAGCGCCAGGGGCGAGCTCCGATCATCGTCGGGATTGCGTGTCGCCGGCATTCCGCCGGCGCCGTCCGGAATTGATGAGCCTAGATCATTTCACCGAGCTAGTGGGGGCGCGAACGGTGGGGCCACGGCATCCTTCATCATCATCGGCACCAAAGTTGTCGAACCGAAAACGCTGAGGTGGTGCTCGTCTGAATAGAGCGGGATACCGTTCTTTGCGACCATGCAAACGGGCCTGCACAGCAGCGGAACAGCACTGACGCGCTGCACGCCGGCATCCCTGTCCGCAATTTCAAGCACCCGGTTGACACGCGCGGTACGCGCCTCGATCACGGCTCGCGTCGGGACTGGCGGCAAGGCGGCATCGATGAAGTGGTTAAGGCCGAGAACGCGAGGAACGGACCAGCCGATATCCGGGATATCATCGACAATGATGACCTTTCGGCCAGTGCTGCGGATCGCTCGGACGGTCTTCAGCAACGCGCTCTCGAAGAGTGCATACTCCTGCTCGGGGCCGTTTTCGCTGCCACCCTTGCGGACGAGCTGCGGCTCGGGGCCGCTTCTTTCACCGGTGGGATCGCTATTGACTATACGAGACCAGCGCGCGCTGAGGACGACCACGGGCGAGTCGCGGCGCTTCCGGAGCATCGACATGACCGCAGCGTTGAAGTCGGAGCAATCGTGGTCCGGCCCTTTGTCCTGCCGTTCCACGCCAAGAAGTGGCGGGCACCCGCCCTTGAACGCAACCGCGCCCTGTTTGTTGCTTCTCTCAAGCAAAACGTCGAGTCCGGACATGATTGCTCCGGCATGGGAATCCCCCCAGAGCAGGATGCTGTTCTTGCCGCTTGCAGCGCCGGCCTCCGCCCCGATGCGGCACAGGCCCTCCTGCGGTGTTTTGCCGCCACAGCGATCGCGTTGCCCGTCAATGTCGAAGGTGCCGGAATAGGCCAGCCGCGCATCGCGCGAGAGGCGACCCGGAAACCCTTCCCACACATTCACCGTGGCCGCCACCACCGCGACGGCAGCAATGGCGGCCGAAGAAGAGGCAAGAATGAAGCGGCTCGTAAATCCGTTCGGCGCCCGGCGGCGGAACGGGGTTTCGATGAACCGCCAACTCGCGTAGGCGCATGCAAGCGACAGAACGATGGCGGCCAGCATCTGCTGCGGAGTAATTTCCAACGTGCCGCCCACCAATTTGAAATAGACGATGATCGGCCAGTGCCAAAGATAAAGCGAATAGGAGATCAGTCCGATCGCCACCGGTATCGAACCGGACAGCATCCGGCCGGCCACCGTTATCCTCTGCTCGCCTGACCACAGCAGCGCCAGGGCGCCGAAAGCGGGCAGCACCGCGGCGAGCCCCGGTAACAGCGTCGTACTATCGAAGAACGCCACCGCCGCCAGGATCGCGCCCAACCCGAGCAGCGACGCCGCCTGGGCAAGCCTTGCACTGCGACAGACCGGAAATGCGCCGACGGCAAGGAGCACGCCGAGCCCAAGTTCCCAGGCCCGCGTTGGCGCCAGGTAGAAGTTCGCCCGCGGGTATGCGCCGCTTGCCCAGACGGAAAGCAAGAACGACGCGAGACACAAGCCGGCGAACGCCCCAATCATGGCCCGTCTCGGCAACCGAAAGAGCCACCACAAGACCAGCGGAAAGACGATATAGAATTGCTCCTCGACACCCAAGGACCAGGTGTGAAGCAGCGGTTCGAGATCCGCATCCGGGGCGAAATAGTCCGCGTTCGCGTACCAGAACCAGATATTAGACGAGAAGAAGATTGCCGCCAGCGCGGAACGCGCCAGCCCGACAAACATGTCCGGCAGCAGCAGCACCGCTCCCGCCACAAGGCAGGCAGCAATCGCGAAGAAAAGCGCCGGCAATATTCGTCGCGCTCGCCGCTCATAAAACGAGATCAGCGAGAAGCGCCCTGCTGCAAGCTCTCGATGGAGAATTCCGGCAATGAGAAAACCCGAAACTACAAAGAATACGTCTACGCCAACCAAACCACCGGAAAAACCAGGAACTCCAGCATGGCAGAGTACTACCGACATCACGGCGATGGCTCGCACGCCGTCAATATCCCTGCGGTATTCCACTTTAACGCCCCCCAACAGAGCGGGCTTAAATGAATTGGGTACGCAAGATTTGGGTATTCAAAATCAGGGCGCTGTCTATACGCCGGCTTTTGGACACATTTGTGAAACGGGCACCCTTAAATACGGTTGAGCCGTTTTTCGACCGACGCTCCCGTGCCCGGACCGCCACGTGCGGCGTCCATTCAGGCGTACAACGGGCGCTGGAACACCTTGAATTCCCACAGTGATTTTTCCCGTGAGCGGCCCCGGGTCGGAGACTATTGAGCCGCTCGGCGTCCCGAAGGATGCGGCACCAGCGGCTCTTCAAAATTCTGTTACCGCTCGGCTCTCATGCATGTCGCCCAAAAGTGTGCAGCGGTTTTGGGACAACGACATGCACAAACCAAGGATGTAAAGGGCTAGATCGCCTCACCGCAGGCGCGGCGGAAGCGGCGCACCGTCTCCGCCATGCCATATTCCAGCGCGTCCGCCGTCAGGCCATGGCCGATAGAAACCTCGGTGAGCGCCGGGATGTGCTTCGCCAGCAACGGCAGGTTGGCGACGGTCAGGTCGTGGCCGGCATTGACGGCGAGGCCGAGACCAAGCGCGATCTCCGCGGTGCGGCCGAGTTCTGCGGCGATCTGTTCGGCCTTCTCGGGGTCATCGTAACAGCCACCATAGGGACCGGTATAAAGCTCGATCCGGTCCGCCCCGGTTTCCTTTGCGATCTTCAACGCCTCCGGATCCGGATCACCATCGGCGAACAACGAAACGCGGAAGCCCCTTTTCTTAAGCCGCCCGACCACATTCCCAAGCAGGTTGTGGTTCTTGCGAAAATCCCAGCCGTGATCCGAGGTCGCCTGCGCCGGATCGTCCGGCACCAGCGTCACCTGCTCCGGTTCATGCCGCTCGACCAGTTGAAGAAAATCCTCGTTCGGGAAGCCCTCCATGTTGAATTCCGCCTGCGGAAACTCGTCGTCGATCAGGTCGCGGATAGGCTGGAGGTCGGAGAAGCGGATATGGCGCTGGTCCGGGCGCGGGTGAACGGTCAGCCCGCTCGCTCCCGCCTGAAGCGCAATGCGGCCGAGGCCGGTCACGGACGGCCAGGGAAGATCGCGCCGGTTGCGCAGCATCGCGACGGCATTCAGATTCACGGACAGTTTTGCGGGCATCTCGAAACTTTCACGGTGGCGGGCGACATCATCGATGCCGCTGTTCTACCCCAGATTTTGTAAAACCGGAATCGCCGTTTTGTATCGTTACGTCCGCCTTTTTTGACATGACGAAATTATGTTGATATCAACGTTAATCAGGCAGGATGAAGGTAAATCGCAGAGAGCGAGAGGAGGCGATCATGACGACCACACTCATCCCGGCGACGGAGCTGGCGGCGAGGAACCACGCCAGCTTTCCCAACGAAAGCGACGAGTACCGACGAGCGCGCAACGCGCTTCTCGCGGAGGAAATCGAGCTCAGGCGTCATATCGAGCGCGTGGCCGAGTTGCGCCGGCAATTGCCGCCGGGCGGCGAAGTTACCAAGGACTATCGTTTTGAGGGCGAGAACGGGCCCGTCACGCTTGCCGATCTTTTCGGCGGCAAGGACACGCTCATCATCTATAGCTACATGTTCGGCCCGAAGCGCGACAAACCCTGCCCCATGTGCACCTCGCTGATGGGAGCATGGGAGCGCAAGGTCCCGGATATAGAGCAGCGCGTCGCGCTCGCCCTGGTTGCCCGCTCACCGATCGAGCGGCTGGTGGCTGCGAAGAAGGACCGCGGGTGGACCCAGCTCAAGGTCTACTCCGACGGAGACGGCGCCTTCACCCGCGACTATGTCAGCGCCGAGGATGCGGATGTCCCCGGCTACACGGTCTTCACCCGCCGCGACGGCACCATCCGCCATTTCTGGAGCGCTGAAATGAACGACAAGATGGCCGACCCCGGCCAGGACCCGCGCGACGCACCGGACCTCGACCCGCTGTGGACCCTTCTCGACACCACGCCCGAAGGCCGCGGCAAGGATTGGTATCCGAAGCTCGCATACCCCAACGGTGGGTGAAAAGTCCCGCGGCCGCCCTCGAGCTCGGCTGGCGATCGGCAGCGCTCTCCCATCACACGCGACGGGAGAGCGCGGTCCTGCCGGCCGGCTGCGGGCGTGAGTCGCGTATTGCAGAAAAAGTACGATTAATGGTCATCGAACCTGACAACCGCCATTTTTGGGCTTAAGCTTCGAATCAGATTTAGGTTGTTTCTTCCCGGCAATCTCGGTTCCGGCCTGTATCCTTTGGAGCTACATCGATGACGCCAGCCGAAAGGCCCTGCGACGAGACGATCCGGCTGGGGCTCCGCCGGGTTCTCGACAGCCGCAGCTTTCGGCGGTCCGAAAGGTTGCGCGCTTTCCTCGCCTATGTCGTCGAGAAGGAAATGATCGGCGAAGGCGCACAACTCAAGGGATATTCGATCGGCGTCGACGTCTTCGGCCGAGACCAGAGCTTCAATGCCGACGGCGACCCACTTGTCCGCGTCCACGCCGGCAAGTTGCGCAAGCTGCTCAAGACCTTCTACGACACCGAAGGCGCCGGCGAGAAGTGGCAGATCACCATCCCGAAGGGAACCTACGTACCGGAGTATCGCCGCGTCCATGTCGCCGACGCCGGCGCGGGTTCGGGCCGACAGGAAAAGAGCGCCGGGCGGTCGTTATCGGGGCGCCGCGCGCCCTGGCAGCCGGCTCCCTTCTCTTCTCCCTGGGCGGTGCTCAGCGTGTTGCCGCTGCTCCTCTTCGCCCCCCTGCCCTCGCCCGAAATGACGCTGGATATCGACGCGGAGGCCAAGCTCGTCGCGGGTCCCATGGCGGCCATCCGCGGTCTGCCATCCGTCCGCGTCAGCGTAACCGGCCCCGAACACAAGGGCACCAGACATTTTGCAAAGGCGCTGCGCGAGGCCGCACTTCACCATAAGACCCTTGCCAAGGCGGTCGAGGGCGAAGGCGCCCCCGCCTCCAGCGATCAGGCTCTCTCTTTCTCGCTTAATCTCACCTGGTACGACGCCCCGGCGGCGGGCATCCGCGTCACGCTCTCGCATGACGGTGAAGGCATTCCGCTGCGAAGCGACTTCATCACTGCGGAACGGCTGGCGAGCGAGCAGGACATTCTCTACGAGAGCACCTCGCTTGCCGCACAGCTTTTTGCGCTCGACGGCGAGATCTACGCCCACGCCGCCGCCGAGAAGGTTCAGAGCACGCTCATGGAATGCATGACTGCGACGGCGCACTACCGTCGGCTGCTCACGCGCGACAGCTTCCAGAAAGCCTGGGACTGCCAGCAGAAGCTCGGTCCGCTCAAGGGCGACGAGCCCTTCTTCATCATTTCCGCCAACAGCCCGCTCAAGGTCATCGGCCACTAGGCTCCGACGGCGCCTGCTCTGAACGCGCGTTTTCCCGGCAATATAAGGACTGTTCATTTGCGTGATTCGCACTTACCGTGAGTGCGTGCGTTGGATTTCATGCCGGGTTGCTCACTGGAGCACCGCGCGTTCAGGCGAATGCGTGACGGGGCTCCAGCTAACGGACCTGCGGCGTCAGGTTTTCGTCGCAGACATGCACATTGGTCAGCAGTAGCCGTGCTTGCGCACGGATGTGCCCCACGAGCAGCAGGTGTCGAGGTCGGCGATCGGCCGGACGCTTGGGTGGAGGAAACGGCCTCCGCCACAGGGACCGGCGGATTGCGTCGCTCGGAACGGGGGACATTGGAAATGTCGCAGGATTCCAGGAAACAGGCGGACGACCCCTTCGGCTTTCTGCCGCAACTGCCCTTACCCTACCATGGTCCGGACGACCGGCTCGCTATCGCTGAGATGGCGGAGGTTTTCGGGGTGACGCACCGGACATTGCATTTCTATGAAGAGAAAGGCTTGCTGACCGCTGCGCGGATGGGGCCGATGCGCGTTTATGGCGAGGACCATATCCGCCGCATGGCAGTGATAAATGCCTGCCGTGAGATCGACATGCCGATCGCCGCGATCCAGGAACTGATGGCGGCACTCGATCGCGCCGAAAGCCAGGCGCGCGCAGACGAATTGTTCGACGCCGCCTTGCAGGCCCGTCGCCGCGAACTCGCTGCCCAGCAATCGATCCTGCGCCGTCAGATGCAAAAAATCGCCGAGCTGCTCGAAGCGAGATCTGCGGAGGGCGAAGACGGTCCGACGGCAGCGGAACATGTTCACCTGTCGCCGATCGAGTCCGATTGCCTCGGCTTCATGGCCGAAGGCTATCCGGCCTCCCGCATAGCCGGACTAATGGACATGGACCTGACCGCGGCCCTCACGCTGGAATCCGGGATCATCCGCAAGTTCGGCGCGCACAATCGCTTTCAGGCCGTCGCCAAGGCCGTTCTCGCCGGCCTGATCGCATCGGAATAGAGATCGAACGAAAACGCCAACGCTGACCACAGACCGATACGGCCTGTCGCAATATTTGACGAGCAGAACAGGCCCGCGCAGTTGTCATCGCTCCCGCACAGCGGTAGTATTTTGCCCGCAGCCGTGTACGTCTTTGTCGACGGCCTGCATGTCTTGTCAGCGATATGCTTCTGATCGAGCAGAAGAGCCTCTCGAAATTTGAGAGCCATATTCAGAAGCTTATTTCCATCCGACGCCAGTAAATGGCGTGTCCGCCGATCTTTATTGAATTCGGTCGGATATACTTGGAGGAAAAAATGAGCAAGCTCACGACAATTCTCATTCTCGCAGGCGGCCTCGCCTTGTCTGGCTGCCAATCGGCTGCGACGACAGGATCGACCGGACGCGCTGGCGAGTTCGGCTGCATTGCCGGTACGGTCGGCGGCGCGGTCGTTGGCGGTCTGGTCGGCTCGACCATTGGCGCCGGAACCGGCCAGCTCTGGGCTGTTGGCACCGGCGCTACGCTGGGCGCGGCAGGCGGCAACGCCTTGACCTGCTATTGATGCGAAGGGCGGGACGATGAAACGGATAGTGCTACTAACCGCATTCGCACTCTCACAGGCCGTTGTGGCCGCCGCGCAGAATCGACCGGCGGCCATGAACCAGGGTCAAATGGATCAGCTCGACCGCAACAGGAATGGTGCGGTCGACCAGTCCGAGTACGAGTCCTTCATGACCTCGGCCTTCGTAAGCCTGGACAAGAACAAGGACGGCAGCCTGCGCAGAGAAGAAGTTGGCCAAATTCTGAACGCGCAACAATTTGCCGCCACTGACGCCAACCGCGACGGCAGGCTCACGCAAAACGAGTTCCTGACCAGGGTCATGGCCGACTTCAAGGCCGCCGACCGCAGTCGCGACGGCAATCTGCAGTAGGACGCCCCGGCAAACGGCCTGCGGCGTCGTGCGCTTGAAAAACACGCACGGTGCTGTGCAGTGTCGCGTAACACTTTGAGCTGCTGTGTGATCTCCATGCGCGATCCAGACGGTGCCTGGCCAGGATCGCGATGGTCAGGCTTGAACGATTCCTGCCGTTGTTAGAGATACGGCTCTGCAGCAAGCATCAAAGCGCTCTCCCTGACTCCGCCTTGCGAAGAAAACTTTCGAAATCCTCCGCGGGCCTTCCCGCCAAACGCTCGAAATCCGGGAAAACGGTTCCATAACGTCCCTCGGAAATCGATCTGCACAACGATGAAAAGGCATGCGGCCAGGGATCGGGCATCTCGGCCCAGAGGCGTTCGAGATAGTCGGCCGGCGCAGAGGGAACGTAGCGCATCTCTGTTCCGAACGCGGTGCTTGCGGCCGTCGCGATCTCCTCGAAGCAATACGCCTTCGGTCCGGTGAGGTGGTAAAGGCTGGCGGGTGTTTCCAAGGCCGCTACGGTCGCGAGCGCCTCGGCGATGTCATCGCGCGAGATCGGCGCAACCAGAGCTTCAGCGACTGGCAGGGCGAGCTCCCCCGTGGCGCGGGCCGGATGGAGCCAGCTAGAGAGGATAAAATCCGCGTAGAGACCACAGCGCAGAATCGTCGCCCCTGCCCCGCGGGCGGCAAGCCGACGCTCGGCGTCGCGATAGACGGGCGTGAAATAGAAGGTCGAGGCCGCGTCGATGTCGACGATGCTCGTAAAGACGATGTGCCCGACCCCGGCATCGGCCGCGGCATCGATGACGTTCGCGTGCTGGCGCATCACGGCCCGCGCGTCGCCGTCGCTGGCAACGAAGACGAGCCGGTCGATACCCTCAAAGGCCCGCTCGAGGCTCGCCCGGTCGTCATAATTGGCGATCCGTATCGGCACGCCGGCGGCGCCAACCTCGGCCGCCCTGCCGACATTGCGCACCATCGCGGAAACGGAATGCCCCCTTTCGGAAAGCCGCTTCAGCACGGCCCCGCCGACATAACCCGAGGCTCCCGTCACAAGCATCATGATCGCTTCTTGGACAATTCCAGGAAAGTGCGTAACGGTTCCCGTCCATAATTGCCTGGTTCTTATGACACTACCATCTTCCCGCGGCGGCAACGCCGCGCGGCGCAGGCCGACAATTATCGCCGTATCATGCGGTTTGCCAAGGCATGCTCGTCAGTCGCGATGACGCTGCGGCGCCAAGTTCATGGATTGCGCGTAGGCCAGCGGCGAGCGGCTCCCCGGCATGTTCTCGTCCAAGACCAGCGTCTTCAGTTCATCTGCGCGAACGTCAAGGACGATGGCGCGCTCAAGTTTGTCGATCGACCAGACGGCATAGCCGAATGTCGGATCATATCCGCAATCGCCGTCTTTAACGAGTGACGGCGCGTCCGACAGGCACATGATCTGCGGCTTCGGCAGCTTGTAGCAATGCCCCTCATAGGCATAACCATATATCACGCCGATACTCTCTATAACGCCATCCTCCACGTTGAGGCTGATTGGGAGAAAATGAAAATAATCTCCATCAAATACAGCGACAGTTATTCCATCATCGACGACGCCAGCGCTTTTTTTAAGGTGATTCAAAATTTGTTCGACAAGCTTATTAATTTGATCGATGATATCTTTGCTTCCACCTAATGTTTCAACATTTCCATACAATTCATCCAATAACTTTTTTATCTTTTCGTCTGCAACGTCTTTCTTATACGATTCCGCCGGCCTGCCATATAATCTAAGATCGCCAGGCTTGTAGGATTTATAGTCGATTTTATCCCTTAATTTTGACATGTCTTTTCCAACAACTGGATGAAAACAACAATCGCTCATCTCCATCTCCTATCCATTCCTGTTGAAGTAATAATCTCACGCCATGCGAAATTGGATTCCAGCAGTTCGGCAGTTGCCCCGCCTGCAGCGGCCATCATGGCGTATGCCGCCTGATCGAGCCGCAGCGTGTTCGGATCGAGTGTCCGCAGCGCGACCGCGACCGCTTGGCCAACTGCATCGCGTGCAGCGGTCAGCGCCAACCTGAAGATCATCGGTTTGACCTGGAAGGCATCCGCTGTCATCTGGCGGAATCGGTCGAAATCGTCCTGCTCCAAATCTCGAACATCGATATCCACAAGCCGTATGTCGGCGCAGTCGCGCGCAACCAGTTCCCGATGATAAAGTTCGACGATGGTGTCGAAGATGGCGCCAACGAACGGAAGTGCTCGGTCATGCACGTTACGCGTCGTGTCGGATACGCGGCGAAAATTGGTGGCGAGACGGATCTGGGTCTCCGGGCTCGTTTCCGCAAAGCGGTTGAGTTCATTGTAAAGCAGCAGATTGCCTCGGGTTCGCCGCAGCAACCGGTCGATGGCGGAGTCGAAGTGCAGGAATGAGATCAGCGACACCACGTCCGAAAAAGCTTCCGAGAATGGAAAGAAGTCGTCCCCTTGTGATGGGGCCGTCGGGATCCCTGTCTCGGAAAGTAGGATAAGGTGGCCGACCTCATGGGCGATCGCGTCGAAATTCAACGCGTAAGGCCGCCTTATGCCATCGATATCGGAACACCCGAGTTCCAGGAAGCCGTAGCCCGCCTGTGCGTTGTCCCAGTTTACGAAGGCGACGATCTCGAGCCTCGGAAAGGTTTGGCTGAAGAACCAGCGGATGGGGCGGCCTAGATAGCTCTGCCAAATGTCGAGAACGAAATGCACGCAGGCATAGGCGTGCACTCCAAGAAATGCCCTCGAGTCAGGCAGCAGATTGTCGAAATGACGATCCGGACCGGGCGTTGGTGGAGCACGCTTTGGTCCGCCAAACGGCGGGAGTTGATTGAAGCTGTACGGCTGCTTGTCAAGGATCGGATCGACCACATACATGGTCGGGTCGCTCGGCCCCTCGCCGATTTCGTCGCGCGGTATCGAAAGCCACACGCGGTCCGGCTGCTCGTAGCCGGGAATGAACGGCGGCTGGGGATATATCCAGAAGCGCGTGCCAAGACGCGCGCTTGCCGATTCGAGGGCATCGTCGCCAAGCAGACGCATTGCACAATTGCCCCCTCGATGGAAAATCCGGCAATTACAGATTCAATTTATAAGTGTTCGCTAAATTTGAGTCAATGCCACCAGCCTCCAGATCGCGGATGAAGGTGTTCGTCGCAACCCAGTCGGCGGGGCCACGCGCCTCCGGGCATTGTAGCGCAAGGGCCGGCGCGCGATGCAGCGCAAGGAGTGCGTCGCGTTTCTTCTGCCCCACGATTTCGCTTCGCAGTTTCTTCGCCTGGTCGCCCCGCCATCCGGCGGCTCGCAGCACCGCGTCAAGAGAGCGTTCCCGGAAGTTCGTCTTTCGCGCGATCGTTGTGAGCAGATCACGCTCGGCGGCCCCGATTAGATCGCGGCGCATCAGGCTCGATAACGTTCGCTGGAGATCGACAAGCGAGTCCGTCAGGGGTGGAAAGCCGAGCTCGGCAGGGCCTGAATGAACGGCAACCGCATCGTCGGGCGCCAACCGCCAGCGCCGATACCATCGATAGATCAGGCCGACGCCGATCATGCCGAACGCATCGAGCTCCGCTGCCCGGAGCGCTCCCATGCTGGCGGCACCGATCATTACAATGCCTTGCGCCATTGCCCATAGAATTTCCTTGTGCCGGACCGCAGGCCGGTCCTCGAATTGTCCGTCGATCAGAACCATCGCGCGCGGATGAAATGCATGGGCGGCAAGCAGGATGTCGCCTTGTGCGGCCGGCTGCAGATAGATGGCGTCGAGCACCGCCTCCGCTTCCGCGAGCCTCAGCGTCGGGCCAAGAAACACCAGGATCGGGCCTTGATTGCTTGTATCGGTCATCGCCGCCCTCATCGCAGAATGGAAAAGGGCGTGGCTCCCGGCAGGATGACCCTCACGCATTGCACGCCCATTTCGTCGTCCGCGCCCACCGGCACCGCCAGTATAGGGCCGAGCCCCGCCGCCAGCACCCTCTCGATGAGCGTGGCAAGATCGGTAACCATGGGCGCCTCGCCCGAAACATTTCGCATCGAGGACGCTCCTTCGATAATGAGCTGACGCGCTTGGGAAACGATTGCGTCCATGCTTCTTCGATAGTGCGTTCGGGTCTGGTCATCGCGCGCGCCCGAAATCGCGCCGGCGCGGGCCGAGAGCGCCTCGAGCATCGCGCTCGCCGCGGCTGCCGCAACGCTTGGACCGGCGGCATAGCCCTCGGTCGGCAGCGCCAGGATCGGTTCGCCCGGCCCCGTTTCGATCGACTGGCACCAGACGACCGGAACACCGGTTGACGAGGGCGCCAGCCACAGACCGAACGACACGCCGCACGCGCCAGCAGCGGATCGGATGTGCTCGACCCGGTCCCCCAGGCCCGAGGGCGCGATCCGCATCCGGTCGAAGAAGCCATGCGTGGCGAAGGCACGCGCGATCGCGTCACGCTCGATGCATTCGAACAGCCCGTGCAGGAATGCGCCGTAGGCCAAAGTATGACAGGCAAGACCGGTGGTCGTGCGTGTGAACAGGCCGTCACCGGCGGGCGGCGGCTCGGTATAGCGAGCATGGACAAGCTCAAGGGGAACCGGCCGGGCGGCTCCGGTGGTGATGTCGATCCCGGTGATCCAATGGATTTCCCTCTTCCGCCAGTTCGTTCCGGCCCCTGGTACCAGAAGATTTTCAAACAGACCTTCCGCCAGTCCGAGGTCGTCGGCAGTGGCGCGGAAAACGCGCTCTGCTGGAATGGACTCGGCGAAGAACCGCTCAAGCGATTCCATGATCGCCCCCACTGCCGCCTCTGTCATAGAGAGGCCGCGCCCGAGAGACGTCACTTCCGAGAGCGCTGCAGGCCGGATCGCCTGAACGACCGGAAAGCCGATCCGGTCAAGCCCGGTCAGATCCGCGACCCGCGTTATCCGTGCTTGTCGACAAATCGGCAGAACCGTCCGAAAGCACTGTTCCAACTGCTCCGGTCCGGCACGCGCCGACAGGGGGGCTCTCAGGCGGGAAAGGATCGCGTTCCGAAACTCGTGAAGCGCCGGACCAGAATGCCGTCGGCCACTTGGCCACCGCTCTTCGGGTTCAGCGTTCAATGTCAATGCCAAGCTCCCGCATTGAGCGTCGCGCCCGCTCGACAAGGGCCTTTGCGCCCTGGCGTTCCGCGATTTCGAGGGCCGACCGCAAGTCGGCTGCGACGATATCCTTCGCGGCATTGCCTCGCGCGCGAAGGACGGCACGGCATCGATAGAGCTCGGCCAGCCAATAGGCGTGGTGCGTTTCGTTGGCCTTCTCGATCGCCTCGTTGGCGACGTCGATCGCCGCCTGGTATTTCTGGGCCAGGCCAAGCATCGTGGCGTGCATATAGAGATAAATCGGAAGGTCTATAACGGCACCGAGCTGCTTTAGAAGCGAGAGCCCGTCTTGAAATGTCCTATGACCGCTCGCCAGATTTTCGAGGTTCGCGCGAGCCCAACCTTCGAAAAGTAGCGACATACCCGTCAGGGATTGCATCTCGTGCTTCCTGGCAAATTCTGCCATTCGTCGTGAAACATCGATGAGGCGCTCGAAATCGTCCCGATAGAAAGCTGACACCGCTTCCGTATCAAGCGAATGCGCCTTGCTTGGCGCATGCTCAATCCTGTCGACAAAGGCGATCATTTCCGATAGCGCCGCATCCGACGCCTTCTGCTGTCCGGTCAGCCACAATGAGAGCGCCAGTTGCCCGAGGCCGCAAACTTTCGCGTCATGCCCCCCATAGAGCGTCCGGCCCGTCTTCGCCGACTGCTCATCGTAGAGCGTCAAACCCGCTTCGATCGCTTCCTGGGTCTCGTGATGATGGCCAAGATTGAAGTCGATGGCCCAGATGCAATGGTTGATCTGGAGCCGGATTTCCGGATCTTCGGTCTCTGCCAGCATCGTCTGCACCTGCAAGGCGCGGTCGTGCATGACACGAAAATCCGCTCCGGTGAACCACCAGCCCCAATAGATCGGAAACCACTTGGATTGGTCCTCCATCGGCTGCCGGCGAGCAATCTCCACGCCATCCTCATAAAGCTTGCGCGCAGGCGGCGAGTTCAGCCCCACCAGCCCGGTCAGGATCGGCCCAAGTGCGGTCAGCGCCGAAAGCTGCAGCGGCTCGACCTTGTGCCCGTCGCCCAGCCGCTCGGAGAGCGCCAAGGCGTGTTCGAGATATTGGCGCGCCTCGACCATCGCCGAGCGGCTCGAGCTCTCCTTTCCCGCCGCGATGAACAGCTCGATCGCGTTTTCGAGAAGCCCTGCCCGTTCCGCATGCTCGGCGAGCTCGCCGGTGTCGATCCAGGCTGCCACCTGGTGGTCCTGACTGACGGCACCGAAAAGGCGGCGATGCAATGTCTGCCGCTGCTTGCGCAACAGTGCGTTGTAGATCGTCTCCTGGATCAGCACGTGGCGAAAGCCGTAGGCGATGCGCCCCGGCGCCCTGATGCGTATCAAGAATCCGGTCTCGCAGAGGGTATCGGCCGCACTTGCCAGCGCCCTCTTACTGAAATCCGGCAAGAGCGCGTGCAGCAATGGCAGCGTGAACTGAGAGCCCGCAATCGCTCCCGCTCGCGCCACATCCCGGGCGGGCCCCAGATGCTGGAGACGCGCGTCAAGGATGCTCTCGAAGGCCGAGACGTGACTGGGCTTGACGGTTTCCGAGAGGTTCATCGTGTCGGCGCCCACATTCTGCGACGCCCATTGGCAGATCTCTTCGATGAACAGGGGAACGCCGCCCGATATTCTTTCCGTCACATCGAAAAGGTCGGGAAGCATGGCGAGCCTGTGCTCGGGCCATCTCGCCCTGATCGCCAGCCGCGTGTCGTCGCGATCGAGCGCGTGGAGAGTAATACGCTTCGGATTTGCCGCATCGAGCCAGTGCGCCGGGCTCCCCGCCGGTTGGTGTCCCGTCGCCTGCGATCGCGGGCGCGAGGTGACAACAAGGAGGATCGGAAGCTCGTGCAGAACCTGTGCGGCTTCCGCCAGCAGGTCCTGCGAGGTGGGGTCGATCCAGTGCACATCCTCGACCACGACGACGACCGGGCCGTTTCGGCAGGCCGCTTTCAGTGCGCGGAGCAGGGCCTGATGCGCCTTTTCGCGGACCGCCTTCGGATCGCTGCCCGATAAAAACTCGTTTGCCCCCTTCGCTCCGAGCAGATAGGCGAAGACGTCCGTGGCTTCCGCATCGTAAATCCCGTTCCGTTCGAAGAGGTTTGCCACCGCTGCCGCCGTCAGCTGCCCGCCGGCTTCCGAGATGTCGCCGGGGAAACTGTTGCGCAACGGATGCAGCGTCGAGCGGAGCCCGCCTGGAAGGCACTGGAAGAAAAACAGCTTGGACCGCCGGTCGCGCGTCTTGCGGCGAACCTCCCGCAACAGGCGGGACTTGCCGATGCCAGCCTCCCCCTCGATCAGCACCACTTCGCCTTTACCGGCAACCACACCCTCCCAGACACTGGCGATCGCAGCCAGCTCGCTTTCGCGTCCGATGAACGGACCGCCGAGCCTTCCATAGGCGTAAAATCGATTGACCTCGATCTTGTGCCCGAGCGCGCGCCACACCTTTTCCGGCTCGGAAAACCCCTTGAGCAACTTGCTGCCCTGGAACACGAAGGCGTGCGATCGGCCCGCCAGATTGCGCGTGTCCTCTGAAACCAGAACGCTGTCCGGCTCGGCGATGGCCTCCAGGCGGGCCGCCATCGCGAGCGCCGCGCCCGTGACGGCTTCCTGCGTCCAGTTCTCCATCTTCGCCTCGGTGACGAGCGCGACCGACGTCGCGACGCCGACCCGAACGTGCAAATCGTCACGTCCGGCCTCATGGCCGACACGCCTGCAGCCGTCGATGATGCCCAGCCCGGCGCGGATGGCGAGCGATGCCGCATCTTTTGCATCGAGTTCGATCGGAAACAGCGCCACGCCGCCGTCGCCCGCCTCGTGCTGGATGATACCGGAATGAGAGGCGATCGATTGCCTCGCCGCAGCCGCAAAGGCGGTCATCAGTTCCTGGTAGTCTTCGATGTCCATACGTTGGAAGAGGTCGGTCGAGCCGACGAGATCGTAGCAGAGCGCGGTTACGATGCGCCGCTCGCTGTCATGCCCGGATGAGCCGCGCCCTGCGCGCTTGGTCAATCGTCGTGGTGTGTTGTTCCGGCTCTCGCGAAGCATGCACCAATCCCCGCCCCTGCCGTCGTGCGACTGTCCCGTCGCGCTACGGTCGCTGCAATGCCCTGAATTGCTGCATGATCTCGTCCATGATCAGAGTCCGATCGAGCAACCATGAACAACAGCGCCGTACCTGCTCAAACTACACGAGGTACTGTCTTTCTCTCGTGGAACTTTAGCACAAGCGAATACTGATCGTTGACGGTGGAATGTCAATCGCCCTGCAGCGTCCTTGCGCCGGCATCCTCCGTCACCGGACGATCGTCAGCCGTTCCGCCGCGCGGGTGATTGCCGTATAGAGCCAGCGTTCGCGCGTGTCGCGAAAGGCAAAGCTCTCGTCGAAGAGCACGACATTGTTCCACTGCGAGCCCTGCGCCTTGTGCACCGTCAGCGCGTAGCCGTAGTCGAACTCGTCGTAACGCTTGCGGGTGGACCAGGGGATCTCGCCCTCGACATCCTCGAAAGCAGCCTTCAAGAGCTTGATCTTCGCCGCACCGCGATCCATGTCGTCGTCTTCCGGGCGGATCATCAGGTTGATGCCCGGCTTCACCGTTTCCTTCGACGAGCTCATCACCTGCCAGAGCGAGCCGTTTAGCAGCCCCTTGGCCGGATCGTTCCGAAGGCAGACCAGCTTGTCGCCGGATTGCGGATATTCGCTGGTGAAGCCTTTCAGCTCGCGAAGGCGCTGGTTGTAGCGCCGCCGAGTCCGGTTGGTGCCGACGAGCACCTGGTCGGCCTCCAGCACCAGTTCCTGCGTCACCTGCCCACGCCCGATCACCTGCGCGGTACCGTAGTCGCCATGCATGATCTCGCTGCCCTCGCGCACCTGCATGGCAAGCTGAATAATCGGATTGTCGCGCGCCTGGCGGTGGATATCGGTCAGCAGGTAATCCGGCTCCTGATTGGTGAAATAGCCGCCGCCAGAGACCGGCGGCAATTGTCCCGGATCGCCAAGAACGAGGATCGGCGTGCCGAAGCTCATCAGGTCCTTGCCGAGCGCCTCGTCGACCATCGAGCATTCGTCGACGATGATCAGTGCCGCCTTGGCCACCGGGCTCTGCCGGTTGATCGAGAACATCGGCGCGATCGAGGTTTTGCCGGTTTCCTCGTCCTCCACCTCCTCCTCACCACGCGGCCGGTAGATCAGCGAGTGGATGGTCTTGGCATTGCTCGCCCCCTTGGAACGCAGCACCTGTGCTGCCTTGCCGGTGAAGGCGGCAAACAGCACCTCGCCGTCCACGTGCTCGGCGAAATGGCGGGCGAGCGTGGTCTTGCCGGTTCCGGCATAGCCGAACAGCCGGAAGAGCGGCGAGCGCCCTTCCTTCAGCCAGCGCGAAACGGCCTGCAAGGCCTCATCCTGTTGCGGAGCGAACTGCATGGCCCGCAGTGTCAGGATTCGGGGGCAGTGTGCAAGTGGGATTTCTCAATCGCGGCCCTCGGCGGGGCGGCTTCGAGGAAAAGCAGCCATCCGGCTGTAGCATTTTTTTGCAGTGCACCTTGAACCCCGGTCGCGAATGCTTCTACCCTGCGCTGCATTCAGTGCGTGCAGAAGCATTGGCGCCTTGAAATCGCGCATATGCTTTTTCCGAAAATCGGTTTCCGACTTTCCGGTTATGCGCTACCAACCGTTGTACGTCCTGCGCCGCCATATCGTTCGCCCGCCGCGCACGCTGGAGAATACCGGAGAAGGCCCTTGAGACCGGAACACCCAGCAACGCCCTCCCCGCCGGAAAACGCAGGGATCGGCCGCTTGCGGCCGGCGTTGCAGTGGTGCGTGCTCGCGCCCCTCTCGCTCGTCTTCGCCGCGATCCTCGAGACGATCGGCCTTCCGGCCGGTCTGCTGATAGGCCCGATGCTCGCCGGCGCACTCGTCGGCATGAACGGTGGCACGATCCGCCTGCCGCATCAGCTCTACTTCTGCGTCCAGTTCATCCTGGCGATGATGATCGCCGGCTCGATGACGCCCGCTCTCCTGGTCGCATTTTCCGGGAACTGGCCGCTCTTCCTGGCCGTCGTTCTTGCCGTCATCGGTGTCAGCACGCTTTGCGGCTGGATCATGACGCGGATGCGCATCCTGCCTGGCACGACGGCGATCTGGGGCTCCTCGGCGGGCGCCGCTTCGACGATGCTGCTGATGGCGGATGCCTATGGTGCCGATGCAAGACTGGTCGCCTTCATGCAATACTTGCGCGTCGTCTTCGTCGCCAGCGCCGCCACGCTGGTCGCCCACCTGTGGGTCACCGGCGCCGAGGTCAGCGCCACGACAGACTGGTTCGCGCCGATCGCCGGCTTCCCCTTCCTGGCAACACTTGCCGTCGGCCTTGCCGGCGGCTTCCTTGGCAAGGTCCTGCGCCTGCCGGGTGGCATCTTCCTCGTGCCTTTCGCCGTCGGTACCGTTCTCAACATCACCGGCACGCTGACGACGGAGCTGCCGCGATGGCTGATTGCCCTGTGCTCCGTCATGCTCGGCTGGAACATCGGCCTCGGTTTCACCCGCGCGATCCTGGCACATGCCCGCCGGGCATTGGTGCCGACGGTCATTTCCATACTCATTTTGATGTCCTTTTCCGGATTGCTTGCGGCGCTTCTGATCGTCGCCGCGGGTATCGATCCGCTGACGGCCTATCTCGCCACCAGCCCGGGCGGCATCGATTCGATCGCTGTCATCGCCACGTCGAGCAATGTCGACGTGTCCTTCGTCATGGCGCTGCAGACAGTGCGGGTGCTGATCATCACCATGCTCGGCCCGGCTCTCGCCCGCTTCGTCGCCGACCGCGCCTAAGCAGGCATTGTCGCGCTCCCTTCCCGCACCGCCTCAACCATCACGGGCGCTTGGGAATAAATCCTGCATCCTCCGTGTCTTATCCGCGAACCTGCCAGAACGCGGTTCCGCTTCAGCTGGAGCGGGATAACCCCCGCGCCCCGCGAGAGAAACCTATTGAGGAAGGAAAGCCCCCATGAGAACGTTTCCATTAGCCATCGCCATTTGCTTAGCGGCGAGTTCTTCCGCCTTTGCTGCACCGCCGGTCAAGACGGTCGAATCGGAAAAGGGCAATGTGCTGGCCGCAGCAAACGGCATGACGCTTTACACCTACAAGGATGACGAAGGCGGTGTTTCCAGTTGCTATGACACCTGCGCGAAGAACTGGCCGCCCTTCATGGTCGAAGGAGATGCCATGGCAGAGGGTGCCTACACGATCGTCGAGCGCAAGGATGGCACCAAGCAGTGGGCGAAGGATGGCATGCCGCTCTATTTCTTCATCAAGGACAAGAAGATGGGTGATGTTACCGGCGACGGCGTGAAGGGCGAATGGGATGTCGCACGACCGTAACGGTCAAGAGGGGAGCGCGGGGACGGATCCTACCGCCCCCGACGCATTCGAGGAAGGGGTCCTCGCCCTGATGCCTGCGCTCCGCCGCTATTCGCGCAGCCTCACCCGGTCCGATCCGGACGGCGAAGACCTGCTGCAGGATTGCGTCGAGAAGGTTCTGGCGCGGCGCACGCAATGGCGCGGCGTGAATCTGCGCGCCTGGACTTTCACGATCATGACCAATCTTTACCGCAACCGGCACCGGCACAGGGCACAGCATCCGGAGGTAGAGCTCGATGACGAACTCGGCCTTGCCACCACGGAAGACAACGCCGACCCGCTGGAGAAGCTGCGCCTCGAACGCGCACTCGACAGGCTTTCGGCTGAAAACCGCTCGGTGCTGATGCTGGTGGTGATCGAGGGTTATCGCTACCAGGACGTGGCGGAGATAATGGCGATCCCGATCGGCACGGTGATGTCGCGCCTGTCGCGCGCCCGCCGCCAACTCGCCGAAGCGATGAAGGACGACAACGTGGTCGCCCTGCGGAGACCGAAATGACCGACGAATTCAACACTGTCTCCGAAGACGAGCTGCACGCCTATGTCGATGGCCACTTGAGCCAGCCGGAGCGAGAGCGCATCGAAGCATGGCTTGAAAGGCACCCGGGCCGCGCAGAGGAAGTGCGGCAGTGGCAGGCGCAGGCCGCGGCGCTGAAATCGCATTTCGCCAGCTACGCCCGCAGTGACGACGGCGACCGCACGCTCGTCGCCACGCGCGGGGCGGCATCCAAGGTCGCACCCACATCCTCCAGCGGAATGCTTAGACGCGTCGCTGCCGGTCTGCTAATCTTCGCCGCGGGCGCGCTCACCGGCCTCTATGCACCCGCGATCATGGCCCCCGACAGGCCGCTTCAGATCGCTGAAGAGCCCGACACGCTGCCCCGGCAGGCACAGTCGGCCTTCCTCATCTATGCGAGCGAGGTGCGCCACCCGGTCGAGGTGGGCGCCAACGAGCAGGGGCATCTCGCTACCTGGCTCGGCAAGCGGCTCGACCATGCGCTCAGGATTCCCGACCTTTCCGCGTTTGGCTTCTCGCTCGTCGGCGGCCGGCTCGTTCCGGTCAACAGCAAGGCAGGCGCCATGCTGATGTACGAGGACGGCACGGGCCAGCGGCTGACGGTCCTTCTCGGCCGCAACACCGACAACCGCGAGACGAGCTTCCGCATTGCGAGCCAAGGCGGCGTCGAAACCTTCTACTGGATCGACGGCGGGATCGGCTATGCCGTCACCGGCGAGGTGCCACGCGAACTTCTGCAGAAAGTCGCCGATGAATGCTATCGGCAGTTCGAGGGTTCGTCAGCGTCGTGAATCGACGGGGGCGGGCCTGCCGAGAAATTCATGGTCGAGCAAGCCCATCATCACGTCGTCGTGCCACGTTCCGTTGACAAAGGCGGCCTCGCGCTCTCTTCCCTCCACGACAAAACCCGACTTTTCATAGGCCCGGATCGCCCGCTCGTTGTAGCTGAGCACACGTATTCCAATTCGATGAAGCCTCATCGGACCAAAGGCGTGCTTCAGAAGAAGATCGATCGCCTCGCTGCCAAACCCACGCCCAAGCAAAGCTCGGTTGTAGAGTCCGATTGCCATAGAGGCGCGCCGGTCATGCTGGTCGACGCGGTCCAGCCTGATCTCACCGGCGCACGTCCCCTGAATTTCAATGACCCAGGCGTGCGGGTGCTCACCCAAGTTCCGCACCCAGGCTGCAGCTCTTTCTCTCGTTATCGGCCGCACGTCTTCTCTGCTGACACCGAACATTTCGGCGATGTCCGGATCGCTCCCCAAAAGAAAGCGAGCCTCGATATCCGCTTCACAAGGGGGCCGGAGCCTGACGTTCGGTCCTTCGAGAATGGGTGCTCGCACGCGCCGCCATCGCAGCGGATCGTTCTCAATGACGATCGGCTTGCCATGTGGCGTGGCTTCGGCAGCGCGCTGCCAACTTCGCGTAAGTGCGTCGAGTTCTCGTCCGGAAGCGATGGAGAGCTCCGTTACCAGACGGGAAAGCGCGGCCACCCAGCAATCGTAATAGTCGCTGGCATCAGCCCTGCGGCCGGGCTTATAGAGCTCGGTCGAGAGCGCTTCCGCCCACTCGCTCCAGGAAAACACGCCCTGCTCGTGCAGCCGCACTGTCATCGCGAAAACGGTGGCCTGCCAGGGCTCGGCAAAGACGGGGTCGCCCTCGGCGGACTTCGGCAGTTCAGCCGAGGCGAGCAGAGGGGAATGAGGAAAAGCCGACACCGGCTTTCGCCCCTTATCCCCTTCGGACAATTGCGAAACGGTCTTACGCTCGCTCAAGATAGCCCTCCCAGGCATCGATCGAGATCGTCAGCGTCGGGTCCGCCCCCTCGCCCCAGATCTCGCCGCCGTCGAACACGACCGTATAGACCCATTGCGGGTTCTCGCCCTTGCCGTGAGCGTTGTCGTCGGGGAAGACGAAGCTGCCCTGCACTGCCTCCACCACGCCCGTCTTGGCGCGAGCATAGCGCGGCAGACGCGTGTGGGTTTCGGGATTGAAATTTTTGGTGCGCACCCTCTCGCCGACGACGAAACGCGGCGGCGTTGCGACCGGCCTGTCGCACGGGCCGCCTTTGGCGAGCACGCCCGCCACCATCTCGGCCGTCAGCACCCGCTTCGGTTCGGCCCCCTTCTCCAGCATATGACCGGCATCGAGCTCGTCCTGCGTCAGGAAGCCGTGGCGCTTGAGCAAGATCTCCAGCGCGCGGGTCCAGATCTCGTAGTAGCTCGCCGAAAGATAGATCGCCGGCGGCAGGCTTTCGCGCGCATGCCGGCTCTCGTCGATCGTCCAGGCGCCGAAAGCACCGCAGGAGAGTGTTAGGCCTAGCGCCCGTTTCTCCCATTCCGCATGGAAATAGGGCTCGTTCGTTTCGGGCGTGACCGGCCCAAGGCCGTGCTGGCCGCCAAGGTCGTGCGGACCGTTCATCGCGCGGCCTCCGGCGAAAGCGCCAAGCCGGTGCCGATCATCGAGTCCCGCGTCACCAGGTTGGCCAGTTGCTCCTCGCTGAAGCCCTCGGTGCCGTCCGGCCGTTCGGGCACGACGAGATAGCGCAGTTCCGCCGTCGAATCCCAGACGCGAATTTTCTTCTCCGCCGAGAGTTCGAGCCCGAATTCGGCAAGGACGCCGCGCGGATCGATGACCGCGCGCGAGCGATAAGGCGGCGCCTTGTACCAGACAGGCGGCAGCCCCAGGACCGCCCAGGGATAGCAGGAGCATAGCGTGCAGACGACGAGATTGTGCGTGTCGGGCGTGTTGAACACGGCGCGCATGTGCTCTCCCTGCCGGCCGGTAAAGCCGAGGCTCGCGATCGCCGCCGTCGCATCGTGTTTCAACCATTCGGCAAACTCCAGATCGCTCCAGGCCTTGGCAACGACGCGCGCACCGTTTCTCGGCCCCACCTTCGTCTCGTAGGTCTCGACGATCGCATCGATCGCGGCCGGGTCGATCAGCCCCTTTTCCGTCAGCACCGTTTCCAGCGCCTTCACCCTCGCTTCCATGTCGGTGAAATGGTTGTCGTGATGGTGATGATCGTGGTCGTGGCCATGATGACGCTCTGACATTCCGCCGCTCCTCTGCCGGAAACGCCGTTCGTTCTAATACATTAGCGCAAGAACCGGAATCGGTTTCTGAGCGCGCCTGAGGATTTCGCAATGACGGGAGCGGTTGTATCCAGTCGGCTGTCACGCGGCGTGGTTTCAGCTAACTTCGTGCCATGAACATCCTGATTCTCGGCGCGACCGGCTTCATCGGCTCCGCCACCGCCAGAAAACTCGTTGACGACGGCCACCGGGTCACCGGGCTCGGCCGCGACCCCTCGCGTGCCGCGTTGAAGATGCCTGCGCTTCGCTGGGTCAGGGCCGACCTTGCCGGCATGACGCAGAGCGACGACTGGCACGGTCCGCTTGAGGGCCAGGACGTGGTCGTCAATTGTGCCGGCGCCCTGCAGGACGGCCTTTCAGACGACCTCGTCGCCACCCAGGAGAAGGCGATGCTGGCGCTCTACGAGTCCGCGCACAACAGCGGACTGCGGCTTCTCGTGCAGATATCGGCAGAAACCGAGAGCGCCGCCAGCGACCTCGCCTTTCTGGCGACCAAGCGCAGAGCGGACGCGGCGCTTGCTTCGAGCGGGCTCTCCTTTGTCATCCTGCGTCCGGCGCTGGTCATCGGCCGCAACGCCCATGGCGGCTCCGCGCTGCTGAGAGCCCTTGCCGCCCTTCCCTTTGCAATCCCGCTCACCCATGCCGAAAGTGCGGTCGCAACGGTCGCGCTCGATGATGTCGCAAACGCCGTCAGCGCGGCTGTCAACGGCGACCTGCCGGCCGGCTCTGATCTTGCACTCGGCAACGATGAAAACCTGACGTTGAAGGATCTCGTACTCATTCATCGCCGCTGGCTCGGCCTCCCGCCCGCTCCGGCAATTGCCCTGCCGCCCACCTTGGCGCGGCCGGTTACCTGGCTCGCGGATATGGCAGGAATGATCGGCTGGCGGTCGCCGCTCCGCTCCACCGCGATGACTGTCATGTCCGGTGGCATCCCCAGCAGGCCGTCACCGGATTTCACGCCGCGCCTATTGTCCGCCGCCGAGACACTCGCCGCCGCTCCTTCGGGCGTCCAGGATCTCTGGTTCGCCCGGCTCTACCTGTTGAAGCCGCTGATCGTCGTAACCCTTTCGCTTTTCTGGCTCATCTCCGGCCTCGTGCCGTTCTTCGCCTTCGATGCGGCAAGCACTCATTTCGCGGCCTTCCTGCCGGGGCCGCTTGCAAGAGCGGCGACCATCGCCACCTGTCTTGCGGATATCGCGCTCGGGCTCGCGGTTCTCGTGCGGCCCTGGGCAAGGCGGGCGCTCCTCGGCATGCTTTTGCTGACGCTTGCGTATCTGCTTGCAGCAACGCTTGCAGAACCCGCACTCTGGCTTGATCCGCTCGGTCCGCTTGTCAAGGTTCTGCCTTCGATCCTGCTGACGCTCGTCGCGCTTGCCATTCTGGACGAACGCTGATGTCCTTCGAAGACCTCCTTCGCCTCCTTCATGTGCTGGGCGCCGCCGTACTCTTCGGCACCGGCGCCGGCATCGCCTTCTTCATGGTCATGGCCCAACGCAGCCGCGATCCGCACATCATCGCCCATGTCGCGGGCATCGTCGTCATCGCCGATACGGTCTTCACCGCGACCGCGGTCCTGCTGCAACCGCTGACCGGCTACGGGCTGGCGCGCGCGATCGGCTGGCCGCTTACCGAGGGCTGGATCGTGCTGTCGCTGGCACTTTATGTCTTCGCCGGCCTGTTCTGGCTGCCGGTCGTGTGGATCCAGATCCGGTTGCGGGACCTTGCGAAGCAGGCTTTGGCGGAGAAAACGCCCCTGCCGCCCGCTTTCGACAAGCTCTATCGCATCTGGTTCATCTTCGGCTTTCCGGCCTTCGCCGCCGTCATCGCCATCTTCTGGCTGATGCTGACGAAGCCCGACATCACCCTATTTTAGCATCGGCCAGAGGCTGACGACGAGCAACACGGCCATCGTGATGTTGAACCATTTGAGTCGTGACGGCTCGGAGAGCCACTGCCGCAGTGCCGAGCCAAAGCCAGCCCAGGTCGATACGCTCGGCACATTGACGAGCGCGAAGACGAGGCCGACGAAGAGCACGCTCAAGAGATAGCTGTCGCCGCTCGTGTAGGTGGCCATCGCCGAAACCGCCATGACCCAGGCCTTCGGGTTGACCCACTGGAAGGCGGCCGCCTGCAGGAAGGTCATCGGCCGAGCGCTCGCTTTGCCCTCGCCAAGCGATCGCGACGAGCCGATCTTCCAGGCAATCCAGACGAGATAGGCGCCGCCGGCAAATTTCAGGGTGGTGTAGATGAGCGGCACCGAGTGGAGCAGCGCACCGAGTCCGAGGCCGACTGCCAGCAAAAGCACGAAGAAGCCGACGCCGATGCCGAGCATGTGCGGAATGGTGCGCGCGAAGCCGAAATTCACACCCGAGGCGAACAGCATCATGTTGTTCGGTCCCGGCGTGATCGACGTCGTGAAGGCAAACAGGAACAGCGCGAGCAGCGTATCCAGTTGCATGCATTTCCTCCAGCAGCGCGGCGCCGCCGTGGCGACGCGTCCCATTTACAGCGCCGTGCGTCTTTTCAGACGCACAAAGGTCGCTGTAACGCTTTGAATTGCTGATTTATCGTGGCAATCCGCCAGAACCGGAATCGGTTCCCGGTAACTTAGGCCAGCCTACCTGCCGGAAATGCAAAGACCAGCCAATTCTTGTCACAGTTACAAAACGGGATTTGATGGGCGTCTTCGGGCAGGTGATCCGGCGTTCGCTGTCGCCTTGGCAGCCTCCCCCAGCGCTGCGCGTCCAATGCGGCGCCACAGTACACCTAGCGTACCGCTGCCTCGTCGGCTGGGGTACAGCAAGGCATCTCATCCTGATTCCTGTGCTTGTCACAGGGATCCAGTCAGCCCAAGTCCTTGGGCTGAAAAGCCTCTTCCGCGCCGCCGACTTGGGCCGCTGCTGGAGCCCTGTGACAAGCACAGGGATAACGGCGAAAAAAGCCTCCGCCGGCACAATTACGCCGCTGCCGTGTACTGTGCTGGGACGCGCAAAGTCGCCGTAGCACTTTGAGTTGCTACATGATTTTGTCTTAAATCGATTCCGATTTAAGGAATGTAGCAACGCCTGGAAATTGGCCGCGCACGCGACATGGAACGCTCACATGGCACAAAACATCTACGACAAACCCGAATTTTTCGCGGGCTACACCCAGCTTCCGCGATCCGTGCACGGGCTCGATGGCGCCCCCGAATGGCCGGCGATCCGAGCCATGTTGCCGGACCTCAGGGGCTTACGTGTGGTCGATCTCGGCTGCGGCTTCGGCTGGTTTGCCCGTTGGGCGCGCCAGAACAGTGCCGGCCATGTGCTCGGACTGGATCTTTCCGAGAACATGATCGCGCGGGCGAGGAAGGATACGGATGACGCGGCGATCGATTATCGGGTTGCAGATCTCGATCATCTCGTGCTGCCCGAAGCAAGCTTCGACTTCGCCTATAGCTCGCTCGTCTTCCACTATATCGAGGATTTCGATCGGCTGGTGCGCACGGTCCACGCGAGCCTTGTGCCCGGCGCGCATTTCGTCTTCACGATCGAGCATCCGATCTATATGGCGCCGAGCAAGCCGGGCTGGGCGAGCGATGCGGACGGCCGCAGGATCTGGCCGCTCGATCGTTATTCGGACGAGGGGAAACGTACCACCGATTGGCTGGCCAGGGGCGTCGTCAAGTATCACCGCACGATCGGCACCACCTTGAACACGCTTGTCGCGGCCGGCTTCTCGATACGCCATGTCGAGGAGTGGAGCCCGGCACCCGAGCAAATTGCCGCCAATCCCGATCTCGCGGAAGAGATCGACCGCCCGATGATGCTTCTGGTTGCCGCACAGCGTTAGGCAACGAGCATCCAGAAGCGGATAACTATTTCTGCTTTTGCGCCTTTCGCTTCACTTTCGGCGCAGGGGCAGGATTTGCCGCTTCGTCCGCGGCTTCCTTTTCCAGCCGCAGTTGCCGGAGGCGGGCCGTCTTCTTCTCACGGGCGACCTTCTCCTGCTCCATAATGGCGCGTGAAGCGAGCGTCGCCTGGTCGGCGCGGTCGGATGGACTTTTCTTGCCCTGCTTGAACACGCTGTTGGCCTGACTTTCCTTCATCAGTTTACTCCTTACTTACGGCAATAAAAAAGGCCGGGCGAACCCGACCTTCCCTCATCGTCTCGACCTGCCAGTGCCAGTACATCCGTGGTCAAAGGCAGGGAGATGATAATCTCGTCCAATGCGATCATGAAGCACAATCGCGTGCGCAAACTCAAAGGGCGCGCAGGTTTTCCGCCGACGTCTTGCCAGTGCGGCGATCCTGGGTGAGTTCGAAGCTCACCTTCTGGCCGTCCTTAAGAGTAGACAGGCCGGCGCGCTCAACGGCCGAGATATGCACGAACACGTCAGAGGCACCATCATCCGGCTGGATGAACCCGAAGCCCTTGGTGCTATTGAACCACTTTACTGTTCCAGAAGCCACGTTGGCATCCTTTCAATCGCTCATATAAGAACAACACCGCGTTTCCGCGATGTATTAAAACCGATTTTGTCAGGATCTTCGTGACGATACGCCGAGGCGCAGAAACAAATACCGTCGATCAATATCGATTTCATTTATGTAGGTCAGAATTGTGTCCCTTGCAAGGCGCCATTTATTTTTATTTCTCGACGAGTTAGCGGCACCGCGCCGCTATTGTGATCCTCCCGCGACGGGCGAATGCAGCGGTACGAACGCAGACGTGCTCCCGCGATGATAGCCACGTTTGTCATTATGGACTTTCTTGCATCGGATCTTAATCTTGGCGTGTCGAGCTAACATCAGGACGAATTCCGATGCACGATCCGATCCCGACCATCACCTTTCCTGACGGCCGCACAGTTCCAGTCCTTGGCCAAGGCACCTGGCGCATGGGCGAGAACCGCGCAAGGGCGGCGGAGGATATCCGCAGCCTGCAGGCCGGGCTCGACCTTGGCATGACGCTGATCGACACGGCAGAAATGTACGGCGACGGCGGCGCCGAGCGCATCGTCGGCGAGGCGATCAAAGGCCGGCGCGACGAAGTCTTTCTCGTCAGCAAGGTACTGCCCTCCAATGCCAGCCGTTCCGGCACCATTGCCGCCTGTGAACGCAGCCTCAAATGTCTCGGTACCGACCGGATCGATCTCTATCTTCTGCATTGGCGCGGCGGATACCCGCTCGCCGAAACCGTCGCCGCCTTCGAGACGCTGAAGGCGGCCGGCAAGATCGCCGCCTGGGGCGTTTCGAACTTCGATCTCGATGATATGGAGGAACTGGAAAGCGTGCCGGACGGCCGGAATGTCGCGGCCAACCAGGTGCTCTACAACCTCGCCCGCCGCGGCATCGAATACGATCTCCTGCCCTGGTGCCGCGACCGCGGCGTGCCGGTCATGGCGTATTCGCCGCTCGACGAGGGCCGGCTGCTTCACAACGCCGACCTGATCCACATCGCCAAGGCGCATCAGGCGACACCGGCGCAAGTGGCGCTCGCCTTCCTCAGGAGCCGCCCGGGCGTCATCTCGATCCCGAAGACAGGCTCGGCCGAACGCGCCCGCGAAAACCGCGACGCGATGGATATTCACTTCACGGCGGAAGAGCTCGCCGAGCTCGACCGGCTCTTCCCTCCGCCAAGGAGGAAGACGCGGCTGGAGGTTATTTGATCTCGGGCGGCCTACGGCCGTTACAGTATTCGGGCAGAGAATGGAACGATGGGAATGGAATGATGGGGCAAGCTCTACCCCCCTCTGGCCTGCCGGCCATCTCCCCCACAAGGGGGAGATCGACCCGCGGCAAGTCCATCGCCCCAACCAAAAGACGTGGCGCCACCTGCAGGCCTCCCCTGATAGATGCCGGGCGCGCCACATGTGATCTCCCCCCTTGTGGGGGAGATGGCCGGCAGTTCAGAGGGGGGTGGTAAGCATCCGCACTGAGGGCATCCTGTTAGAGGGCGCTCACATCCCTTGGGGACCGCGGTTCATCGCGGCGATGCCGGTGCGGCAGACCTCGATCAGGCCGAGCGGCTTCATGATGGCGATGAACTGCTCGATCTTCGACGGCTTGCCGGTGATCTCGAAGACGAAGTGCTCGATATTGGCGTCGATGACCGAGGCCCGGAAAGCATCCGCGAGCCGCAGCGCCTCCACGCGGTGCTCACCCGACCCATGCACCTTGACGAGCGCCAGCTCCCGCTCGATCGGCCGATCGTGGCCGAGGGCGGCGGCGCGAACCGTGAGGTCGACGACGCGATGCACGGGCACCAGCCGTTCGAGCTGGTGCTTGATCTGCTCGAGCACATGCGGCGTGCCGCGCGTAACGATGGTGATGCGCGACAGATGCGCCTCGTGTTCGGTCTCGGAAACCGTCAGGCTCTCGATGTTGTAGCCGCGGCCGGAGAAAAGGCCGATGACACGGGCGAGCACGCCCGGCTCGTTGTCGACCAGAACTGAGAGCGTATGCGTTTCCGCAAGCTCCGTCTCCTTGGCGATGAAATAGGCAGAGCCCGTGGGCTGAAGATGTGCACTCATTTTATTCTTTCCTACCTTTTCATCAGACGAGCTGGCGGCCCTTGGCGTCGATCGCATTGGCGACCGCCTCGTCCGTCGCCTCGTCGGGCAACAGCATTTCGTTGTGCGCCTTGCCCGAGGGGATCATCGGGAAGCAGTTGGCAAGGTTGGCGACGCGGCAATCGAAGATGACCGGCTGCGGCGTGTCGATCATCTGGCGGATCGCATCGTCCAGTTCGCCGGGCTTTTCGCAGCGGATGCCGACGCCGCCATAGGCTTCGGCGAGCTTGACGAAGTCCGGCATCGCTTCCGTGTAGGAGTGCGACAAGCGGTTGCCGTGAAGCAGCTGCTGCCACTGCCGGACCATGCCCATGTACTGGTTGTTGAGGATGAAGATCTTGACCGGCAGCCCGTACTGGACCGCGCAGGACATCTCCTGGATGCACATCTGGATCGAGGCGTCGCCGGCGATGTCGATGACGAGGCTGTCCGGATGCGCGACCTGGACGCCGATGGCGGCCGGGAAGCCGTAGCCCATGGTGCCGAGGCCGCCCGAAGTCATCCAGCGGTTCGGCTGCTCGAAGCCGAAGAACTGCGCCGCCCACATCTGGTGCTGGCCGACTTCGGTGGTGATGTAGGTGTCGCGGTGCTTGGTCAGCTCGTAAAGCCGCTGGATCGCATATTGCGGCATGATGACGTCGTCGCTCGGCTTATAGGCCAGCGAATTGCGCGCCCGCCACTTGGCGATGTTGGTCCACCAGTCCTCGAGCCGCGTTTTGTCTACGGTCTTCGCCGCGGCGCGCCACAGGCGGACCATGTCCTCGAGTACCGTCGCGACATCGCCGAGGATCGGAATATCGACGCGGACGTTCTTGTTGATCGAGGACGGGTCGATGTCGATGTGGATCTTCTTCGAGTTCGGTGAAAACGCGTTGAGGCGGCCGGTGATACGGTCGTCGAAACGGGCGCCGATGCAGATCATCACGTCGCAGTCGTGCATGGCCATGTTGGCTTCGTAGGTGCCGTGCATGCCGAGCATGCCGAGCCAGTTCTTGCCGGAGGCCGGGTAGGCGCCGAGGCCCATCAGCGTCGAGGTGATCGGGAAGCTGGTGAGTTCCACCAGCTCGCGCAGGAAATGCGAGGCCTGCGGGCCGGAATTGATGACGCCGCCGCCGGAATAGATGATCGGCCGGCGCGCCGTCTTCATCAACTCGACCGCTTCCTCGATCTTCTTCAGATCGCCCTGCGTCTTCGGCTGGTAGCTCTTCTGGGTCGGGACGGCCGAAGGCGGCGTATAGGTGCCGGTCGCGAACTGGATGTCCTTCGGAACATCGACGACGACCGGGCCGGGACGGCCGGACTGCGCGACGCGGAAGGCCTCGTGGATGATGCGGGCGAGATCGTTGACATCCTTGACCAGCCAGTTGTGCTTGGTGCAGGGCCGGGTGATGCCGACAGTGTCGCATTCCTGGAAGGCATCCGACCCGATCAGCGGGGTCGGAACCTGGCCGGAGATGCAGACGAGCGGGATCGAATCCATCAGCGCGTCCTGGAGCGGCGTGACCGCGTTGGTCGCGCCTGGGCCTGAGGTGACGAGCATGACGCCGACCTTGCCGGTGGAGCGGGCATAGCCCTCGGCCATGTGACCGGCGCCCTGCTCGTGGCGGACAAGAATGTGCTCGATCTCTTCCTGCTGGAAGATCTCGTCATAGATCGGAAGCACGGCACCGCCGGGATAGCCGAAGATATGCTTGACGCCATTGTCCTTCAGTGCCTGGAGAACGATCTCCGCGCCCGTCATCTGGTTTTCTGTTCCGCTCATTGGCCTGCTTCCGTCCCTTTTCAAGGTTTGGGTGTGATTAGCTTTTCTCAGGGCATAAAAAAAGGCCCCTTCAGGAGCCTCGTTCAGCGCATGGGTGGCTACTGCCGGATGGTTACACCATCCTGCCCATGCGCCGTCCCACCACAAGAATAACCGCGAAATTTTTCATGGGGCGATTTGATAAACAGAAAAATCCTGCCCGTCAACGCCTTTTCCGGCTGCGCGCAAGAGGCGAAGAAAAAGCGGCACATTTCGATAAGAGCGCGAAACCACTTATTAAATCCCCTCCGCTAATCTATCGAGCTATTCGTCGCGAGAGGTGCTGAATTGCTCGATAGTGATCTTCATTCCTCGGTCGGTGCCGGAGAGGATCGCCGTGACACCCTTAAACCCGGTAATCGTTTCCTCGGTCGTGTCGTTGGCTGCACGGGCTCGCGCGCAACAATCGCCGCGATTGCCGAAAGTGGCGAAACCTCGCTGACCGAGCTCTGGTCGGTCGGTCGTCTGATTTCCATTTCCGTCGGCGCCAACCGCGTCGTGGCGCTCGTCTACGCCATGCAGACTGTCGCCAGCGAATGGGGCGAACAGACAAACAACACCTTCCGCATCGAGGTCGAGCTGATGGGCGAGGTCCACACCGACCCGGACGGTCGCGAATCGTTCTCGACCGGCATCAGCCAATATCCCTACCTCGGCGCGATCGCCCATCGCATCCGCGCTACCGACCTTGCCCGCATCTACGAGTCGACCCAGACGGACAGTTGCGTCATCGGTAAGCTGACCCAGGACGAGAGCCTCGACGCCACGATCCATGTGCCGTCGATGCTCGCCAAGCACTTTGCCATTGTCGGAACGACGGGCGTCGGCAAGTCGACCGCCGTCACGCTGCTTCTCCACAAGGCGATTGCCGCCGACCCGAAGCTGCGTGTGCTGATCCTCGACCCGCACAACGAGTTCGCCGCCGCCTTCCCGGAGCATGCGGTCGTCATCGACACGGATACGCTCGACCTCCCCTTTTGGCTCTTCCGGCTGGAAGAATTCGCTGAAGTCATTTTCCGCGGCCGCCCGCCCGTGCCGGAAGAACTCGACATCCTGCGCGATGTCATTCCGGACGCGAAAAAGGCGTTCAAGGGCGGCGAGTCCGGACTGGTGCGCCGGCAGAATGAAAAGAGTTCGATCACCGCCGATACGCCGGTGCCCTATCGCATCGCCGATCTTCTGGCGATGATCGACGAGCGCATCGGCCGGCTGGAGGGCCGCACGGACAAACCACACCTGCGCTCGCTCAAGATCAAGATCGTCTCCGCGATCAACGATCCGCGCTACCACTTCATGTTCTCGTCGAACACGATCACCGACACGATCCAGGACACGATCGCCAAGATCTTCCGCATCCCCGGCGAAGGCAGGCCGATCGCCACTTTCGAACTCGCAGGCATCCCTTCGGAAGTCGTCAATTCGGTCGCCTCGGTGCTCTGCCGCATGGCCTTCGAAATCGGGCTCTGGAGCGACGGCGGCATCCACATGCTGGTTGTCTGCGAAGAGGCGCACCGCTACGTACCGGCCGATGCCTCGCTCGGCTTCCTGCCGACCCGTCAGGCGATCGCGCGCATCGCCAAGGAAGGCCGCAAATACGGCGTTTCGCTCGGCATCATCACGCAGCGCCCGGGTGAACTCGACCCCACGATCCTGTCGCAATGCTCCACCGTCTTCGCCATGCGTCTTGCCAACGATCGCGACCAGGAGATCATCCGCTCGGCGATCTCGAATTCGTCGATCTCCACCACCAGCTTCATCTCCTCGATCGGCAACGGCGAGGCCATCGCCTTCGGTGAGGCGGTCGCTGTGCCGATGCGCATGCGCTTCACCCGCGTCGAGGACCGGCACCTTCCGCGTGCCCACGGCATCACCGACAAGGCGGACGAGGACGCTCCGCCGAGCGTCGACCTGCGTTCGATCGTGAGCCGGATGCGGGCGATCTCCGGGCCGGACATTTCAAACTTCCAGCAGAGCTATCTGGCAGCGCAAAGCACCAAGGCGTCGACCTTTGAGGACGATGAGCCCATTGAGGAAGTCGCCCACGGCGCCGACCTGCCATCCGAGGCCGACGCCTGGCAGGAGCCGGCGTTCGAGCCTTACCGGCCGGACATGCTTCCGCGCCCGGAGCCGGTCAACCCGCAGCTCGAGCGCTTCAACCAGATCCGCGAGCAGATCCTCTCCGGTCACGCTGAACGGGACGGCAGTCCGAGACCCCATGCCCCGGATCCGCGCCTCGCGCAGCCGACAACCGAGCCCCGCCGGGAGGGCTCGTCGCTGCGCGAAAGCCTGCTCAAACGCCCGCTCGGCAGCCTCATCCGCAAATAGGGTCGCACGTCCGCGCCGTGATCGACTCCTCTTCGGCAAATCGCGCTTCGCGCTTGCAATCGTGAGTTGACATTCCTGTCACGCGGACGAATCCTTCCTGTTGCAATATCAAGGCGATCGAACTTCAAGGAATGCATCGACTGGACAACAGATAGCGGCGGCAATCCCGGGAGGAGCAGATGTCCGTTTTGTCGACCATGCCTCCGCGCAAGCTCCGCATCTTCGCCTTCGACCCAAGCATGGGGCGGCGACACGAAACGCTGCCGCTCAACGAAGTGATCGTTTCGATCCCCTGGGAGATGGACAAGCTCGATCCCGGCGTCCCATTCGTCGGTCCCGTTGGCGAATATGTCGAGGTCATCGACTTCGATCCGTCGCTCGATCTCATCTATAGGCCCGTCAACCTGCACGATCCGAGCCTGCTTGCCGACAATGGCCTCAGACCTGCGGAATGGAACCCGCAATTCCACCAGCAAATGACCTATGCCGTGGCGATGAACACCATCGTCAATTTCGAAAGCGCGCTCGGCCGTGTCGCGCTCTGGGCACCGCGCGACCGCGACGAGAAAGGCCAGTGGATCAATCCGCAATATGTCCAGCGCCTGCGCATCTATCCGCATGCGCTGCGTGACGCCAATGCCTATTACAGCCCCGAGAAAAAGGCCTTGCTCTTCGGCTATTTTGCGGCCGGCGAAGGTCAATCGGCAGCGCCTGCCGGCACCATCATATTCACGTGTCTTTCCCACGACATCATCGCCCATGAAACATCGCACGCGCTGCTCGACGGCATGCATCCCCGCTTCAGCGAGGCGACCAATCCGGACGTGCTCGCGCTGCACGAGGCTTTCGCGGACATCGTCGCGATCTTCCAGCATTTCTCCTATCCGGACGTATTGAAGGACCAGATCGCCCGCACGCGCGGCGACCTTGAAAGCCAGAACCTCCTCGGCCAGCTCGCCCAGGAATTCGGCCAGGTTCTCGGCCGCGGGACGGCGCTGCGCGACGCGCTCGGCGGCTGGAAGGACGGCGTCTGGCGGGCGCACGAGCCCAATCCGAAGCTTCTGCGCGAGACGGAGGAAGTGCATGACCGCGGCGCCATTCTGGTGGCCGCCGTGTTCCGCGCGTTTCTATCGATCTATCGCGCGCGCATATCCGACCTGCTGCGCATCGCGTCAAGCGGTACGGGCATTCTGCCGGCAGGGGCGCTGCATCCCGACCTTGTCAACCGGCTGGCGAAGGAAGCGTCGAAATCCGCCCGGCACATCCTGCAGATGTGCATCCGCGCGCTCGACTACTGCCCGCCCGTCGACGTCACCTTCGGCGACTACCTCCGCGCGATCATGACCGCCGACCGCGATCTCTACCCCGAGGACGAGCACAATTATCGCGTCGCGGTGATGGAGGCATTCCTCGCCTGGGGCGTCGTTCCGCGCGACATGCCGATCGTCTCCGTCCAGACGCTGCTCTGGCCGGCGATGGGCGAAGCAGCCGCCGATTACAAAGCCGCCTTTCCCAGCCTGAGCGATCTCAAAGGTGATATTGCCTATCTGCTTTCGCGCCCGCTTGAAATGATCGACGAACTCAAGACCCGCAGCGACTTTCACGACAGCGAGGGCCAGAAATTCCTGGACGGCCTGGACCGCACCGCACAGGAAATCTACGACGAGTTGAACAAGGTGATGGGCAACCGCCTCCCGCAGACTGCCAAGAGGTCGAGATCGTCGCTCCGGGAAATCCTCGGACGCAATCTCCTTGAGCTCGGCCTCGAGGCCGACCGGAAGGTCGAATGGCTCGCGCGCGACCTCTACGGGCGGTTGTTCTGGGGGCTCATCACCGAGGCCAAGAATGCGCCGCTTCGCGATATCATCCGCATCCGGACGGATGCCGACGCACCGGCGACAGTCCGGCGCAGCAAGATCGTTACCGGTCCGGCCATCGAAGTGCACAGCGTTCGCATGGCCGCACGCCGCGGCAACCGCGACCAGATCGAGCGCGAATATGTCGTCGAACTGACGCAAACCCGCCACGGTTACCTCGATCCCAAGAAGCAGGAGGCGGCGGACAAGGGCAAGCCGCCAAGGGGACCCTTCGATTTCTATTTTCGCCGTGGCTGCACCCTGCTCATCGATGGGGAGACCTTCGAGATCCGAAGGGTCATCCGCACACCCGGCGACATTTGCGACGACACGGAGCTCGAAAGAATGCGCGCATACCTGACCAGGCAGGCGCGGAGCCGGGAAAATGCCTTCACCGCCGGCGCGAGCAAGCCCGTTCGACCGGAGATTTTCGCCCATCTTCACCGGCAGGGAAGCTAGGAGGGAGCCTATGCCCAGGATGCAGGCACCCGAGTCCGGCGTCACGGTACGCATGTACCGACAGGGCCACGGCGATTGTTTTCTTCTGGCGATGCGCAAGACGGACGGCAGCGCTTGCTACGTGCTGATCGACTGCGGCCTGTGGACGAACTCCGAGATCAAACCCGAGCAGACGATCGACAAGGTGATCGCCGACATCGCCGAAGCGACCGGCAACCGATTAGACGTCGTGCTGGTGACCCATGAGCACATGGATCATGTCAACGGCTTTGCGGCGAAGGACCCCGCGACGAGAAAACCATGCTTCGACCCGATCGAGATCGGCGCGCTCTGGCTGGCATGGACTGAGGACGGCGAGGATCCGTTTGCCAACAGCCTGCGCGAGCGCTTCCACGACACGCTGCTCGCGCTGATGGGCGCCGACGAGCGGCTCGAGCGTGCGGGCTTCGGCGTCCATTCGCCGAACCGCACGATGCTGCGCGATCTCCTCTCCTTCGAGACGGGAGAAGATGCCGCCGACGAGCTTCGCGAACGGCTGAAAGAGATCAGGCGGCGCCACCCGGCACTCTCTGCTCGAAGGCAGGGCGCGCTTGCCATCGAAGGGATCACCAACAAGCGCGCCATCAAATATCTGCGCGGACGTATCGCCGGCGATCCTGTTTTCCTGCGGCCCGACCACGATCCCTATCGACTGCCGGGCGTCGAGGGCGTGCGAGTCTACGCGCTCGGACCGCCGCGCGATGTCGAGCTGCTGCTTTCGCTGGAGCCGCAGGGCGAGGAGGAATTCAGGCTGTCGACCGACGGGGCGACGTTGAGCCTGCTCGCCGCCACGCTCGACGGCGGCCCGGAAAACGCCAGCCGCAGCTTCGACCCGCGCTTCGGCATTTCGCGCAAGGACGTCGAACGGGGCCATGACGCATTTCTGAAGGCCTTTTTTGCCGACCACTATGGCGTCAAGGGCAAACGGGGTTCCGCCGAGGCGTGGCGGCAGATCGACAACGACTGGCTTGAGAGCGCGGAAACGCTGGCCTTGAGGCTGAATGACGAGGTGAACAACACGAGCCTCGTCATCGCGATCGAACTCCCCGGAACCGGCAAGGTGCTGCTCTTCACCGGCGACGCCCAGCGCGGAAACTGGATCTCCTGGGCGCCGCTCAGATGGACCATCGATGGCAGGCTCATCACGGCCCGTGATCTTCTCAGCCGCACGGTCCTTTACAAGGTCGGTCATCACGGCAGCCACAACGCCACGCTCGACGGCAGCGTGGGGGCGGACTATGCCAACCTTTCCTGGCTGGCAAGCAACGCCGTCCAGGACGAATTCGTGGCGATGATCCCGGCCAATACACCCTGGGCGGCGCACAAGGACAGGCCGTGGGAGCACCCGCTCCGCTTCATCGAGGAGAGGCTCATGCAAAAGGCCCGCGGTCGCGTCTTCCGCAGCGATGTCGACCATGTTGCAAAACCCGATGACATCAGCGCAGACGAGTGGCAAAAATTCAAGTGGATCGAGACCGACCTCTTCTTTGAATACACCGTCGCCGACAGCCCGGCGTAGGCAGTGGTGGGAGACCCTTCATGGTCAATCGCGTCAGACCCTTTCTGATGTTCCAGGGCGAAGCCGAAGCGGCGATGAACCTCTATCTGTCGCTGTTCTCCGGCGCGAAGATCATCAGCATCGATCGCTATGGGCCGGGCGAGGCTGGCGCCGAGGGCTCCGTCATGCAGGCGCAACTGTCGATCGCCGGCGAAACTATCCTCTGCATCGACAGTCCGGTGAAACATGAATTCGACTTCAGACCCGCCTTCTCGCTGTTCGTCGACTGCGACAGCGAAAGCGAACTCGAACACCTTGCCTCGGCGCTTGCGGAGGGTGGCGCGGTCCTGATGCCGCTCGCCAACTACGGCTTCAGCCGACAATTCGCCTGGGTCTGCGACCGATACGGCGTCTCCTGGCAGTTGAACCTGCGATAGGCGGCGGCGCTTGGATCCTTGCGCCTGCTCGAGCGTTGGGGTGGAGGCCGCAGGAACCAACGGAGGAGCCCATGGACGACGCTCACGCTTGGGAGACGGAACAAAGGCTTTGGCTCGAAGGCCCGGACACTTATCGGAAGCTGCTCGATAAGCAATGCATCATGGCGTTTCCTGCTCCGGTAGGCCTCATGCAGGGACCCTCGATCATCGACAGCCTGGAGGGCGCGCCGCGATGGGATCGCGTGGTCATGACCGATAGAACAATCGGCCGCCCGGCACATGGCTGCTTGGTTCTCGCGTATCGCGCCGAAGGTCATCGCGCGGATAGGAAGCCCTACGCCGCTTACTGCACCTCGACCTATTGCGATACCGGGGTGGGCTGGAAACTTGTGCAGCACCAGCAGGCGGCGATTGGCTGAACGGCTGGCACTGCCGGCACGTCATAGGAACCGCGCGGCACGGGCGTGCGTTTTCATTCAAACTGTTCGAAAAAATTCAGGACCGGAATCATGGAAGAGATCCTCCGCCGCTTCTTCGCGCGATACGAAACCATGGCCAATCGCGTGCTTGCCGACGAAATGGACGTCGGCGAGACGACCTTCGCTTTCGCCTCGGAATTCATCGCCGCCTCGCCTGCGGGCGTGCTTGCCGGCAAGAACGACGACAGCCTGAAGGTTTCGATGGCGAGGGGCTATGCCCGGTATCGCGCGATCGGCACCAAGGAGTTGAAGATCCGCAAGACCACGATCACGCCGATCGATAACCAGCATTTTCTCGTCAGGGTCGACTGGCGCTCCACCTACGACGTTGAGGACAGCCCGGACGTCACCATCGATTTCGAGGTCCACTATCTGGTCCAGGTACGCAACGACGAGCCGAAGATCTTCGGTTGGATCAGCGGCGATGAGGAAGCCGTGCTGAAGGAACACGGCATTGGCTGAGGTTCCGTTGCCCGCCTCCACCGCGTCGCGTTGAAGGCGAACCTTTGAGGCTCGGTGGCTCGTGCCTATTCCGCCGCTGCGGAGCCAGCCTGCATGTCCTCCCAGATCGGCACGAATTCTTGCATCACGCGCGCATAGGAGGGCCTTCGTTGAGCCCGCTCCCAATAGCGTTGCAGATGCGGGCGATCGGCGAACGGTGCGACGATCTGCGCGTAGAACAATGGCGGAATCGCCGCGCAGTCAGCCATTGAAAACTCGCCGCAGAGCCACTCTTGCCCCGACAGACGCTTGTCGAGATGATCATAGGTGACCCTGATCGTGTTGCGGGCGACAGCGGCGGCCTCCTCGTCCGGCGCCCTGAATCCGACCTTCTGAAGTGTCAGTTCGCGTACTGGATCGTTGAGGTAAAGATCGGCCATGCGATCCATGAAGCGAACCTGGCGCGTCGTGTCACCGCCGGCAACCGGGATGAGACGCGGTGTTCCGGGGAACTTGTCTTCCAGATACTCGATGATGATGCTTGATTCCGGGACCATCCAGTCATCGCTCGGCTTGAGCAGCGGGATCTTGCAGAGCGGGTAGATGGCCGTGTACGCCGCCCGGCCTTCCGGCGTCATCAGCGTCACCAGTTCCGGCTCGAAAGCGATTCCCTTTTCATGGAAGGCGATCAGCGTCTTTTGCGAATAGGTGGAAAGCGGGTGGTAATAGAGTTTCATTGTTTCTCTCCCTTCGTGAACCGGCTATCAGGCCGTCGCAAGTGCCGCGCGTCCCGTCCGCCGAAGCTGATCTAAGGACAAACGCGAATGCAGCAATTCAAAGTGCCACAGCAATCGTGGTGCGCCTGAAGGACGCAGGCGCTATGGACCCCCGCTTTCAGGAATCCTCAAGCAGATAGCGGCGCAGATTGGCGAGGCACCCGGCCCAGCCCTTGCCGTGTTCGTCGCGCGCTTCCGCGGTCGCGAATTCCGTATGGATCAGCGTCAATTCGGTGCGCCGGTCGTCAAGTGCTCGCAAGATGACATTGACTTCGGTGACGTCCGGCCTGCCCTCCCACTGCCAACTGAAGCGCAAACGCTCGTTTGGCACGACCTCGCGATATTCGCCGCCGACGATGTGCTGCCTGCCGTCCGGCTCCTGCATGACGATGCGATAGCGTCCGCCTGGCTTGATGTCGGCAACCACCTCCGGCACGGTCATCTCGCCCGGCGCAAACCATTCCCGGATCTTGTCGACGTCGCACCAGGCGGCAAACACACGCGCTGCCGGAGCTTCCAATATTTCTTGTATTCTCAGCTCTTTCATGTCGTCTCCTCGGGGTCGTTCGGTTCGGTGGCGCCTTCTTCTTTGGCGAGCCATTTGGCCAGGCTATTGAGCCTCTGTTTCCAGAACTGCTGATAGAAGGCGATCCAGTCCGAAGCATCCTCCAGCGCCTCGGGACTCAGCGAACAATAATGAACCCGGCCATCTATCCTGCGGCGAAGCAGACCGGCCTTTTCCAGCACGACGAGGTGCTTGGAAACCGCCGGCAGCGACATGTCGAACGGTGCCGCCAATTCCGATACGGAAGCTTCGCCATGGGCCAGCCGCGCCATGAGGCTCCGACGCGTCCTGTCGGACAGCGCATGAAAAACCTGATCCAGCTGCTGGTCGGCTCTATCTTCTGTGCGTGGCGGCATCAAAAACATTTAACCATTTGGTTTATCTTTTGGGTACGCGCTTACCCCCGCCATGTCAAGGTCAATCTTGGGCGATTACTCAACATTCCCTGATACGGCAGGCCGCCCCCTAGAGCCCTTCAGGGCTCTAAGTTCCCGGCGATCGATACTGGATCGATTTCGCCCTTCCAAGGGCTTCCATCGTCTCTTCGACACTGAGGAGAACGGTGGTCTCGCACGAACTGAGCGCACCTCCTGCGCCAATGGCAAGCACGACAGATGCCATCGACACGTTGTCCGGTGCCTCCCAAAGATTCCAGCCATCGTGCTCGCCGAAGGCATACCAAAAGCCGTGCAGCTTTCCGCCTACCGACTCGATGTAGGAACTGGCGGCCTTGCGTCGGTCCTCCGGGTTTTCGATCATGCGTGCCCACGTCTGGGGCGTGTAACTGAAGCGCGTGAGATACATCGCCATGGTTCGCCTCCTCCGTCAAAAATCCCGGGCCACCAGTTAAGCGCTCAATCCGGGGAGGATGCGAGTCATTTCCACGTCGGTCTGGCGCCGCGCATCAAATCACGGCGTCGGGTCCCTCTATCCGCTGCCAGCTTTCGTCGAGTTGGTTGCGGAACCAAGTCATCTGACGCTTGGAATATTGCCGCGTCGCGGCCGCCCCAGTCGCAATCACCTCGGCCTCCCCAATCTCGCCTCTTAGCATCGCGGCAATCTGCTGGACGCCGATCGCCTTCATCACCGGCATGTCGGGCGAGAGGTCGAGCGCCAGCAGCGCCCGCACCTCGTCGACTGCCCCGCGTTCAAGCATGGTCTCGAAACGCCGGTCGATGCGGCTGTGCAGGAGGGCGCGATCCGGGAGCACGACGATTTTCTGTGCCTTGTCGGGATCGATGATCATAGGGCCGCGGCTCTGCTGGAAGAGATGGATCGGCTTGCCGGTCGCTTCGATCACCTCGAGCGCGCGAACGATCCGCTGTCCGTCGCCCGGCCGCAATTGCATGGCGGTTTGCGGGTCTCGCGCGGCAAGCTCCGCATGGAGCGCCTCCGCCCCCTCCTCCTTCAGCCGCGCGCGCAGTGGATCGCGGATCGTTGCCGGTATCTCCGGCATATCGGAAAGCCCGCCTGTCAATGCCTTGAAATAGAGCCCGGTGCCGCCGACGAAGACGGGCAATCGCCCCTCTTCGCGCAACTGCTGAACCAGCGCCTCCGCCTCGCGCAGCCAAGCGCCGGTCGAATAGGCCTGTCCGGCCGGCACATGGCCATAGAGAAAATGCTCTATCCCGCCCATCTCCGCCTCGTCCGGCCGCGCGGTCAGGATCTTCAGCGTGTCGTAGACCTGCATGCTGTCGGCGTTGATCACCACGCCGCCGTGCCGACGCGCGAGTTCCACCGCAAGCGCGGACTTGCCGCTGGCGGTCGGCCCGGTTATCAGGATCGCGTCCGTGTCTCTTTCAAGGTTCTTGATCATGGCTCTCGTTGCCACGCTTATCGCCAATCCGTCAAATCCTGTTCTGACGCCTGAGCTGGCGGAAGCGGCGGCGAGCGCCGTAAAGGCATCCGGGGTCTATTGGTTGGCGGACGGCGTCGCCTGCGACATCGCGCTTATAGACGGAACCGATCCGGGCGCCGCCGAGATGCGGCTGCGCGCAGAGGTAAACGGCTTTCCGATCGACGTCGCGGTGCAGGATGCCGAGAGCCGCCGCAAGAAGTTCCTGATCGCCGACATGGATTCGACGATGATCGGCCAGGAGTGCATCGACGAGCTTGCCGCCGAAGTGGGCCTCAAGGAAAAGGTTGCCGCGATCACCGCCCGCGCCATGAACGGCGAAATCGCCTTCGAGCCGGCGCTGATCGAACGCGTGGCGCTCTTGAAGGGTCTGCCCGGCAGGGTCATCGAGGACGTGATCGCAAAGCGCATCACGCTGACGCCAGGCGGCCGAGAACTGATCGCGACCATGAAGGGCAAGGGCCACTATACCGCCCTCGTCTCTGGCGGCTTCACCGTCTTCACCGGGCCGATTGCGGCGAAACTCGGCTTTGACGAGAACCGCGCCAATGTGCTGATCGAGAAGGACGGCATGCTGACCGGCGAGGTCGCCCACCCGATCCTCGGCAAGCAGGCCAAGGTCGACGCGCTCATCGACATCTCGGGCAGGCTCGGCATTTCGACCGCCGAGGTGATCGCCGTCGGCGATGGCGCCAACGACCTCGGCATGCTGCAGCTTGCCGGCAGCGGCGTCGCGCTGCATGCGAAACCCGTGGTCGCAGAACAGGCGAAGATCCGCATCGACCACGGCGACCTGACGGCCCTTCTCTACCTCCAGGGTTACCGCAAGACGGATTTCGTGACGTGATTATCCGAGAAACCGACAGGCTGCGCATTCGCGGCTGGAACGAGACCGATCGCGACCTCTTTGCCGAGATCAACAGCGATCCGAAGGTCATGGAATTCTTCGCCTTCCGCCGCAACCGCGCGGAATCCGATGCGCTGTTCGATCGCATCGGCCGCGGCATCAGTGAAACCGGCTTCGGCTTCTTCGCGCTCGCATTGCGCGACAGCGACATGCCGATCGGCTTCTGCGGCCTGGCGCTCACCGATCTGGAGCCGCATCTGCCGAACGGCACGATCGAGATCGGCTGGCGGCTCGCCCTGCCCTTCTGGGGCAACGGGTACGTGACCGAGGCGGCAGCGGCCCTCCTCGACTACGGCTTTACCGAACGGAACCTCGGCGAAATCGTCTCCTTCGCCGTGCCCGCGAACACCCGCTCCACCGCCGTGATGAAACGGCTCGGCATGCGGCCGGACCCGAGCCGCGACTTCGACCACCCTCGCGTCCCCGACACGTATGCGCATCTGAAGCGCCACGTGCTTTACGCGATCACGGCGGACGAGTGGACGCGCGGCGTGCCGGCGCAGGGTTAAGCGCCCTTCTGGCGGGGATAACAGCGCTCGATCCACGCGACGAAACGTCTAGCGGGCTCGGAGAGCGCATCGAACCGCCGCGCAACCAGCCAGAAGGCACCATAGGGAATGGAAACGTCAAACGCCTGGACGAGACGCCCGGCGTCGAGATCGTCGCGCACATGGTCGCGATCCATGAGCGCGACGCCGTGGCCGCGGAGCGCCGCTTGAAGCACGAGTGCCCCGTCGGCAAAGATGGCGCCGCGCTCGACCCGCACTTCTCCTGCGCCGGCAGCCGCGAACCATTGCTCCCAGAGCCCCCGGGTATCCTCGTGCAGAAGGCCGTACCGCAAGAGATCCAACGGTTCGCGCAGCACCCGAGGCGCGAGTGATGGCGCCATGACCGCGATCATCTCTACGTCGGCGAGATGCCGGGCCTCGACTCGAGGCCATGAGGTGAACCTGGTGCTGTGCCGGATCGCAACTTCGGCTTCATTGCCGCGGAATTCAACGAGCCGGGGATCGGCGTCGATGACGAGGTCGACTTCGAGGTTTTCCGCCTGAAACTGTGCGAGATGCGGGACGAGCCAGCAACCGGCGAAGGAGGGCTCGGCGCTCACCTTCAGCGTCCCGGCTCGCCTGGCACCGGAGAGCGCATCGAGGCTGTCGCCGATCCGGTCGAAGGAATGCGTCAGTACCGTCAGCAGCGTCTCGCCATCCGCGGTCAGGCTGACGCTGCGATGATGCCGCTCGAACAGTGGCTTGCCGATCAGGGCTTCGAGGTCGCGGATCTGACGGCTGATCGCCGCCTGGGAGACGAAAAGCTCCGCCGCGGCCTCGGTGAAGCTGCCGAGCCGCCCAGCCGCCTCGAAGCTCCGCAACGCCGTCAGGGGCAAGCGGCCGCGTTTCATGCATAACCTCAAGTTATCCGTAGCGGACTGTAAACTCGTTTGAGGAGGGGCGGCAAGTGCGCTGAAATTCCCGGAATGAAAGGCGCCAAATGTTTTGCGCCTCATCCATACAATTCTTGGAGTGCCAAAGGAGGATAGGATCATGCGCGAGATCTTCGAGGCCGTTCTCGCAGCCGTCCGACTGCTGACCTTTCAGCCCACGGCACAGCGGACGCGGCGACGCTCTCTTTTGCGATGAACGAAAGCTGCTAGAACATGCAGTAAATTCATGGTGCAACAGCATCCTTTGCGCGTCTGATATGACGCGCGGCGCTGTAGGACTCGGGTGCTTTCCATGCTGCATTCTGCAGGTATTGATTTCGAGGTTACGGTTAAAAGCTCGGCTGAGCCGCCAGTTGTTCTTCTTCATGGGAGCAATGGAAGAGAGACAGACTGGACGGATTTCGCCGAGTGCGTTGCTCCAAGTTCCACCTGTTTCGCCGTCCGCGGCCCGATCGCCTCGGAGCATGGGTTCACGTTCTTTAGGCGCAACCCGGATCGGAGTCTGAACATTGAGGAACTGACGCATGGAGCGGCAAGCCTCTGCGCGTTCATAGACGCAATATCGAGAGAATACGATTTGGCCCGGGCGCCGATTATCGCGGGCTATTCGAGCGGAGCTGTCATCGCTGCCGCCGTTGTATGCCGTCAACGCGCCCTTACGTCCGGCGCAATTCTCCTGAGGCCGCAGTCACCGGATCCACAAACGCCTTTTCCAGACCTAAAAGAATACCCCGTACTGATTCTCGCAGGGGCGAACGACGACCGCCGCGATCGCTGCGATGCGCCGGTCATCGCGGAACAATTCCATGTGGCTGGGGCCGACCTGACCTATCGCTTGCTGGATGCAGGGCATGGCTGGGAGCCAACTGGACTGGACCGATCCCTTTCAAGGCAATGGTTCCAAAACCAGTTTCCAACGAGCAGCAATCCCATGAGCATCCGCGGCGATCATGCTTGATTGATCCGGAAAAGCCGATCGCGATCGCCGCGATGCCGAGCGCCCTACTCCATCTGCACGGTGACGAATCGCAACTCGCCGGTCTTGTTGGCGATCATCAGAAGCGCGTTGCGGCGGCCATCGTTCTTCAGTTCCTCGACTCTCGTCGAAACATCGTCCGGCGTGGCCATCGCCTCCTGGCCGATCTCGACGATCACGTCGCCGGCTGCGACCCGGCGCTCGGCTGCGGCCGAATTCGGCTGGACCTCGGTCACCACTACGCCTTCGACGCTATCGGCAATGCCGAAGCTCTTGCGGCGATCGGCGTCGAGCACTGCGAGCTTCATGCCGAGTACGACGTCGCTCGCCGGCAGCTGCGCTGCGGGTGGTTCATTCGGCTTGGCACCTTCGCCGTTCTCCTTCGCCGGCGCATTTGCAAGTTGCTCGCCATCCTCGAGCCGGCCGAGCGTGACACGAACCGTCTGCTCCTTGCCGTCACGAATGATGATCACGTCGACCATCTTGCCGACCGGGCTCTCGCCGACGGCGCGCATCAGGTCGCGGATCTCCGCGACATCCGTTCCATCGAAACGGATGATGATATCGCCTGCCTTGATCTCGCCCTTGGTGATCGGCCCGCCTTCGATGATACCGGAGACCAGCGCACCGCGCGGTCTCTCCATCTTCAGGCTTTCGGCAATATCGTCGGTGACCGGCTGAATGCGAACGCCGAGCCAACCGCGCCGGGTCTCGCCGAATTCCTTGAGTTGATTGACGACGTTCATTGCCAGTTCCGTTGGCACGGCGAAACCGATGCCGACCGACATGCCGGTCTGAGAGAGGATCGCGGTATTGATGCCGATCACCTCGCCCCGCATGTTGAACAGCGGGCCGCCCGAATTGCCGCGGTTGATCGCGGCGTCGGTCTGGATGAAGCTGTCATAGGGGCCGGCATTGATGTTGCGCCCGCGCGCCGAGACGACGCCGACCGAAACGGACACGCCGAGGCCGAACGGATTGCCGACCACCATCACCCAATCACCGATCCGGATCTTGCGCGAGTCGCCGAAGGAAACGGCCTTGAGCGGCTTTTTCGGCTCGACCTTCAGCACCGCCAGATCGGTCTTGGTGTCCATGCCAACCAGCTTCGCCTTCAGCTTGGAGCCGTCCGAGAAGTTGATTTCGATGTCATCTGCGTCCTGGATGACATGGTTGTTGGTGACGATGAAGCCGGTCGGATCGATAACGAAACCGGAGCCAAGCGAGTTGACCGTTCGCGGTCGGTTACCCTCGCCGCCCTGTCCCTTGAAGAATTCGTCGAAGAATTCCTGATGCGGCGACCCTTCCGGCACCTGCGGCATCGGGGCGTTATCATCATCGCTCTTGACGTTCTGGGAAATGGAAATGTTGACCACCGCATCGAGCAGTCCCTCGGCGAGGTCGGCAACGGACGGCGGTCCGGCCGCCGGCAGTGAGGTTGCCGTCTCGGCGAGCGCCGTGTTGGTCAGAAGCAGTGCCGTCGCGGCCGCAAGCACCAAGCCGCGGAAGAATTCGGGTCGTGTCGACAAGTCGCTAGGCTCCTATCATTCCTCTTGGACCACACCGGCCATGGATTTTAGCAATCCGGTATCGCGGCGTGATCGATTCCCTTCAACTGCACGATACGCCGCTGCCGCGGGTTCGCACACAAGCGATCTTCCCTTGAAGATACGGCGGAATTCCGAAGCGTCCAAACACGATTTCCTGATCCGCTCCCAGGAAGGCAGAGCGCCGGCACCTGCGACCGGCGCCACCTTCGCGCGTTCAGCCGGTGATCTCGTGCCCATGCTCCTTGAGCGCCTGCACCGCCTTTTCAAGGGTGGAGCCCGCGACGAACACATAATCGGTGCTGAAGGTCGAATTGGCGAAAACGCCCACGCCGGCTGCGGAAAGCGGCCGCAGCACCGAAGACAGGACGCCCGGCACGTCGAAGCTGAAATGCTGCTCGATGCGGAAGCAGCGCCATCCAAGCGAGCTCTGCACGCTCGACGGTACGCGGGCGGCGCGACAGACCAGCGTCATTTCCTCGCGAGAGCTGGACACCGTCCAGAAACCCGGCCCCGGCAGCCACTCCGGTATCGCGGACCCGACATTCAGACGGGTAATGGCATATTCGGCATCGACCAGCCGGATCAGCAGTTTATGTGGCATTTCGCACTATCCTCGAACCAACCATACAAGTCCGACGCCGGCCGCCACCGAAACGAGTCCGGCCAGTCGGAGCTGATGTTCCGGGACATACGGCAAACGCTTCGCCAATTCCACCAAAACCAAAGGGGCCAGTGCGTACACCAGCCCCTCGATGATCAGGAAGAACCCAAACCCAATCAGGAAATCGGACATCACCCGCTCAATCTGCGGTCGCAGGCGCCGCCGGCGCGGTCGGTGGCGGTGGCAACGCCGCACCGTTCGCGCTGTTGAAATAACGGAAGAATTCCGAATGCGGCGAGAGCACCACGGTTGTGTCCGGGTTACCGATGGACTGGGAATAGGCCGCCATCGAGCGGTAGAAGTCGAAGAAGCTCGGATCGCGCGTGAAGGCTTCGGCAAAGATCCCGGCCCGCTCGGCTTCGCCCTCGCCTCGCAGGATTTCCGAATCACGCTGGGCTTCCGCCACGATTTCGACCACTTGGCGATCGGCGATCGCGCGGCGGCGCTGGCCCTCCTCGTTACCGCGTGCGCGGATCAGTTCGGCCTCGGCCAGACGCTCCGCCTTCATCCTCTCGAAGGTTTGCTGCGAAACCTCCTGCGTCAAGTCTGTCCGGCGGATGCGCACGTCCTCGATGTTGAGGCCGAGCGATTCGGCATCGGCCTTGAGGTCCGTCCGCACCTCGCGCATCATCGATGCGCGCTCGTCCGAAAGGGCGGCCTCGAACCCCCTCAGGCCGTAGACACGGCGCAGCGACGCGTCGAGACGGGTCCGAAGCCGCGCCTCGGCCGATTCCCGGTCGCCCGAAACGGTCTCGCGGAAGCGCCGGGCGTCGGCGATCCTGTAAACCACGAAAGCGTCCACCTCGTAGAACTTGCCGCCGGAGACCTGCACGCGGATATTGTCGAGATCGAAGCGAAGCGCCTGGTCCTCGACAAATTGCACGCGATCGGCGTCCATGAAGGCGAAGGGAAGCTTGAAATAAAGGCCGGGCTCGGACTTGACGGCTCGGATCTCGCCGAAGCGCACGACGATCGCCTGCTGGCGCTCGTTGACCACGAAGACCGACGAGTAGATCACGACGAGCGCTGCCGCGAGGATAATTAGGATGATTGAACTGCGATTGTTTATCATTGGGTACCTCCCGACTGCGCGGGTCTGCCGATTTCGTTGAGCGGCAGATAGGGCAGCACGCCCTGCCCGTTCTTCTCGTCGAGAATGACCTTCTTCGACTTGCGGAAAACATCCTGCATGGTTTCGAGATAAAGCCGCCTGCGCGTCACGTCCGGAGCCTTGGCATAGGCGTCATAGACCGAGATGAAGCGCCGTGCCTCACCCTGCGCTTCCTTGACGACACGGTCCTTGTAGGCGGCCGCCTCTTCGCGGATCTGTGCGCCCTGACCGCGCGCCTTGCCGAGCACCTGGTTGGCGTATTGGTTGGCTTCCTCGACGAAACGGTCTTCGTCCTGTTCGGCGCGCTGCACCTCGTCGAAGGCGTCGGCGACTTCACGCGGAGGCGCGGCGTCCTCGATCGCGACGGTGTTTACCGAAACGCCGGCACTATAGCTATCCATCGTTGCCTGGATCGTGTTCTTCACGTCGGCGGCGATTGCCTGGCGATTGTCGCGGAAAATATCCTGCGCCGGACGCCGGCCGACGACCTCGCGCATGGCGCTTTCGGCCACCCGCTGCAGCGTGTCGGACGGGTTCTCGACGTTGAAGAGGTAAGCCTTCGGGTCGGTCACTGAGAACAGTACCGAGAACTGCACGTTGACGATGTTCTGGTCTCCGGAGAGCATCAGCCCGGCACTGGACTGGCCACTGGCGCGTCCGCCGATGTTCTGTTGCTGCTCCGTGACCTTGACGAACTCGACGGTTTCGAGGGGCCAGAAGTGGTAGTGCAGGCCCGGCATCGAAATTTCTTCCTTCGGCCTGCCAAAGCGCATCTCGACGCCGCGTTCATCCGGCTGGACCGTGTAGATCGAGTTGAGCAGGATGAAACCGACGATCAAAAGGCCGACGATGACGAAGACGCCGCCGTTGAAGCCCCCCGGGACCACATTCTTCAATTGGTCCTGACCGCGCCGGATGATCTCCTCGAGATCTGGCGGGCCGCCTCTCCCGCCTCGCGGCCGATTGGGCCCCTGGCCCCATGGCCCTTGATTGCCGCCGCCGCCCCATGGGCCGCCGCCGCCATTCTGATTGCTCCAGGGCATCAAAACCTCTCTTCAAGAAAACTCTCTCGCCAACCGCCCGCAGGCACGAGCAGGCGGTCACGATGTGAAACCGTTATAGGTATCACATGCATTGCTTTCAACGCGATACGGCCGACTTCACCGTAAATGGGTTAAAATAGTTGGGCGACACGCTACACGAACAGGTGAGCGCCGCATGCGCGCCGAAAACGGCCTCGCATTTTCCTCATTCCGGCTTCTTTGCCTAACGCGGAATGCGGGCGGAAAACCGCTTCGCACTTTTCCTCATTCCGGCTTCTTTGCCCAACGCGGAATGCGGGCGGAAAACCGCTTCGCACTTTTCCTCATTCCGCTCTTTCCCGCCGGCGCCAGGTCACGAAATGCATCGCATGGCTGTCCTTCTCGCCGCGCGGCAACTCTTCCTCGAACACCTTCTCGAAGACCGCCGGATCGATCGCCGGGAAGCGCGTGTCGCCGTCGACCTCGGCCTGTACCTCCGTCACGTGCAGCACGTCCGCGACGCCGATCGACTGGCGGTAGATCTCCCCGCCGCCGATAATGCAGACCTCGTCTGCGCCGCTCGCGGCCGCATGGCTGCGCGCCAACGCGAGCGCCGCCACGAGCGAGGGGGCGACCTCGGCACCTTGCGCCTCGAAATCGCGATTGCGGCTGATGACGATGTTCGGTCGTCCCGGCAGCGGACGCCCGAGCGAGGCCCAAGTCTTCCGTCCCATTACGACCGGCTTGCCGATCGTCAGCGCCTTGAAGCGCCTGAGATCGGTCGAGAGTCGCCACGGCAGGCCGCCCTCGCGTCCGATCACTCCGTTGGTCGCGACAGCGACGACGATCACGATCTTCGGTTCAGCGCTTGTGTCAGTCTTTGCTTCAGTCATGGAACCCACTCGGCTTGCTGTCGATTTCGCGCGCTCGCTGCAGGGCCGCCCGATCGGTCACCACGCGAATGTAGCGGTCGATCACCTCGCTTTCCGGCAGGATCTGGCGCATCCATTGAAGCGCGCTCGCCAGCAACAGATCGGCCGCGCTCATGGTCTCGCCGAGCAGAAAGGTCTGGCGACTGAGGACACCGATCACATGGGCGCACATTTCGCTGTAGAGTCGCGCGAGCGCCGGATTGTTGACCGTTACGCCGGAAATATGGGCAAGCGCCGTCGGCTCGATGACGCCGGCATAATAGGCGAGCCAGGAAAGATAGGCGCCGCGCTCGGGATGACCCGGCGGCCGGCCGAGACTGCAGTTCGGGTAAAGGTCGGTCAGATATTGCACGACGGCGGCCGACTCCCAGATCACCGCGCCGTTGTGCAGAAGTGCCGGCACCTGCTTGTGCGGATGCGGATTATTCTCATCGGGCCCGCCCGAGCCATCCCAGCGACGGATATTGACATAGCGGACCTCGTATTCGGCGCCGATTTCCTCGAGCAGCCAAATGATGCGCGACGAGCGCGACAGCGGCGCATGGATGAGCGTCAGCATCGAACCCTCCCTCTTGCGCCGGCTCGCGGCGCCTTTTCCGGGAGCGCCGTCCCCGCGCCCAGAGGAACGCGGAAGGAAGCTTCCGGTATTTCGTTTCAGAACATATGGACCGCTATACGTCACTTGAACCGGGCATCCGTGCCGCCGCGCCCGGAAGCGGTTCCATCCCGCCCAAGCTAGACCGCGACCGGCGCATTGATATGTGAATCCGCTTCGTAGCCGACGAGCGTAAAGTCCTCGAATTTAAAGGAAAATATATCCTTCACCGTCGGATTTATGTGCATTTCCGGCAGCCGCTTCGGCGTTCGCGTCAGTTGCAGCTGCGCCTGTTCGAAGTGGTTGTGATAGATATGGGCGTCGCCGAGCGTGTGGACAAAATCGCCGGGCTTCAGTCCCGTCACCTGCGCAACCATTAAAGTCAGCAGCGCATAGGAGGCGATGTTGAAGGGCACGCCGATGAAGATGTCGGCCGAGCGCTGGTAAAGCTGGCAGGAAAGCTTGCCGTCCGCCACGTAGAACTGGAACAGACAATGGCAGGGTGGCAGTGCCATCTCGTCGACCAGCGCCGGATTCCAGGCCGAAACGATGTGGCGGCGGGAATTCGGATTGGTCTTCAAGCCTTCGACGAGGGCTGCGATCTGGTCGATGTGGCCGCCTTCGGGTGTCGGCCAGAAGCGCCACTGGTAGCCGTAGACCGGCCCGAGTTCACCTTTCTCGTCCGCCCACTCATCCCATATGCTGACGCCGTGTTCCTTGAGATAAGCGATATTCGTTTCGCCTTTGAGGAACCACAGGAGCTCGTGGATGATCGAGCGCAGGTGCAGCTTCTTGGTGGTCAGCACCGGGAAGCCTTCAGACAGGTCGAAGCGCATCTGGTAACCGAAGACCGAGCGCGTGCCCGTGCCCGTGCGGTCGCCGCGGTCGGTTCCCGTTGTCATCACATGTTCGAGGAGATCGAGATATTGCCGCATGCTTCTTCGCCGCCGATTCGTTTGCTCTCCAAAATAGGACGAAGCCTCCGGCGAACCAATGGCCAAGGGCAAGTTTCCCTGCAAATTGATGCCTCGATAACCTCTCGCACTAAGCGACTGCTCTCAAGCACCGCGACTTATTGCCTCCAGCGTCCCGGATCGTGTAGCCCCGCACGCTCATTTCGCAGGACGACGGTTTGCGGCGTGGTTCTGGTATTGCTCGTTTCTAACGGCTCTTTCATCGAGGCCGCGCGCATCGGAATGCTGCGCCTTGTCCCGATTGGAAAGGACGTCGTTCTCACCAAGAATGCCACGTTTCAGTTTGGTCTGTGCGCCGCTGCCTGAACCCTTGCCCTTGTCCGGCTTTCCGACATGCTTGCGACTGGCGTGAGCCATGGTTCGTCTCCTTTCATTGTCTCGGATGGGCGCGAAAAGTCTTCGCTTCGGCTCTCTGCACCCTAGTGGTGCCGGCTTTCCTGGTTCTTTCCGCGTGTCATGCTGCGATCGTCTTCATCGCGCGCATCGGCGTGCTCGGTGTCGAGGCTGTCACCTTTTCGATAGGCCTTTCTCAAAGCCTCCGAGCGGCGCAGTTTCGCCTCGGCGTCAAAATCCTTACTTTCGTTGGACGTTTTCTCGCGGCCCTGAAGCACGCGCAGTTGCTGTTCGTGCGTCTTCTTGCCGACCATTGCTTTCCTCCTATTTGTTCGTCCGGCCGCGCTGGCGCGGATTCGCGCCGCCCTGCGTGGTCGTGTCGTTGGCGACGTCGCCTTCGATGGTGTTGCCGCGCTTCAGCATCTCATAGTCGGACGGTCCCCGGATGCCCTTGGTCCGGCCGATGCCGGGGTCCTGCTTGAGATCCTTGTCGCTGGGGCGGCGTGTCTTCGGATGTTTGGAAGATGCCATCGGACTTCCTTCCATTTTCTGCTGGGCGAGCCCGGGCCTGCCCTCGTCCGGGTGCGGCCGGGCATCTCTATTGCTAACCCGGCGGGCTCGCGAAATGTTCCGAGGTTTTCGAGCGCATAGGAGCACGTTGGCGGCGCTTTTCTCGGCAGGCGACGAAACAAACGCGGCCGAATGGGGTTAGTCCTTTTGAGATTGATATCGAACGTTCGACCCCGCGAGAGAGGTATGACCATGAGTGCGACAGGCCTCGATGTTTTCGACAAGACCCTGCAAACCACCAATATCTGGCTCGGCGACATCATGGAGCATCATGGCCCGGACCGGAAAGTGGCGTGGCACATATTGAATGCGGTGCTGAGGACGCTGCGCGACAGGCTGCCTCCAGAGGTGGCTGCCCACCTTGGCGCGGAACTGCCGCTGCTCGTGCGGGGTGCCTATTACGACCAATACCGTCCCAACCATCGGCCCGACAAGGCGACGCGGTCGCTGGATGAATTTCTCGAGTGCGTCGCGGACGGGATGAAACCCGGCCGCCCGGTCAATCCTGCTGAAGCCACGAAAACGGTATTTCAGGTTCTTGCACGGCGCATCGATCTCGGCCAGTCGGCAAAGGTGCGCGACACGTTGCCGAAGGAAATCCGTGCGCTCTGGCCGGACAGCGTCGGCACCAAGGAGCAGGCGTAGCGCCGGAGACGGACGCTTAACTTGACCGCTCCGGATGAAATCAGTGTGTTCGTGATCCTGGATTGTCGCCCAGGATCACGAAAGCGTGGCAACTTTGCGCGCCTGATGAGGCGCGCGGCGCCTACGGATCAGAGCGCCTGGAGCTTGCCGAGGTTCTTGGCCACCAGATAGTAGAACGTTACGCGTGACTTGGAGCGGTCGTCCGCCATCGCCTTGGCCGCGGCCGCGATTGCCGTGTCCGCGTCCGCACCGCCGACGCCGAGCTTCTTCTCGCACCACTTTTCCTTGACGCGCTCGAGCTCCTTCGGGTCCGAGGCCGAAACGAGGGCGGAATCCTTGTTGCGAAGTGCGATGCCGAGATAGCGTACGATCTTGTTGACAACTGCTTCGTCGGCGCCGCTGTCGTATTTCTGCACGTCTGCGAGATAGTCAGTCATGATGCCTCCAGTTTGCACTTGCTCTCATGCTGCCGCCCTCTTCGCGAAACGCGTGCAGCCGCTGGAGTTTTTCACGCACATCGGGTAAGTCAAGGCGTTTCCTTGCGGGCCGCATCCTCGATAATATATCCGTCACATTTCCCTCGATCGCCCCTTTTCTTGGGCGGCGGAAAGGCCTATATGACGGGTGCCGTCTTCGGGCGGCTATGGCAATAAACGGGCGATGCAATAAACCCATTGGACCCGGGGGCGGTACCCGGCGCCTCCACCAAAAACCGGCCTGGAAATCCCGACCGGCTTTTGATGGGGGCGAAATAGGATCGACAAGGGCGTAAAGATCGACTTTTTGCTCGGCATTGTACCACCGTTATCGGGCTAAACTTATAGTTGCAAACGACAACTATGCTGAAGCACGTCTCGCTGCCTAACGGCGGTGCGGCACTTCAAATCAAGCCCTTCCGGGTAGCACCGTAAGGCGGGGTCCGAAGGCACCTGGCAACAGAAGCCTTCACCTTCTCCCCTGTCGCGAAATGGTCTATAGATGCTTGATAATTGACTCGTCATAAGCGGACGAGGCAAAGGAGTGTCCGTGGAGTGCTGCACGCCGGCCTTGGTGCGCAAGATCGCTGCGGCGCTTTGACATGCAGCAGTTGAGTTCGAAGGAAGACGGGGATCATATGGGCCAGGACCACATACGCTACGATATTCTGGCGCAGGACGCCCTTCGCGGCGTCATTCGCAAGGTGCTGGCCGAAGTCGCAGCCACGGGTCATTTGCCCGGCGACCACCACTTCTTCATCACGTTTCTGACCGGCGCCCCCGGTGTGCGCATCTCGCAGCACCTGAAGGCGAAATACCCCGAGCAGATGACGATCGTTGTGCAGCATCAGTTCTGGGACCTGAAGGTCACCGAGGCGGCATTCGAGATCGGCCTTTCCTTCTCCGACACGCCCGAGAAACTGGTGATCCCCTTCAACGCCGTCCGCGGCTTCTACGATCCATCGGTCAATTTCGAGCTCGAGTTCGACGTTGCCGCCAGCGAGGAAGAAGAGGATTCGGCGGAAATCACCGCTTATCCGGTCGGCGAAGATGGCAACGAACCTGCCCAGAAGAGCCCGGAAAAATCGGAAAAATCAGGCGAACCGAAAAATGGCGGCGCATCGATCGTGTCGCTCGACTCCTTCCGCAAGAAGAACTGAACGATACGGAGGCGGCATGGCCGGCGACATCGTCAACCTGCGCCAGTTCCGCAAGAAGCAGGCACGCACGGACAAAGACAAGCGGTCCGAGCAGAACCGTATTGCCTTCGGTCGCACCAAGGCTGAAAAGTCGCTTACCCGCGCCCTGAACGAGAAAGCATCGAATACGCTTGACCAAGGCCGGCTGGAAACGCCGGCCACGATGCGTTCAACGAACGACACCCCGGACGGGGAGAAGGCGTGACTGGCCGCGTCCGCAATCCCGAAAAATGATTCTGCCGCAAAGACTTGCGCCGGGCTCCGGAATCGGAATCCCAACGCCTTGAATCGGTTTGTGAGCGATGACGATCGTCAAGCATTCTGCCACTCTGCACGGCCACCGAACGAGCATTACCCTCGAAGAGCCGTTCTGGCAGGAACTGAAATCGATCGCGCAAAGCCGCGGCATGCCGCTCGCCCGGCTGATCGCCGAAGTCGACGACGGCCGCGGCCCCGAAGGCAATCTCTCCTCGGCGCTCCGCGTTTATGTTCTCGCCTGGGTAAAATCACACACCAACGCAAACGACGCGCCCTGAGGTCGCATCTGCGCCGTGCCTTTCGGATGCGCAACGTTCACGACAACGCTTTGAGTTGCTGCATAATTCTTCGTAAAGCGGCGGCCCACCCGCGGCCGCAACTCAGCGTCCTGCCAGCCGCGATGCCCGGCCGTCGCCCCCCGTGCCGACCGTATGTGCGTCGAATTCCGCAAAACCGCTGCGCAATTGCTCGGCCATGGCCCGTATGCCGCCGGGCAGGTGCGAGTGCTCCTGCATGCGGACGCGGTTCCTCCCCGCCCCCTTGGCGAGATAAAGCTGGTCGTCGGCGATCTTGAAAATGTCTTCGTAGACGGCCGGATAAGTGAAGAGGGCGATCCCGATGCTGACGGTGATCACATATGCACAGCCGCCTTCCCGGCCCCGATCCTCGGCGACACCCAGGCGAATGCGCTCCGCCAATGCGCCGATCGCGGTCGCATCGGTCGAACGCACGAAAACGCCGAACTCTTCGCCGCCGAGCCGACCCACCACGCCCGCTTCGCCCACCGCACCGCGCAGGACCGCCGCAATCCCGACGAGCGCCGCATCTCCGGCAAGATGCCCATGGCAATCGTTGATCTTCTTGAAATGATCGGCATCGAGGATCAGGAGCGCCGATGTGGACGGAAACGGCGTGAGGTTCTGCTTCGCGAAGAAATCGATGACATCGGCCGTAAACGCGCCGCGGTTTAGGCAGCCTGTCAATCCGTCATAGCGACTTGCCTGGACAAGGAGCCGGTTGGCCAGCGCCAGTTGCTGCATCTTCACGCCGATCACGGCAAAGAGCGGCACACCAAGAAGCAGGGGGATGTAGAAGGCGAGGCTGAGCGTGGTGGCCATGACCTCCGCGCCGAAGTGGGCCGTGCAACAGTAGGTGATGAGCATCGCGATCGCCGTGCAGCCCACGGTGCCACCGAGGGTACAGTTCACGATCCAAATGACTGCGCGGCGATCAAGCCGCGGCTCAAGCGATTTCATCTCGCAACCCCAATTGTAGGCACATTGTGCCCAAGGGATGCTAATGCGGCTTCAAATGGACCACTAAAATTCTAGGGTTCTTGGCGGTTTCAGCACCGCGCGGGATGCGGGCCAAACACCGCTGCGCACTTTTCTTCATCCCAGCTTGCCTGTCTGTCGCGGGATGCGGGCGGAAAACCGCTGCGCACTTTTCCTCATCCCGCTTATTGCACAGTGATTTCGGGCAGCATGTCAAAGTTCAGCGGCGGGCCGGCATTCCTCCCGGTGGCATTGCCGCCGGGTGGAGGTGGCTGGTCATGGCGCTGCACGTCCTGCGGGGGCGGCGTCGGCTCCACGGCACTGCGCGGCGGGAGCTGCCGCAGGCGCAGGCGCAACTCCTCGGCTGCGCGCCGTTCGGCCGCCGCGCGCGCCTCCGCCTCGGCCTTCATCCGCGCCGCCTCTGCGGCCGCGGCCTGGCGGTGGCGCTCCTCGGCGATCGCCCTCAGGCGCGCGACCTCGCGTTCGGCCGCGCGCGCCTTGTAAAGCGCCACTTCGCGACGAAGCCGCTGCTTCTCGAGCACATTCGACTGCAGCGTTTCCACACGCCGCCGCTCGCGTTCGAAGGCCCTGAGCGACAGGAAATTCGAAAGGTCGGTGACATCAACCGAAACACCCGGCGCGTCCAGGAGCCCGCCGAAGCCGAGGCGCACGCGCGGCTCGGCGCCGGCAAGCGCCTCTTCGCCCGGCCGGAACGTCAGGTCGATCACGCCATTCATGCGTTGGTCGGCAAGGTTGAACGCGGCTTCGCCGGTGAACGCGGCATTGCCGTCGCCCGCCGTGACGTTCTGCGCCCTGACCGTGCCGCCGGCAACGCTGAAAGGCACCTTGATGGCACCGACGACCGATTGACCGGTAAAGAGCACCTTCTCTGCCGCCTTGCGGATCGCGTCGGGCGAAATCTCGGTCTTCATGGCATCGGCGGCGGCCATCAGCGGCGCCAGTGCCGCCGTGTTGATGCCGTTGAGCGTGACGCCGTTGAACGTCGCCGTTCCCGATCCACTCGCCGAATGTGCCATCGCCCGGGGGGTCGCGCCCGAGGCCTCCATCGCAACGGCCAGATCGAACCGGCCGCTCGCCACCGGACCGCTTTCGCGCGCCCATCCGGCAGCGGCAAGATCGCCGCCCTTGAGATCGAAGCGCGAGCGCAGGAAGCCCGAGCCATTGCCGTTGCCGACCTGCAGCCGCCCCTCGAGCTTGCCCCCGAGCCAATCGCCGGTGGCGTCGCTCAACGCAAGCTCGTCGCCCTTCCATTCGAGTTTCCCGGCAAAGCCGGTAACCGGACCGTAGACTCCCGGCCAGAAGTGCTTCGCCGTGAGGTTCAACGCGACGTCGAGCCCAGTCCAGGCCGGCTGCGCGACCGGTGCCATCGACAGTCCGCCGATCGACGCATCCTCGAACTGCCCGAGGATGCCCTCGCCGAGCCAGGCGAGATCAAGCGTGTCGAGCGCAAGCTCGCCGACGGCCTTGCCGGCGGTCTTGCGGTCGATCGCCAGCGCGCCGGAAAAGACATTCTGGTCGACCTTGCCTTCGACCGCCGAGAGGGCGATTTTTTCGGCATCGGTCGTGATGTCGGTCGACAGCGTCACCGGCAGTCCGCTGCCCATCTGCGGCAGTCCGATTCCCTGGAGAAGCAGGAATGGCTCCAGATCTTCCGCCTGCAGCGTCAGTTTTGCCTGCCCCTCGAGATAGCGGTCACGGGCAAGATCGAAGACACCCTTGGCGGCCAGCGACGTTTTCTCGGTGGTGAAGGTCAGCGTGCCGTTCGCCTTGGAACCCTCAGTGCTCTGCAGCTTGACCGCCAGGATACCGTTGGCATCCGCGTCGAAGGGCAGAGGATCGAAGCCGGCCTGGCCGACGAGGACGACCGTCTGCGGATTTTCGAGCGTCGCCTCCAGCAGCATGCCCTTGCCGGTGAGCGCCTGGGCGACATCGGGCGCCTGGTAGCTTGCGGCGATCCTGCTGCCGTTGGCAGTGCCGATCACACCGAATGTAACAGGCGCACTGCCCTCGTTACTGCCGGCCGTCAGCGTCACGTCCAAGGCGGCATCGGAATAATACGGGCCGGCCTTGATCAGCCGTTGCAGCGCCGGATGGGCGGCCGTGTGTCGGCCGATCATTTCGAGGAAGGGCGTCAGGTCGTTGGCGGCGAGCTTCATCTTCGCCGAAAGCACCGGCTGGTCGAGGCCGCCGCTCATCCGGCCCGAAAGGGCAAGCTGGGCGCCGGACAGCGAGCCGATCGCCACCCGCTCGGCCTGCAACTGCCCGTTCCTCAGCGTCAACACCGCCTGCACATCACGCGCCTCCTCACCGAAGGCGAAAAATGCATCGGCGGAGAGATCGGCGGCGATCGCATGCTGCAGCAGCGTCCCGGTCGAAGCATCACCGGCGACGAGACCGGCCAATGCCTGCAGCGCCTCCAGGTCGATGCGGTTGCCCTTGAGCTGCAGCGATAGACTTGGCTGCTGCTCCGCGAAGGACTGGCGTTCGATCCGGCCCCGAAGCGTCGCAGGGCCTGCCGCCACCTCAAGGCTCTCGAACTGCTGCAATGTATCCGTCAGGTTGACGGTCGCGGCAAAACCGGCCGTCTTCAGCTTGCGGATTGCCGGGTCGACTGATCCCGCCAGCCAGTTCGCCAACCCTGAAGGCTGGTTGGAGGCGACCAGGATGTCGCCGCGGAAGGCGCGCTGTTCCTTGAGGTTCAGCCGCCCGCTGGCCTCCATTTGCGTCCGCCCGGGCAGCAACGCCACGGCATTCTCGACGATCCAGCCGGCGCCGTCGGGCCTGACGTCGAGCCGCACGTCCCGAACCGTCGTATCGCCGATCACGATCGCCGGCAGCTTCAGGCTGGCCCGCCCCGGCACCTGCGGGATAGGAATGTCGGCGGCGATCGCCAGCATCGCCTCGATCCGCTGGCGCAGCGAAATGGCGGGATCGCGGCCAGTCTTGCCACTGCGGCCGGAATTGCCGATGCGGCTGACGTCGATCTGCTGGCCATCGGCAATCAGCAGGAATTTCTGGTCCTTGCCGGTGTCGAGCGTCGCCTCCCCGGTAACGACATAGGGATCGTCCGGCGGGCCGGCCTCGAAGCGGTATTCCGGGACACGGATACTCTCGTTGGTGAGCTGGAATTCGCCGTTGATGCGCAGGGCGCTATTTTGCTTGGCCTCGTCCTCCGGCCGGTTTTCCGTCAGCGTGAACCGCCCGCCATAGACCGGTCTGAAGTCAACGACCTTGAGATCACCGTCGAGCTCGACGCCGAACGGCCGCTTGTCCGGCGTCAACCGCGCCCTGAGGCTCAGCGCCCCTTCCTCGTTCACCTGATTGCTGGAAAAGGCGAAGCTGCCGGCTTCGCCATCGAGCGCCGCGCGCCCCTCGACCTTCCATGGGCCGGCAAGAGAGCGCGCCGACAGATCGGCGGAAAGATCGCTGACGCGGCGGGTTCGTCCCGTCTGCTCGTCGACGAACTCGATCTCACCATCGACGATCTCGACCTTTTCGAGAACGACCGCGCTTGCCGGGATCGACGCACGCGACCCCCGTGCCCAGTCGAGCGTCCCATCCGGCAGGAGACGGATCCTCGCCTTCGGTCGATCGAGCCGCATGTCGAAGATCAGCGCCTCGCCGCTCAGGAACGGCGCAAGCTCGGCGCTCATCGAGAATTGCGCGACCTGGATGATCGGCTGGCCGCCCTCAGTGGGACCGACGCGCACGTCGTTGAGGGTCACCGTCGGGAACGGGAGGATGCGGGCATCGACGCTGCCATGGACGACCACCGGCTTGCCCATGATGCGGCTCGCCTCGCGCTCGAAATCATTGCGGAAGTTGGTCCAGTCGATGAAAAATGGTGCGATCAACGCCGCAAAAAGCGCGACGACAATGAGCCCGCCGATTGTAACCAGAATTCGCGCCAGCACCGTGTCACATTCCCGTCTGTCTCATTCGCGCCCCTGCTCGCATCTTTGAGCGGCCGATCCCCGAGGTGTCAGGCAAAGATCTTGCCTGGGTTGAAAATATTGTCCGGATCGAGGGCGCGCTTGATCTGCCGCATCAGATCCAGCGCGTCGCCGAGTTCCGCCTCAAGGAACGGCATCTTGCCCTGCCCGATTCCATGTTCTCCCGTGCAGGTGCCGTCCATCGACAGAGCCCGCGCGTTCAAGCGCTCGACGAAGGCTTCCGCCCGCGCCACATCGGCTGGATCCTTGTCGTCGAAAAGCAGCCCGACGTGAAAATTGCCGTCGCCCGCATGGCCGACGATCGGGGCGACCAGCCCGTGTGCCGCGCTATCCTCCTGCGTCGCCGCGACGCAATCGGCAAGCCGCGAGATCGGCACGCAGACATCTGTCGAAAGGATCGCGGCGCCGGGCACCAGCCCCTTCTGTGCCCAATAGGCGTTGTGCCGCGCCTTCCAGAGCCGCGAGCGCTCTTCCGGATTGGTCGTCCAGATAAAACCAGTAGACCCCAATTCCGACGCTATTTCGGCGAACTGGCGCGATTGCAGTTCCACGCTCTCGGCGCTGCCATGAAACTCGACGAAAAGCGTCGGAGTCTCCGCATAGCCGAGGTTCGAATAGGCGTTGCACGCCTTCATCTGCAGCGCATCGAGCAGTTCGATGCGCGCCACCGGGATGCCAGACTGGATCGTCAGGATCACCGCGTTGCAGGCATCCAAAATGGTTGGGAACGGGCAGACGCCGCCGGAGATCACCTCCGGTATGCCTTGGAGGCGCAGTGTGATCGACGTGATGATGCCGAGCGTGCCTTCCGCACCAACGAAGAGCCGCGTCAAATCGTAGCCGGCCGAGGACTTGCGCGCCCGGTGGCCGGTCGAAATCTCGCGACCGCCGGCGACGACCGCCGTCACCGCCAGCACGTTCTCCTTCATCGTGCCATAGCGCACCGCGTTGGTGCCGGAGGCGCGCGTCGAGGTCATGCCGCCGACCGAGGCGTTCGCCCCCGGATCGATCGGAAAGAAGAGGCCGGTATCGCGCAGATACGTGTTCAGCTCTTCACGCGTAATGCCGGGTTCGACCGTGCAATCAAGATCCTCGGCATTGACGGCGAGAACGCGGTTCATGCGCATCATGTCGACCGATATGCCGCCGTTCGGCGCGTTGACGTGCCCTTCCAGCGACGATCCGGTGCCGAAGGGGATCAGCGGCACACGGTGGACACTGGCGATCTCGACGATCTCGCGCACCTCGGCGGCGTTCTCGGGAAAGACCACGGCATCCGGCAATTGCGCCGGAATATAGGTCGTCGTGTGGGTGTGCTGGGCCCGGACCGCCTCGCCCGCCTGGAAGCGCTCGCCGAATCGCGCGGCAAGAAGTTCCTTCACCGCAACGATGCCGCTATCGTTTCTCGTTCCCGGTTTGATTGCCTTCAACGCCACGAAAACGCCCCTTCCCTGCAGTGCCTCGCGTTCCGGCCGGTCGCGCAAGCACTGCAACATTCTGAATTGCCGCTAAATTTTATCCCCAATTCGACGCCGAATTAAGGAATTGCGCGGCGGCTACCTCCACCCTGGCGCGGCGCGCACGCAAGTGAAAAGGTTGCCAAACCTCCGAGCCTGGACGCACACGCGTCTTGCCGTGATGTCACGTCGCGACGAGACGCTTAAGGCCAGATCGGAAGCGCTGACATTTCAAGGCGCTACTGTGCAAATCGGAATCAATTTGTCCAGAAGTTCACGCAGGCTCGACGCTTCGCAACGCACAAAATTGCAGTCGGTGATACCCGCTTGTCACAAGTGCGCGACTGCCGGCGTTCTCCGTCGGTTGTCGAAGCCCCGCTCTTTCCCCGTATGGCGCCGCACGATGCTATGATACATCTATCGCATCGTACCCATCCGCCCGCGCTCAGGGAGAAGGTCGAATGTTGGGACTACTCGCCCTACTCACCGCGTCCGTCTTCCTCGGCGCCGCCATCTATATCAACGTGGCCGAGCAACCGGCACGGCTCGCCCTCGATGACCGTTCGGCGCTCGCCGAGTGGCGGCCGGCCTACCAGCGGGGTTTCGAGATGCAGGCTTCTCTCGCCATCGTATCCGGGCTCCTCGGCGCCGCGGCATGGTGGCAGGCCAATAATCCGCTCTGGGGTCTCGGGGCCGCGGTCATCATACTCAACTGGCCCTATACCCTGCTCTTCGTCATGCCCATCAACCGCCGCCTGGAGGCGACGCGTCCGGAAGAGGCAGGCGACGAGACCCGCGCGCTGCTTACGCGCTGGGGCAAGCTCCATGCCGGCCGAAGCGCACTCGGCGCGGTTGCCGCGGCGATCTATCTCATTGCCGCACTGCGCGGGTTCTAGGCTCAGGACCTAAGCTGTCATCATCTTGTCACAAAGAGCACCTATTAAAACCAATAAATCTGGATTTATGGATATATGGAAAAGAAAACAGCCCTTGCCGCCCTTGCCGCCCTCGGCCAGGATACACGCCTCGAGGTATTCCGCCTTCTGGTGCGCGCCGGACCGGATGGCGTGCCCGCCGGCGAAATCGCCGCGCGGCTCGGTACCATCCAAAATACGACGTCGGCGCATCTCAGAGTGCTCGACCACGCCGGCCTCGTGCGCACCGAACGCGATGGACGGACGGTGCGTTATGTCGCCGACATGACCGGCTTCCGCGACCTGCTCGCCTATCTCATGGAAGACTGCTGCAACGGTAATCCCGAACTTTGCCGCCCCGTCATCCAGGCTGTGACCTGCAATTGTTGAGGAGGAACAATCGTGAACGACCACAAGCCATTCAACGTACTCTTTCTCTGCACCGCCAATTCGGCGCGCTCGATCATCGCCGAGGCGATCCTCAATCGGCTCGGTCAGGGCAAGTTCAAGGCCTTTTCGGCCGGATCGCAGCCGAAGGGCGTGGTTCATCCTTTCGCGCTGCAACTCCTCGAGGGACTTAACTACGATACCTCTTTTGCGCGCTCCAAGAGCTGGGAAGAGTTCGCGAGCCCCGACGCTCCGGAGATGGATTTCGTCTTCACGGTTTGCGACGACGCCGCCAACGAGACCTGCCCGGTCTGGCCCGGACAGCCGATGAGCGCCCACTGGGGCGTGCCGGATCCTGCCGCCGTAGAGGGCACCGAGGCCGAGCGGCATTTCGCCTTCGCCGAAACATACCGGATGCTGAACAACCGTCTGTCGATCTTCGTCAGCCTGCCCATGGCCTCGCTCGACAGGCTCTCCCTGCAGCAACACCTGCACGACATCGGCAGTAGCGCTCCAAAGGCGGTTTAATGAGCATAACATTCGATCTTCCCCGCCGCCTTGCAGCCGAAGCGCTCGGTACCGCCATGCTGGTTGCCACTGTCGTCGGCTCCGGGATCATGGCGGACAGGTTCACGGACGACGTGGCGCTTTCGCTGCTCGGCAACACGATCCCGACGGGGGCGATCCTCGTCGTGCTGATCACCGTTCTCGGACCACTCTCCGGCGCGCATTTCAACCCGGCCGTGACGATGGTCTTTGCGCTCCGGCGCGAGATCGAGGCGAACGCGGCACTCTTCTATGTCGTCGCACAGATCGTGGGCGGCATCGCCGGATCGGTCGTCGCGCATGCCATGTTCGAGCTTCCGCTCATCCAGATTTCTGCGACCGTGCGCACCGGCACCGGCCAGTGGCTCGCCGAGGTAGTCGCCGCCTTCGGCCTCGTCCTCACCATTCTCGCCGGGCTTCGGTTCCGGTTGGATGCCATTCCATGGCTGGTCGGGCTCTATATCACGGCCGCCTACTGGTTCACGGCATCGACCTCCTTCGCCAATCCGGCGGTCGCGATAGCGCGCGCACTGTCGGACACCTTTGCGGGCATCCGCCCGGTCGATCTCCCCGGTTTCATCCTCGCCGAGATTTTCGGTGCATTGCTGGCGATGGCGCTTGCCGGCTGGATGCTGGCGGAGGAGGAGGCTGCAATTCACGCGCTCAACGAGCTGAAAGGTGCTGAATGACCATGGACGTCAAGATCTATCACAATCCCGCCTGCGGCACCTCCCGCAACACGCTGGCAATGATCCGCAACGCGGGGATCGAGCCGACCGTCGTCGAATATCTGAAGACGCCGCCGTCGCGCGACGAGCTCGTCCGCATGATCGCCGACGCAGGCCTGACCGTGCGCGAGGCCATCCGCGAAAAAGGCACGCCCTATGCCGAACTCGGCCTCGACGATCCGGCGCTGACAGACGATCAGCTTCTCGACGCCATGCTCGAGCACCCGATCCTGATCAACCGGCCGTTCGTCGTAACGCCGCTCGGGACAAGGCTTTCGCGCCCGTCCGAGCTCGTGCTCGATATCCTGCCGGATACGCACAAGGGGCCGTTCAGCAAGGAGGACGGCGAACAAGTGCTCGACAACGAAGGCAAGCGCATTGTCTGATCTGCCTGCAGCATCCCCGGAACATCTGCGCCAGCCCGACAGGGAGGCGCTGCGCCCGCCATTTTCGACGCATCCGCCACGGATCCTCATCCTCTACGGCTCGCTGCGTGCGGTTTCCTACAGCCGGCTGTTGGCGCAGGAAGCGGCGCGTCTGCTTACGCATTTCGGCTGCGAGGTGCGCATCTTCGATCCCGCCGGACTGCCGCTGCCGGACGGTGCGCCGGTCAGCCATCCCAAGGTCCACGAGCTTCGGGAGCTTTCCCAATGGTCGGAGGGTCAAGTCTGGGTGAGCCCAGAGCGTCACGGCGCCATGACCGGCATCATGAAGGCGCAGATCGACTGGATACCCCTTTCGCTCGGCTCGATCCGCCCGACACAGGGCAAGACGCTGGCCGTCATGCAGGTGTCCGGTGGATCTCAATCCTTTAACGCCGTCAACCAGATGCGGGTGCTTGGTCGTTGGATGCGGATGATTACCATTCCCAATCAGAGTTCGGTCGCCAAGGCGTTTCAGGAGTTCGACGCGGATGGCCGCATGAAGCCCTCTTCCTACTATGACAGGGTCGTCGATGTGTGCGAGGAACTCGTCAAGTTCACCCTCCTCACCCGCGACGCCTCGGACTACCTGACCGATCGCTACAGCGAGCGGAAGGAGGAGGCCGCCAAGCTTGAGCAGCGAGTTTCGCTAAAGTCGATCTGACGCTACGGCGTCGCGCGTCTAACGCGCAAAGGTCACTGTAGAACTTTGAAATCGGTCTCGATGCAACAAGGCTATTTCGAATTTCATCGAAATAGCCTTGACTCCATTTCGGGCGCTGGTACGTTATTTCCATGAACGTCGAAAAAGCAGCCGCTCAGCTCGAAGCACTGGGCAACCCCACCCGCCTGCAGCTCTACCGGACGCTCGTCCGGGCGGGCGAAGACGGGCTTGCCGTGGGGCGCATCCAGGAAAAGCTCGAAATCGCGGCGTCGACGCTCTCACATCATCTCAAGCGCCTGGTCGACACCGGCCTCGTGACGCAGGAGCGGCAGGCGACGACGCTGATTTGCCGCGCGAACTATCCCGGCATGCAGGCGCTGGTCGGCTATCTCGTCGATGAATGCTGTGCCGATTCCCGGTGCGGGACGGCCGAAAAGGAGGTCGCTGCATGACCCTTTTTTTACCCTCATAATTCGAACATTCTAGAAATATGGAAGGATAGAGGATGACGATCAACAAGGCACTTCCCGTCGCCGTCATTGGCGCAGGTCCGGTCGGTCTTGCAGCGGCCGCGCATCTCATCACCCGTGGCATCGAGCCGATTGTCTTCGAGCGCGGCGAGACGGTCGGAGCTTCTCTCCTGGAATGGGGCCACGTCCAGGTCTTTTCACCGTGGACCTACAACATCGACGCCGCCGCCCGTTCGCTCCTCAAGGCCGCCGGCTGGCGCGCGCCAGCCGGCGACGGACTGCCGACCGGAAGCGAAATCGTGCGGGACTATCTGGCGCCGCTTGCCGCCCTGCCCGCGATCGCGCCGAATATCCGGCTTGGCTCGACCGTCATCGCCGTCACGCGCGAGGGATTGGACAAGCTCTCGTCGGCCAACCGTGCCGCCGCCCCTTTCATCGTCCGCGTCGCAGACGGTAGCGGCAACGAAGAGCAGGTTCGCATCCGCGCCGTCATCGATGCCTCGGGCACTTGGACGCGGCCCAACCCGATCGGCATCGACGGCCTGCCTGTTCCCGGAGAGGCCGCGGCGACGGACCGCATCGCCTACGGCATTCCGGACGTTAGCGGGGCGCGGAGGAAGGATTATGCAGGCAAGCGCGTGCTGGTGATCGGTGGAGGGCACTCGGCCATCAACACCGCGCTGGCGCTGATGGAGCTTCAGGAGACGGCGCCTGGAACGGAGGTCTTCTGGGCGCTCCGCCGCAAGGGCGTCGAGCGGCTGCTCGGCGGCGGGCTGAACGACCAGTTGCCGGCCCGCGGTGCGCTCGGCCTTGCGGCCAGGCGGGCTATGAACGAGAACCAGCTGACCATGTTGGCACCCTTCGCCATAGAATGCATTTCGCGGCAGCAGGATCACCTCGTCGTGGCAGCCCGGCTGGATGGAGCGCCTTTCTCGCTGACGGTGGATCGGATCGTCGTCGCAACCGGCTTCCGGCCTGACTTTTCGTATCTGCGGGAACTGCGGCTTGCCCTAGACCCTGCCGTCGAAGCGCCGCCCGCGCTCGCTCCGCTGATCGATCCGAATTTCCATTCCTGCGGCACGGTTCCGCCACACGGGGCTGTCGAACTCGCCCATCCGGAGCCGGGCTTCACGATCGTCGGTTCAAAATCCTACGGACGCGCCCCGACCTTCCTGATGGCGACCGGATACGAGCAAGTGCGCTCCGTCGTCGCCGAGATCGCCGGTGACCATGAAGCGGCGCGCGAGGTTCGCCTGGTTCTTCCCGAGACCGGTGTTTGCAGTGCCGACCATATTGTCGGTGGTCCTTCCGCCGGATGCTGCGGCGGACCGGCGCCAGCAGCGATCGGTGCCTGCTGCGCCGCGGACGCAAGCGCGAAAGCGGCCGGCCGATCCGGATGCGGTTGCAGCGGGCCGGCGGAGATGCCAGGGAATGGCGGAACCGCGCGGATCGTGGAAATCGCCGAATGAGCGAACGCAAGATACCTGCCGCGGTACTTTGGGCCTTGGGCCTGACGCAGATCGTCGGCTACGGCACGCTGTATTACAGCTTCAGCATTCTCGCGCCCGACATGGCGCGGGAACTCGAATGGCCGGAGCAATGGGTCTTCGGCGCGCTCTCCGTCGCCCTGCTCATCGGCGGTCTCTTCGGACCGACCGCGGGGAAATGGGCGGACCGCTTCGGTGCCGGACACGTCATGACGCTCGGGTCGGCCGGCGCGGCCGTGGCGCTCCTCGCCTGCGCGGTCGCGCCCGGCCGCTCCGCCTTCGTCCTCGCGCTCGTAGCGATGGAACTCGCGTCTTCCTTTGTGCTCTATAGCGCCGCCTTCGTCGCAATCGTCCAGTTCGGCGGCAGCGATGCGCAGCGAAGCATCACCCATCTGACCTTGATCGCCGGCTTCGCCTCGACGCTCTTCTGGCCGCTGACGAGCGCGATGCATCAAAGCCTCTCCTGGCGAGAGATTTACGCCGCCTTTGCCGCGATGCACCTTGTCCTCTGCCTGCCGATCCATGCTTGGATCGCGCGGCTGACGCGCCGCGCGGCAGTCGCCGCTCCGTCCTTCGCTGCAATTGCGACGGCGACCCACGAACGACCGATCGCCGTCGCATCACAAGACCGCTCCAAAGTTTTCCTGCTGATGCTCACGGGTTTCGCGGCCGAAGGCTTCGTCCTGTCGTCGATCCTCATCCACATGGTGCCTTTGACGGCAGCGCTCGGAATGGGGACGGCCGGCCTTGTCGTGGCCAGCCTCTTCGGACCGGCGCAGGTGGCAAGCCGGCTCATCAACATGCTGTTCGGGCGCGGGCTTCGGCAGATTTGGCTCGCACTCATAGCGGCGACTTTGCTGCCGCTCGCGCTTATCGTGCTCCTGACGACGACCCCGTTGATCCCTGGCGCAATCGTCTTCGCAATCCTGTTCGGACTTGGCTCCGGCCTGACCAGCATCGTCGGCGGCACGCTGCCACTCGAGCTGTTCGGCCGAGAAGGCTACGGCGCCCGGCTCGGCTGGGTCACCGCCGCCCGGCAGGTTTCTTCGGCGCTCGCCCCCTTCGCCCTGGCGATGTCGATGGCCGGAACGGGCGTCACGCCATCGCTCTGGGTGATGGCCGCGCTTGCGGGGATCGGCGTGCTGACTTTTTCGGGGATCGCCTTTGTCATGCGAAGGTCCGAAAGCGCTGCCGCCGGAGACCGGACGCAGGCAGGTAGCGACGTTGCCGCGTGAGCAATTCCAGGAAAAGCGTGTAACGGTTCCGGTCGTTTCAAGACGACACTATTCCCGTCGCATGTTGCTCACAGCGCTTCAACAGTTGCTGCGGCGGCGTCCATTTCTTCGTGCAGCTTGCGCTCCTCGTCGGCATGCGGCTTCGTGAAGCGCGCGATCACGAGATAGGCGACCGGAGTGAGGTAGAGCGTCACGATCACCGCGAGGCCCAGCCCGCCGACCAGAACCCAGCCGAGTGCGATGCGCGCTTCGGCCCCCGCACCGCTCGCCAGAACCAACGGGACAGCGCCGACGACGGTTGCGATCATCGTCATCATCACCGGCCTCAGGCGGATATTGGCCGCGTTCTCAATGGCGCTCCGCACATCCTGACCGCGATCGCGCAACTGATTGGCGAACTCGACGATGAGGATGCCGTTCTTCGCCATGATGCCGACCAGCATAACCAGCCCGATCTGGCTGTAGATGTTCAGCGTATTGCCCGTCAGGATCATCGCGAAGACGGCACAGGCAAGCCCGAGCGGCACGGTCGACATGATGATGAGGCCGCTGATGAAGCTTTCGAACTGTGCTGCCAGCACCAGGAAGATGATAACGATCGCGAAGCCGAAGGTGATGAAGAGGCCATTGGCGTTCTCGTTGAGCGTCGCCGCTTCCGCGAGCGGCATCACCCGCGACCCCGGCGGCAACAGCGGTTCCGCCATCTCCTCCACCATCGACAGCGCCTCGCCGAGCGCGAGGTCCGACTTGAGGCCCGCCGAAAGCGAAACGGCGCGAAGCTGCGACTCGCGTGCCAGCTGCGGCGCCACGGCCCTTTCCTCGATCGTCGCGATGGTCGACATCGGCACGATCCGGCCGTCGCGAGCCTTGACGAAAATATTCTGCAGGTCCGTCGGGTCGTTGAGCGGCGTCGTCGAGGAAAGCAGCTTGACGGGATAGGCGTCGCCCTCGACGAAGATGTCGACGACGCTGCTGCCGTCGAGCATCGCCTGAAGCGCCCAGGACAGCCCGCTGATATCCACGCCGAGGTCGGACGCGCGCTCGCGATCGATGGTGATCGACAGTTGTGCCTGGTTGGCCTCATAGTTGAGCCGCACGTTCTCGAAACGGCCGCTGTCTTCGATCGCGCGGACGAGCTTGGCGGCCGCGTCGCCGAGCTTTCTGTAGTCGTTGCCGACCAGCGCTACCTGAAGGCCACTACCGGCACCGCGAATGCCAAGACTGTTGGACTGGATGGCGAAGGAACGGACGGACGGAATTTCCGCGGTCACCTTGTTGATGTCGGCGATGATCTGCTGCTGCGTGCGCTCCCGCTCTTCCCACGGGGCAAGCGTCAGCACCATGAAGCCGCTATTGGCCGTGCCGCCCTGCCCCGAGATTGAAAAGACGTTGCTGATCTCGCCCGATTTGACCAGCGGCTGAAGGCCCTCCTCGATGCGACGCATCTGCGCCTGCGTATATTCGAGCGAGACGCCCTGCGGCGCGTTGATCCTGAGCATGACCTGCGAACGGTCTTCGTTGGGGGTCAGTTCGGACTTCAGCGTCAGGAAGCCGGCGGCGCCTGCCGCGGTGAAGAAGGCGGCGACGACGAAGACGATGAGCGGCGCATTGAGGCATGCGCGAAGCGTTACCCGATAGAACGCCGCGGCCCGCGCCCCGAGCCGACTCATCACGCCCTGATGGGCATGCGCATCGGTCGTCAGCAGACGCGAGGCGAGCATCGGGCAAAGCGTGAGCGAAACGAAGGACGAGAGCAGGATCGAGAAGGCGAGCACGAAGCCGAACTCGCGGAAGAGCCCACCGGTCTGCCCCGGCAGGAAGGAGAGCGGCACGAAAACCGCCGCAAGCGTGGCGGTTGTCGCCAGCACCGCGAAGAAGACCTCGAGCGTTCCATGCACGGCGGCCGCGCGGGGCCCGAGCCCCTCCGCCCGGCGGCGCACGATGTTTTCGAGCACCACGATCGCGTCGTCGACGACGAGACCGGTTGCGAGTACGATCGCGAGCAGCGTCAGGATGTTGATCGAGAAACCGGCAAGATAGATTGCCGCGAGCGTGCCGATCAACGCGATCGGCATCGAGATCGCCGGGATCAGCGTCGCCCGCCAGTCGAGCAGGAAGAGATAGATGACGAAGGTGACGATGAATACGGCGACGAGGAGCGCGATTTCCACTTCGTGGATCGCGCCGTTGATGAAGACGGCATCGTCGCTGGTGATCTTGAGTTCCGTCCCTTCAGGCAGGATCTCCGAGGAGATCGTGTCCACCACCTTGTGCACGCCCTCGGAGATATCGACCGTGTTCGACTGGGCCTGGCGGATGATGCCGAGGCCGATGCCCTGCCGGCCATTAGAGCGCAACGCCGACGTGCCCGTGTCCGGGCCGAGCGTCACCGTCGCGACGTCGCGCAGCCGCACATTGTCTCCGATGATGAGGTTTTCGAACTGCTCGGGCGTCTGGAGGTCCGCCGTCGCCCGAACGGTAATGTCCTGGCTTGCGCTGGTCAGCGAGCCCGCCGGCACGTCGTAGGATGCGTTGGCGAGTGCTTCGCGAAGATTGGCGACGGTGACCCCGCGCCCGGCGAGCTTCGCCTGGTTGAGGTCAATGCGGAATATCTTCTCCTGGTCGCCGTAGACCGTCACATCGGCGACGCCCTCGACCGCCGCAAGCCGGTCGCTGATCTCGTTCTCGACCAGGAGCGTCATGTCTTCCATGGTCATCGTATCGGAGGTCAGCGCCAGCCGTATGATCGGCTGGCTGTCCGCATCCGCCTTGACGATGATCGGCTCGTCGGAATCGTCCGGCAACTGGCCGGCAACGCGGCCGAGCGCATCGCGGATGTCATTCGCCGCCTGGCCGATATCGGTCGTGTCGGAGAATTCGAGCGTCACGCGGCTGCGCCCGAAGGAAGAGCTCGAGGAAATGCTCTTGAGGCCTTGGACGCGCGACACGGCGCCCTCGACGACCGAGGTCACCTCGCGGTCGATCGTTTCCGGCGAAGCGCCTTCGAACCATGTCGTCACGGAGACGACCGGCTGGTCGACCTGCGGCAGCTCGCGCATTTCGATGCCGTTCCAGGCGGCGAGGCCCGCAACGACGATCAACGTGTTGACCACCAGCGCGAAGATCGGCCGGCGGATGAAGAGTGCGGTAAAGCCGGTCTTTCCCCGTTGGTCTCCGCCCTTTCCGTGGTGGCCGCCAAACCCGATGTTCATTGTGCCTCTCCCGCGACCTTCTGCTGAGGCTCGGGCCGGTTTTCGCCGGCGACGCGCACCGCGCCGCCATCGCGCAGGCGCTGCACGCCCTCGGTCACGATGCGGTCGCCCTCGGCAAGAGTGGCGTCGACAAGCACCTTGTCCGGATTGCGCTGGATAATCTTGACCGGCACTCGCTCGCTGCGGTCGCCGTTGACACGCCAGATATAGGATCCATCCGAACTCCACTGGATCGCCAACGGATCGACCGTCGGATAACGGTCACCGTCGAAGGCCATGGTAACCGAGAAGGACATGCCCGCCCGCAGCATGTCGTCGGGATTTTCGAGCCGTGCGCGGACGCGGAGCGTCCGGCTCGCCTGATCGAGACGGTTGTCGATCGCGTGAATGACGCCTTCGAGCTGCCGCCCGGGCTGCGCGATCGCATTCGCCGTCACCGGCTGGTCGACAAAAATCTTGCTGGCGAAGCGTTCCGGCACCCAGAAATCGACGAGGATTTGCGATCGGTCGTCCACCACCACGATCGGCGTCGAGGTCGTGACGTAGTCGCCGACATTGACGGTGATGATGCCGACGACCCCCTTCGAGGGCGCGACGATATCGCGGCGTCTGAGATCGAGCTCCGCCGTTTTCAGCGCCAGTTCTGCCGCCTGCAGCGCGATTTCCGCGTCGCGAACTTCGACTGCCGTCACAGCCCTTGCCGTGCTGAGATTGCGATAGCGCTGCACCTTTTCCTGCGCGCTGTCACGCGTGAGCCTCGCCTGTTCTGCCGCAACCTTCTGGTCGTCGCTGTCGAGCCGGGCGATCACCTGGCCCCGGGCGATCCTCTCGCCGGATTTTACCAGGATCTCGGTGAGGTTGCCGGTCGCCGTCGGCGTCACCGTCACGGAGTGGATTGCTTCGCCGTTGCCGATGGCGTTGAGCCTGTCGTTGACGATCGCGCTTGCCGACGGTCTGACGACGACCAACGTCGCATCGCCGAAGCCGCCCTGGCCACCCTGCCCGCGCCCGCCATTGCGCCGCCCGCCTTCACCTTCGCCCCCCTGCGACTTCGACAGTGCATCGATCAGCGGATGTGAAACGCCGATTGCCGCCAGCGTCTCGCCCGCGCCGGGCGCAAAACGCACCCAAGCTGCCGCCCCCACGACGAGCACAAGGGCGCTGACCGCCAGCTGCTTCCAAACTCGCATTCAAATCTCCAAATGAAAAGCGCGCTCCAGCGCGGCCCGTGCCGGCGGAGCGTTCCGATATGCCCCGAGTATCATTATTTGCGTGCCTTCGAGCAATCTCGGAATGCCATCATTACGCAATTGTAATAAAAGCGAATTTGTTGGCGGCATGATGGCGCCCTTAGCGGCGCACCGATGGCGCCGTGTTTTAATGGACAACCCGTGTTTACTGCTTCGGCGGCTGGGCTATTCTGCTTGCCTCGGGCACCATTTCCGATCGGTTTCGATGTTCAACGCATATTGGGGAGAAGGACGATGTGCGACGCCTGCATCATGGAATCGGTAAAGCAGCGAATGCTGTCGCGGCGCGGCTTTTTCCGAGCGGCTGCGGTTGGCACAGCCGGCATTGCCGCCGCCGGCATGGGAATAGCGCCGCCGACGCTCGCCGCCGGCCATACCAGCGTTACAGACCTCACCCATGAACTCTCCGAGGAGTTCCCGACCTACTTCGGCCAGCAGCAATTCTTCCGCGAGCAAAAGTTCAGCTATGCGAAAGACAAGCTCAACCTGTTCGAACTTCGGGTGAACGAACACACGGGCACGCATGTCGACGCCCCGCTGCATTTCTCCGCCGACGGCATGTCGGTCGCCGAGCTGCCGGTCGAGAAGCTCGTCGTGCCGCTCTGCGTCGTCGATATCCGCGAGAAGGCGACAGGCAACGCCGACGCGCAAGTAACGCCGGACGACATCAAGGCATGGATCGGCACCAATGGCGACATCCCCGAAAACGCCTGTGTCGCCATGCTCTCCGGCTGGGCCGGCCATCTCGGAACCGAGAAGTTCCGCAACGCCGATGCCGAGGGCAAGCTCCATTTCCCGGGTTTCCACGTCGAGGCCGCCAAGTTTCTGCTCGAAGAGACGCAGGCCGCCGGCATCGCCGTCGATACGCTCTCGCTCGACTTTGGCATGTCGACCGATTTCGCCACGCATAACGCCTGGCTGCCGCAAGGCCGCTGGGGACTGGAGGCCGCGGCCAATCTCGACAAACTGCCGGCCAAGGGCGCGACCCTGGTGCTCGGCGCGCCGAAGCACCGCGGCGGCACCGGTGGCCCGGCCCGCGTTTTCGCGCTCGTCTAAGAACCGATGGCGCAAATTCAGTAAGAGCTCAAGGAGAAAGCATGAGCACAGTCGTCCCGCCGCCCGATCCGGAAGCCGACCCGCGCGTCAAAGCGGTTTTCGACGACATCCGTGCCACACGGAAATCGGACTTCATCAACAATATGTGGCTCTGGCTCGCCTTCGATGCGGACCTGCTGGAACGGACCTGGGCGGAGGTGAAGGCGGTCATGGCGACGCCCTCTGCCCTCGACCCGCTGGTGAAGGAAATGCTCTACATCGCCGTTTCCGTCACCAATGGCTGCAACTATTGCATCCACTCCCACACGGCATCGGCCAAGGCCAAGGGCATGACAGAGGCGCAGCACGCCGACCTTCTGCGCGTCATTTCGCTCGCTGCCAAGACCAATCAACTGGCCACCGCGCTGCAGGTTCCGGTCGATCCAGCTTTCGATGCGGCGGGCGAAAATTGATGGCCGAAATGCCTTGTCTTTCCACAGGCTTGTCTTCGCGCTTGAAGAATCCGGAATAAAAGAAGAACATCCTTTCTGGCCTTTCGGTCCCGAATCACTACATTGGGCCGCATGAGCAAAGGTTTTGACGACATTCCCTTCTTCGACGAGGAGCCGGCGCCGCGCAAACCCGCGCCCGCCGGCGGCGGTATCGCTGCGCGCGCCATGGCCGCCCGCGACAAGGCCAAGCGCCCGGATTATCTCTCCGGCCTCAATCCCGAGCAGACCGAGGCTGTCGAGACCCTCGAAGGACCGGTGCTCGTGCTCGCCGGCGCCGGCACCGGCAAGACCCGTGTTCTGACGACCCGCATTGCCCATATTCTTTCGACCGGCCGCGCCTTCCCGTCGCAGATCCTCGCCGTCACATTCACCAACAAGGCCGCGCGCGAGATGAAGGAGCGCATCGGCGTGCTCGTCGGCCATGCGGTCGAAGGCATGCCGTGGCTCGGCACCTTCCACTCGATCGGCGTCAAGCTCCTGCGCCGCCATGCGGAGCTCGTCGGCCTGAGGTCGGATTTCACGATCCTCGACACCGACGACGTCGTGCGGCTGATCAAACAGCTGATCCAGGCCGAAGGGCTCGACGACAAGCGCTGGCCAGCCAAGCAGTTCGCCGGCATGATCGACACCTGGAAGAACAAGGGCCTCGACCCCTCGCAGATTCCGGAGGGCGACGCCCGCGCCTTCGCCAACGGCAAGGGCCGCGAACTCTACGCCGCCTACCAGAACCGGCTCCTGACGCTCAACGCCTGCGATTTCGGCGACCTGCTCCTGCACCCGATCCGGATGTTCCGCGCCAATCCGGACGTGCTGCGGGACTATCACGACAAGTTCCGCTACATCCTTGTCGACGAGTACCAGGACACCAACACCGCGCAATATATGTGGCTGCGGCTACTCGCCCAGCGGCCACACGGAAAAACAACTGTCGCGAGGGCCGCGCCTGCGGGCGAAGCCCGAGCCAGCCAAGGCTGGCCGGACGACGTTTCGTCCGCCCCCGCGGAGCGCAGCCGCGCCAGCGGCGACAGCGTGAGCGCGAAGAAACCCACACAACAAATCAATATTTGTTGTGTGGGCGACGACGATCAGTCGATCTATGGCTGGCGCGGCGCGGAAGTGGACAACATCCTGCGCTTCGAAAAGGATTTCCCCGGCGCCAAGGTCATCAAGCTCGAGCGCAATTACCGCTCGACCGAGCATATTCTCGGCGCCGCCGCGCACTTGATCGCCCACAACGAAGGCCGCCTCGGCAAGACCCTCTTCACCGAACGCACCAATCCGGACGATGAGAAGGTACACGTGCATGCCGCCTGGGATTCGGAAGAGGAAGCCCGCGCCGTCGGTGAGGAGATCGAGCAGCTTCAACGGCAGAAGCACAACCTGAACGACATCGCGATCCTCGTGCGCGCCTCGTTCCAGATGCGTGAGTTCGAAGAGCGCTTTATCACACTAGGGCTCAACTATCGCGTGATTGGCGGCCCGCGCTTTTACGAGCGCCTCGAAATCCGCGATGCTGTTGCTTATCTGCGCGTTCTGACAAATCCATCGGATGACCCGGCCTTCGAGCGTATTATCAACACTCCTAAGCGTGGCCTGGGCGACGCGACGATCAGCACCCTCTTTCAGTTCGCGCGAGCTCGCGGTGTTCCGATGTTGGCAGCAGCCGCCGAAATCATCGAGACGGACGAGTTGAAGCCGAAGGCGCGCAAAGCCCTCTTCGACGTCGTCACCGATTTCCGCCGCTGGCAGACGCTGCTTGAAACGACGCCGCATACCGAACTTGCCGAAAAGATCCTCGACGAGAGCGGCTACACAGCCATGTGGCAGGCCGACAAATCGGCCGAGGCGCCAGGGCGGCTGGAAAACCTGAAGGAACTCATCCGCTCGATGGAGGCCTTCGAGTCGATGCGCGGCTTCCTGGAACACGTCGCGCTCGTCATGGACGCCGAGCAGAACGAAGACATGGATGCCGTCTCGATCATGACGCTGCATTCGGCCAAGGGCCTGGAATTCGACACGGTGTTCCTGCCGGGCTGGGAGGAAGGCCTCTTTCCCCACCAGCGCGCGCTCGACGAGGGCGGCCGCGCCGGCCTCGAGGAAGAACGCCGCCTCGCCTATGTTGGCATTACCCGCGCCAAGCGCCGCTGCCATATCTGGTTCGTCTCGAACCGCCGCATCCACGGCCTCTGGCAATCCACGATGCCTTCGCGCTTCCTCGACGAACTGCCGATCGACCATGTGGAAGTGGCCGAGCAGGATGTCTCCTACGGCGGCTACGGTCGCGGCGGCTACGGCCAGTCGCGCTTCGACAAGGCCGACCCGTTCGAAAACTCCTACCAGACCCCCGGCTGGAAGCGCGCCCAGCAGCACCGCTCGGAGGCGACCCGCGACAATTGGGGCACCCGCTCCGGCCACGCCGTCGAGCGCATCGGCTACGGCGAGTCAGGCCCGCGCACCCGCATGATCGAGGGCGAACTGGTCGCCAAGTCGACCACCTCGGAACCCTCCCGCTTCAACATCGGCGACCGCGTCTTCCACCTCAAATTCGGCAACGGCAACATCGCCGCGATCGAGGGCAACAAGCTGACGATCGATTTCGATCGGGCCGGGCAGAAGCGCGTGCTGGACGGGTTTGTGGAGAGGGTGTGATCAGGCCGAACGTTGGCCGCCACATCCTTCGCTCAGCCACCGCAATAAAATTCCTCATTCCTGTGCTTGTCAGAGGAATCCAGTCGCGCCGCGTCGGCGGCGCGGGAGACTCTTGATGCAAGTTGAAGCAGGCTCGCGGGCGGGAAGAACAGGCCGGCGCTCAAATCATCATCTTGTACATCACGAAACCCGACTTCTGCGCCACCTTGTCGTAGAGCCGCATCGCCTTGATGTTGCTTTCGTGCGTCAGCCAATAGACGCGCGATGATCCTGCCCGTCGGGCCGCTTCGAAGACGCCGTTGATCAGCGCCTGGCCGACGCCGTTGCCGCGCGCGGCATCGTTGATGAAAAGATCCTGGAGATAGCAATTCGGCTGGATCGAGATGGTGCTGCGATGGAAGACGTAATGCGTGAGCCCGATCAGCCGGCCCTTGCTTTCGGCAACCAGCGCATACATCGGCTCATAGGCGTCGAAGAAGCGTGACCAGGTCATGAGCGTGATGTCCGGCGTAAGCGCGGCCTCGCCCGAGCGGCCATAGAAGGCATTATAGCCTTCCCAGAGCGGCAGCCATCGGTCGTAGTCATTGCGCACGACGGGGCGGATCGAGAGGTCTTCGGTCATTTTTAGAGCCCACCAGTAAAGACCTTGCAGAGCGCGGGAGAATAAACCCTGGCATCGATCCGGTCTATCCGGCAGTGGCGCGCCCGCTCATCGCCCCGACAATCCCCTCGACATCGCTGACGATCGCGTCACCCATATAAGCGATGTTGTCGAAGGATCGTTCGGCCGCCTCCTGATGCCCCGCTCCGCAGGCGTCGCGGATGACGACCGGAACGAAGCCGAGATCTGCACCGTGGCGCACGGTCGGATCGATACCGATCTCGGTGGCGATGCCGCAGATCGCAAAGGAGGTCAGACCGAGGTCGCGCAGGATGATCGAGAGCGGCGTGCCCTCGAAGGCCGAGAAGGTGATCTTGTCGAGAATGGCTTCGTTTTCCCGAGGCGCAAGCTCGGGAACGATTTCGAAGCCAGGCGTGCCACGCAGGAACCATGGCTTGACCGCGTCCGGATCGTCGGTGCGCTGCCAGGCCATCGCCTGGCGAAGCTGGAACGCGCCCATCAAGTCGCGCGGCATCGACATGTGCCGCAGGAAAATGACCGGAAAGCCGCCTTCCCGGGCGGCTTCGACGACCTTCAGGACCTTGGCCGTGATCTCCGGGCCGTCCTTGACCTGCGGTACTATGCCGGCCTGCATGTCATAGACGACGAGCGCCATCCGGTCCGGGCGGCAAAAATCCCGTAATGTTCTCCCAATTCTAAGTGCAGCGATCATCACCCTCTCCTCATGTTTGTCAAAGACATGAGGCGGGTGTTCGAAAATTCAATACCCGACGGCAGCGGACAGTGGCTTGGAAGCTCACCGGCCATCTTCCCTCGCCTGCTTCAGGAGTGCGACCACCTCCGCGTCCGTTGTCTGCTCGAAATTGTCGTAATAGATGCTGACCGCATGGAACGGGCTGGGACTCGCGAGGCAAACGAACCGATCGACCTCCCGGCGCAGGCTGGTAACGGCGCTCGGCGGTGCGACCGGAACGGCGAGCATCAGGGCGGCAGCGCCTTCCTTGCGCAGCGCCTGGATCGCCGCTTTGGCGGTGCCGCCAGTGGCAATGCCGTCATCGACGACAATGACATTGCGCCCCTTCGGCGAAACGCGCGGTCGGTCGCCGACGTAAAGCGCCCGGCGCCGCGTAAGTTCGAGCCGCTGGCGTTCGGTCTCCGCCTCCACATAGGCCTCTGGCGGATGCACGAGACGCATCGCTTCGTCGTTCAACACAAGCTGCGGCACCTCGCCGTCGACGAGTGCGCCGAGGCCGAATTCGGCCTGCCCTGGCGCACCGATCTTGCGGACGATCAGGAGTTCGAGCGGCGCGCCGAGATGCGCCGCGACCTCGAACGCCACGGGCACGCCGCCGCGCGGCAGCGCCATCACCACGGGATCGGCGAAATCCTCGCGCTCGATCGCACGAGCGAGCTTTCGGCCCGCATCGACCCTGTCCGTAAACGGTATTCTTTCCCCGGGCATCGCATCCGCTCCCGTTGACCTCCCAGCGTACCGCATGGCGGCCGACCAATCGCTAAAATTGCATCAAAAATTGCCGGCTTTCGTTAATGCGCCACAGGTACCAATTGACGTCGCATATTGGCTGGAACGCAAGCCGCCTTTCTATTTTAGCACGCCAGGCCGTTTCGAAATGAGCTTTCTCCCTGCCATATCGTTCTTTGCACTTTTGATGGTGCTGCCGATCCTTGTGTCGCTGCGGAGGACGGCGGCGGCCGGCATGCAGTTTTTTTGCCTCGGCTGTGCGCTTTCGGCGGTCGCAATCGCCTCGATGATGGTTGCGGATATGGTCTCGGCCTTTTTTCCCGTGGTGCTCGGCTACGCCGCGCTGATGTCCGCATACCTCTTCATTCTTCTGGGGTTTCGCGGTCTCCTCGCGCTATCCGCTCCCGCTTTCCTGTTGCCGGCGCTGGCGCTCGCCGCGGGCATCGTTGGCCTGGTCGCCTCGCTGAACGGTGACGGCAGCCCCGGCGCCCGGCTGCTGATTGCGGTCGGTCTTGCCTCTGCCCTACTTCTCGTCGCCGGCCTCGCCGTGCTCGATCGCTGGCCCGAGGCACGGCGTGCGTGCCACATGGCTATTGTCATTTCGGCAACAGTCGGCTGCGCCGCGCTCGTCTATACGCTGAGCCCCATGCATCAAACGGCGGGGCTTTCCGCATCTGCTGCCTTCGAGTTCGCGGTTGCCGCAATGCAGGTAGCTTTTCTGCCACTCCTCTTCGTCGCCGTCATCCTAACCGTCCAGAGCCGCATCATCGCTGGCCTAAGGACGACCATCGCCCGCGACGGATTGACCGGTGCCCTGTCGCGCGGGGCGCTGATCGAGGCGGGAGAACGGATTTTCGCGGACTGCCTCGCGCGGCACCGGCCGCTTGCCTTCCTGCTCCTCGACCTCGATTATTTCAAGCAGATCAATGACCATTACGGCCACGCCTGCGGCGACATTGCGCTCAAGCATTTCGCCGAGACCGTGTCCGCTTTCCTCGACGGCCGCGGTGCCTTTGGCCGGATCGGCGGCGAGGAATTCGGCCTGATCCTGCCTGATCACACCGAGGAGCAGGCGACCGCGCTCGCCGAGGCAATCTGCCGGACCGTGCGTGAAACGCCGGTCACCCGCGTCCATCAACGCATCCGGCTGACCGTCAGCATCGGCATCGCGACCGCAGCGCCTGGCGACACGATAACCGAGGTGATGATCCGCGCCGATCTGGCGCTTTACGATTCCAAGGCGGACGGTCGCGATCGCTGCACGATCGCAAGACAACGCCAGGTCGACGCCAGCGCCCGTGCGCTTGCGGCGGCAGCGGCGCAGTTGCGCCAGTCCGATAGTCCGGAGCCGGAAAAGGCGGCTCCGCGTCAGGCGACGCGCCGATATCGGTCTTGACATTCGAACTGTCAACGCAGCGCTGCGTGCCCTGGCAAAGCAACCACGGGCCGGCGCCTCGCCTTGCATTGCCGCGTCCGCCACCTATCTCAACGCTGCAATCCATCGGAGAATATTCATGTTCCGCCCCATCCGCATCCTGCTCCTTGCCGGGCTTGCCGCCTGTGCTGCAGCGTCCCTCCCCGCGCGCGCCGAAACGGTCGGCGAAGTCGGCGTCGACTGGCTCGGCAACGACATCAAGATCGACGCCGTCCGCGATCCCAAGATCAATGGTGTCACCTGCCACGTGACCTATTTCGATCGCAGCGTGATCGATCGCCTGAAGAACGGCAACTGGTTCGAGGACCCCTCCAACAATTCGATCGCCTGCAGGCAAACCGGACCGATCACCATCGGCGACATCGATCTGTCGAAGGAAGGGGAAGAGGTTTTCCGCTCCGGCCTGTCGCTGATCTGGAAAGATCTTCTGGTGACCCGGATCTACGACAAAGCCAACGACACGCTGATTTACCTCGCGCATTCGCGACAGCTGACGGATGGATCGGCCAAAATGTCGATCACCACCGTGCCACTTTTTGGCCAGACGGTTAGCTGGGAGAAAGGGCGCCCACAATAGCGCTCTCAGAACTCAAGGCGGGTTGTCCCGTCCCGCCTTGAGAATTGTTTACGCCACCCGAATGTCAGGGTGTCGGGGGAACGATACCGCGATAATAGTCACCTTCCCCGGTCTGATAGCGTTGTTGCAGGGAGGATCCGCCACTCGGATAGATGACCTGACCGTTGCGGTCGATGCTGCCTGTCGGCATCTCGTCAACCGTAGCCGGCGCGCCCTGGCTCTGCGGCACGGCCGCGGCTCGTACCTGGTTCTGCGTGCCCGGAGGATTATTCGGGTCGATGCCCGGATAATAGGAGTCCGCAAGGGCAGGCGCCGCGGCGCCGAGTACGGAGGACAGGGCAAATGCAACAACTGATGTTTTCAGCGAAACTTTCATGACATTAGCTCCTATGTTCATTCAGCATCCTGCCTCCAACGGATGCTGAAAAAGCATAACACCTTTTGAGAGCAGTTGTTCCTTGCAAGCGGTGACGTTTTGTCACGAATGACTCATGCAACCGTGATGGAACATTAAGTAACTGTAACTTGACGCCCCTTTCGCCGGCCCTGTCGCACGTAGCACGTGACCGTCGAGAACAAACCACTCCCCGCGTAGCGGCGATGGAGATCTGTAATCGCCAATAGCACGCACCGGTGACGTGGCGCTCGCCTCAGCGAGGCCACGCATTCATAACGCGAGGACGAAAAAACGCCGATCACGCGTCGTCCGGTGCTGGAAGTATGTCGGTAAGATCCAGACTATGCTGTTACTCAGGGAACCGGTGCCGGGGGCAAGATACCCTGGTAGTAGTCGCCTTCACCGCCACCGTGGTATTCGTTCCGATACTGCTCACGCACGCGAGCGGGGGCTCCACTGACGCTACCTGTCGCCATGGGATCGACGTAGATGCTACCCGTGGGCATTTCATCGACGTAGTTGGGGCCTCCTTGCATGGGTACTAACATCGTTCCTCTGTTCTGAGTCCCGGGAGGATTGTGCGGATCGATGCCCTGATAGTAGCTGTCGGCAAGGGCCGAACCCGCAGCTCCCGCAAGGGCAGATGAGAGGATGAATGCGGCGAAAGACGTTCTCATGGAAACTCTCATGGCATTGCTCCTGTATCCGTAGCAGCATCCCGCCTCCCGAGGGATGCCGTGGTTTTCCAGCATAGGGGTCGTAACCATGCTGTTTTCGTATAACGCCTCCGCCGCGCTCGTGTTCCTGGAAAGCGACTGACTATCAGGCACCTTTTGACCATCGAACTTTGAAGCGCCCGGCGGAAACCGCGGCCAATCTGGATCGTCGTCATGCGAAAAGGCCCGCCGAAGCGGGCCCTTTGCTCAGAAGATCAGTGCCTGCATTTGGGCTATGCCGCCTGCGCCAGCTCGTCGGCGATGACGGTATCGAGATTGAGGAAGCAGACCATCGTCTTTTCAAGCGCCACGATCCCGCGGCAGAAGGCGCGCTGTGCCTCCGGAATGATCTCCGGCGCGGGCTGTAGGTCCTCGCTGCGGATCGTCATCATGTCGGAGACCTGCTCGACTAGGAGGCCGACAAGCTTGCCGTTGATATCGGTGACGATGATTGCCGAGCGTTCGGATGGCTCGGTCATCTTCATGCCGAGGCGGCAAGCCATGTCGATCACCGGGATCACGGCGCCGCGCAGGTTGATGAGGCCAAGCACATAAGGCGGCGTATGGGGCATCGGCGTCACCGGCGCCCAGCCGCGAATTTCGCGGATCGCCATGATGTCGATGCAGAACTCCTGGTCCCCGAGATGGAAGGAGACGATTTCGAGATAGGCGCCGGACTGTTTGATAGCGTTGCTCATGATCAGAATTCTTCCCAATTGTCGCCGGAGGCCGTAACGGAAGGTACGGAGCCCGGCTTGTTGCCGAAAGCGCCCGCCAGCTTGCCCATCAGGGCCTTGGCGGGAGATGGAGCTGCACGAGTGGATGCCTGCGCGGCCGCCGGTTTGCGCGGCGACACCGGCCTTGCGGGGGCAGCGGTGCTGGCCCGGACGGGGGCGTTGGCCGGGGCGCCGGCCCTGACGGAGGTTTGCGCCGGAGCCGGCGCTGCCTTCCGGAACGCTGCCTCGCTCACCTGCCCGTGGCGGAATTGGCCGACGAGTTCGCTGAGCTTCTCGGCGTCCTGCGCGAGCGTGTGGCTCGAAGTGTTGGTCTGCTCGACCATCGCAGCGTTCTGCTGCGTCATCTGATCGAGCTGGCCGACGGCGGTGCTGATTTCGTTAAGCCCGGTCGATTGCTCGCGCGCCGCCATCACGATCGAGCTCATATGTTCGTTGATGCGTGCGACGTCGGCGCCGATGCGGCCCAGCGCCTCGCCGGTCGCCTGCACCAGCTTCACGCCCGTGCCGACCTCATTGCCGGATCGTGTGACAAGCGCCTTGATGTCCTTCGCCGCGCCAGCCGCCCGCTGGGCCAGTTCGCGAACCTCTTGGGCAACGACGGCAAAGCCCTTGCCGGCCTCGCCTGCCCGCGCCGCCTCGACACCCGCATTGAGCGCAAGAAGGTTCGTCTGGAAGGCGATTTCGTCGATGACGTTGATAATCTTGCCGATTTCGTTGGAGGCGCCCTCGATGCGCGCCATCGCTGAGATCGCTTTGCCGACGATGCGCCCGGACTCTTCCGCGTTGGTGCGCGTCTCGTCGACCATGCGGCTTGCTTCTTCGGCGCGCTCGGTCGCCGTCTTCACCGTAACGGTGATTTCCTCCAGAGCGGCTGAGGTCTGCTCGAGCGACGCCGCCTGCCGTTCCGTCCGGCGGGCCAGATCGTCAGCGGCGCTGCGCATCTGCCGGCCGTTCGCTTCGATCGAAACGGCGTTCTCCTTGACGCTCGAAAGAACGTGACTCAACCGCTCGACGGTGTTGTTGAAATCGCGGCGCAGCGTATCGAGATCATCTGCGAAAGGTTCGCGGATCGCGACCGCAAGATTGCCCTCGGCAAGCTGGTTGAGCGCCCGCCCAAGCGCATCGACCGCGGTCTTGATGCGGGTGACAGCTTGGTCGCGCTCGGCCTCCTGACGCCGACGCTCCTCCTCGATTTCCTTGCGGCTCGCCATCGCGTTCTGCTCCAGCGAGCGTTTTTCGATCGCCGATGCCCGGAAGAGTTCCACGGACCGAGCCATCTCGCCGATCTCGTCACCGCGCCCGAGTCCAGCCACGCTGGCGTTCAGGTCACCCGAATGAATCCGCTGCATGCCGTCGCGCAAGCCGAGGATACCCCGGCGCAATACATTGCCGTGGAACCAGATCAACGCCAGCAAGGTCGCCATCGCCGCGAGGCCGGCCGCCGCCTGCAGGATGAATGCGTTCGTCGATGCGGCTTGCGTCTCGGCGATGCGCGCGGACGCAAGGCCAGCGGCCGCTTCGCTCAACTGCGCGAGTGCGATGCCGAGACGCTCCCCGCCACCGTCGATCGCATCGTCGATGCGGGCGAATTCCTCCGCTTGCGCTCCAGCCTCCACCAGCGCCTTCAGGTCCACCTCGACCGCCTTGCGCAGTTCGGCAAGATCCGCATCGAAGTTGGAAAGGACTTCCGGCTTGCCGAGGAGACTCGCCAGCGCCTGGACATCGGCTTTCCTGCTGTCGAGCGCCGCCAGCGAAGCTTTGATTTGGGCAACGCGTTCGGGCAGGATCTTGCGCGCGTCGCGATCGACGATCGTGTCCATCGCCGCCAGCACCAGCTCAAGACCGGCAAGCCGCATTTCCTCGACCGTCCTCATGCCGCGCTGAGCAGTAATCGCCTTTTCAAGCGTCTCTCCCGCGCGCCGCTCCTCGTACAAACCGACGGCGAGCACCGAGCCGAAGCCGAGGAAGGCGGCGGCTGCAAGCGTCGCCAGTCGTTGGCTGACCGAGAGGGTGCGTCCGACGGATGAAGAGGTATTCATTGATTGACAGTCCATGGCAATGGACCCGCCTGCGGCAGGCGAAGTCCTCCGTTGCGATCGATGCGGAAGGCCGGGCTCGATCAAAACCGGATGACCTCATGTCATGTCGAAGTGATGCACTTCTCCGCGTTCGGCGACACTGGCAAACAGACCTTAAACATTTGCTAAAATATGGCTACCAGCTCTGCGGATGAACGGTTTGTCCGCGCCTCTTTCCTTGTCGCCATCGAGTGCTATGATCCTCCCATGCACACCGACACGAAGAAGTCGCTCTCGCCCCTTGTCCTCGCAGTCCTTGCGGGCGCGTTCGCACTCGTCGCACTCTTGGCCTTCCAGGGCTGGATCGCCCACGGCGCCGACATCTTCCTGTCGCTGGCCCAAGCCGGCATTTCCTGGTGCTTCTGACGCCCTACAGCGCCGTGTCGTTAGAGTAGAGCGAAGCGGTTTGGCATGCATGCCGCATGAACCGCCTGCGGCAATTCTCCCTTTGCGCCGCTGGTGGTGACGCGGTATCACAACGCCACGTTCACTGACGGCCCTTACGAAGGCTCAGCAAACTGGTAGCAAGATGAAAACCATACGCATCGTCCTTTGGGCAGCCATCCTCGTCATGGTGGCGATCCTCGGCTGGCTCACCTACGACATGACGCAATCGAGGCAGCAGGCATCCTCCGGCCCCTTCGGCGTGCCGTTCACGCTTGTCGCACAGGACGGCAAGCCGATCACTGAACAGGCGTTCACAGGCAAGCCGACCGCCCTTTTCTTCGGCTTCACCCATTGCCCGGAAGTCTGCCCGACCACGCTATTCGAGATGAACGGCTGGCTTGAAAAGGTCGATCCCGACGGCAGCAAGCTGCAGGCCTATTTCATCACCGTCGATCCGGAGCGCGACACCCCGGAGGTTCTCGGCCAGTACGTCTCCAACGTCTCCAAGCGCGTCACCGGCATTTCCGGACCGCCGGACAAGGTGCTGGAAATGGTCAAGGGCTACCGTGTCTACTACAAGAAGGTGCCGCTCGACGAAAAGAAGCCGGACGGCGACTACACCATGGACCACACAGCCTCGGTGTTCTTGCTCGATGCGAATGGGCACTTCAGCGGCACGATCGCCTACGGCGAGAACCCGGATACCGCCATCCAGAAGCTCGATAACCTGACCAAGGGCTGAGCTAACAGTTCATCTGGCATTCTTGGAAGCGCCGGCCTACAGCGCCGCGCGTCTGATAAGACGCGCAAAGGACGCTGTGGCACTTTGAATTGCTGCATGTTTTTACCCTTACGTCGGCTACGACTTAAGGAAACATGCAGTGGCCGGCGCTTTGCGTTTCCGCCCCATTCATGATAGCCGCGAGGCCGATTGCAGCCGAAGGACAGACCGTTGAGCGAGATACGACTTTTCGTCACCAGCACCGAGAAACAGGTCGGGGCCGTGCTCGATGTCATGAGCACGATCTTTGAGGACGAGGACTATGCCATCGCGACGATGGAGATCGACGAGAAGCGCGACGTCTGGGAAGCCTCGGTCTACATGATGGCGGACGAGGAGGAGAGCGTCAGGGTGCGGCTTGCCGAGGGGCTCGCTGCGGATTTCTCCCATCTGCCGATTGAACGGGAAGTGCTGCCCGATATCGACTGGATCGCCAAATCGCTGGAAGGGCTCGCCCCCGTGCGCGCCGGACGCTTCGTCGTCCACGGCTCACATGACCGCGACAAGGTCAGGACCGGCGAGATCGCGATCGAGATCGATGCCGGCCAGGCCTTCGGCACGGGCCATCACGGCACGACGGCCGGGTGCCTCGAGGTGCTCGCCTCCGTCGCGCACACACGACCGGTCCGCAACGTCCTCGACCTCGGAACGGGAAGCGGCGTTCTTGCGATTGCCGCCTGGAAACTCTTGCATGTGCCGGTGCTCGCCACCGACATCGATCCGATCGCCACCCGCGTCGCCAGCGAAAACGCCCGCCGCAACGGCGTCGTCAACGGCATGACCTTTGCCACCGCTCCCGGATTCCACTCGACGGCCTTCAGCGCCAATGGCCCCTTCGATCTGGTCATCGCCAACATCCTGGCGCGGCCGCTGATGAAGATGGCGCCGCAGCTTGTCGCCAATCTCGCCCCCGGTGGCTCGGTCATTCTCTCCGGCATCCTCGCCGAACAGCGCTGGAAGGTGCTCGCCGCCTATAACGGCCAGCGCCTAAAACATGTGCGCACCATCTGGCGCAACGGCTGGGTCACGATCCACCTCCAGAAATAGGCGCTCGGCGGGCGGATGCCACTTGCTTGCGGCCGGGCATCAAGCTTGGCGTGGGGCGTGGGCCACACCAAGCGATACATTGAATTCTCGGGGGTTCGCGGGACGGACTGCTTCCGCTAGCTTCCTACGCCCGATCGAGAGAACACACTGCCAAGCTAAGCAGAAACAGAAAAGGCCGCCCAGTCCATCATGACGGGCGGCCTTTTCGAAACAAAGGCGATGCCAGAGGCATCGCCCGTGCCCGCGAGCCTGAGGAGGAGCGCTCAAGCGGGCGTCTACCGTTCTGAAATTGGCCACCCTTGAGGGAGGAGGAGAACAGAATGACCAACTATTCTCAGAACCGCAGCTTTTTGAACCACCGGATGTTCGTCCGTGTTCGTTGAGCGCGCTTATAAACCATTATTCCGATAGAGATAGATGCGTTGCAGCATGGGTGCCATGCATGTGACGCATATGTCCGCGGATTGGGCAAATGCCCTGCATGACAGACACCCTCTCTCCGCCTGTTCACGGCCGGATATCGCCTCTTTCCTCGGCAGCGGCCTTTCCGCTAACATGACGATCATCCCAGTCGCGGTTCTCCGCCAAATTGCCGGAAATATTCCATGTTTCAGTCCTTCGAAGTCACCTCCACGCCTCAGTTTGGCAAGGAGCGCACCGCCGCTCTGCGCGCCGCTTTCTCGGCCCTTGGCATTGACGGCTTCCTCGTGCCGCGCGCCGACGAATTCCAGGGCGAGTATGTGCCGGCTTCGTCCGAGCGCCTTTCCTGGCTGACGGGCTTCACCGGCTCCGCCGGCGTCGCGCTTATCACCCAGCGTGAAGCGATCGTCTTCGTCGATGGACGCTACGTGACCCAACTCAAGGAGCAGGTCGATGGCAGCGTCTTCACGGGCGGCGACCTTATCGGCGAGCCGCCGCATGTCTGGCTGGAGGGCCATGCTCCGAAGGGTTTCCGCCTTGGCATCGACCCCTGGCTTCATACCGGCGCCGAGGTCCTCAAGCTGCAGAAGGCGCTCGCGGCGGTCGACGGCACGCTCATTTTCCTCGATCACAACCCGCTCGACAAAATCTGGACCGGCCGGCCCGCCGCTCCCCTGGGCCGAGTGACGATCCAGCCGATCGAGCACGCCGGCCAATTGGCGAAGGACAAGATTGCCGCGATTGCCGCCGGCCTCGAAAAGGCAAAGGCGGGCGCCGTCGTCCTCACCGACCCCTCCTCCGTTGCATGGACGTTCAACATTCGCGGCAATGACGTGCCGCACACGCCGCATCCGCTCGCCCGCGCGATCATCCATGCGGACGGCCGCGCCGAGATCTTCCTCGACAAGCGCAAGACCGGCATCGAACAGGAAGCCTATCTGACCCAGCTTGCCGAGATCACCGCACCGGCAAGTTTCGAGGACCGGCTGGCGGCGCTCGCGGCGACCGGCGCGGCAATCATGATCGACCCAGACCTCGCGCCCTTCGCCATCGGTGAACTGATCCGCGCGAAGGGTGGCTCGGTCGTCGGCGCAGTCGATCCGGCCCGCCTCCCCCGCGCCCGCAAGAACGCCGCCGAGATCCAGGGATCGGCCCGCGCGCACCTGCAGGACGGCGCCGCCATGGTCGAGTTCCTCGCCTGGCTCGATCAGACCGCGCCTGGCAGCGTGACCGAGATCGCCGCAACCGAAAGGCTCGAGGCCGTGCGCGCGACCCTCGGCGAGCGCATGCAGAATCCGCTGAAGGACATTTCTTTCGACACGATTGCAGGCGCCGGCTCGCACGCGGCGATCATGCATTACCGCGTGACGACGGATACCGACCGGACGATCGAGCCCGGCACCGTGTTCCTCATAGATTCCGGTGCACAATACATCAACGGCACGACCGACATCACCCGAACGGTCGCGATCGGTGCCGTTCCGGAAGAGCAGAAGCGCTTCTTCACGCTGGTGCTGAAAGGCATGATAGCGATCAGCACGGCGCGCTTTCCCAAAGGTTCGCGTGGCGTCGATCTCGATCCTCTTGCCCGCATCGCACTCTGGAAGGCGGGCGCCGACTATGCCCACGGCACCGGCCACGGCGTCGGCTCCTATCTTTCCGTGCATGAGGGACCGCAGCGCATCGCCCGGCTTTCGACCCAGGAACTGCTGCCGGGCATGATCCTTTCCAACGAGCCCGGCTACTATCGTCCGGGCGCCTTCGGCATCCGTATCGAAAATCTCGTCGTCGTCCGGGAAGCCTCGGAGATCGAAGGCGGCGACCTGCCGATGCTCGGCTTCGACACGCTAACCTACTGCCCGATCGACCGGCGCCTCGTGCTCCCTTCGCTGTTGACCGACGAAGAGCTTGCCTGGCTGAACGCCTATCACGCGGAAACGCGCGACAAGCTCATGCCGCTCATCGCCAGCGACGAAACGCGCCGCTGGCTGGAGGCCGCCACGGAAGCGGTCGCGTGCTAGAACTACAGCGCCGCGTCTTATCAGACGCGCAAGGGACGCTGTAGCACTTTGAAATGCTGCAGGAGCGTCATTTCAAAGAGTTAGATCGCTTCGCGAGTTCATTGACGCAGTGAAACGATCTAACAGTCAGCCCGAAACTGGAGCGTCCTTTCGCGCACCGGATTTCCGTGACAATGAAGGGCGTGGGGAGGCCCGGCGGCGTAGGTTGGGGGCTACAGGGGGCGGCCGGGCCTCGGTTGGGAGGTACGATGTCTCTACCAACGACACTGTTATATTTCCCGCGCCACTCCGGCGTAACCCGGAAATTTTACGGGATTACACGCTTGGTTTGAAAATCGTCATTTCGCCAGGGCTGAAAGGCGCCGCGTGGCGGCTTGGCGCGTCACATTCCTTGGGCGGCCGCGCCCCAGATTCCGGCTCGCGGAGCACGGACATTCGGCGGATTATGTTCCGGACGTGGAACCGAAAGGCCGGGCGAACCTGGCTCTTCCATTCAGATCCCCAGCATTTTCTTCGCCTCGCCGAGCGCTGCCTCCGAGCCTGCGTGATCGCCGGACTGGTGCAACTGTTCGCCCTGCTGGCGCAACTGTTTGACTTTGGCCATGTCGGCTTCGGAAAGGGAGGCGTTCGGCAGGGCCGCGTCGATCGCCGCCATAATGGTGGGGCACTTATTGGCAAAGGCAGTCACAGGTGCGAGCGCCAGCAAAAGGGCAATCGAAATCCTGATAATCATGGGGTCACTCCTCCAAAGCCGGAGGGCGGGGGTGCCTCTCCGGCAACCAAAGGATGATAATCCAGTATCGGTCCAGCGCCAATGGCGGGTGACCCGGCTGCCCCTACAGCGCAACGCGTCTTATCAGACGCGCAAAGGAAACATGCCGTAGCTGACAGGATGAGAGATCTACAGAATCACGTGCCGGATCACCATCACAGCGACCCAGCCGACAAGCAGCATCCGGAGCGTTGCGAAGCGCAGTCCGATCGCGAAGGCGACGAGCATCGCTGCCGCAACGTCAAAGCCGCCATAGACAAAGGCCGGCGCAACCAGGGTCGTCAGGACCGCCGCCGGGACGGCATTCAGCGCCGCCTCGAGCCGCGGCGGAATGCGCTTCAATTGGGTGATCAGCACATAGCCACCGAACCGGGTCGCGAAAGTTGCGAGTGCGGCGGCGACGATCAGGTAGATGAGGTTGAGGTGCTGTGCATCCACGGCTCAGGCCTCCTTTTCCACGGGCGCCGGCCCTTGCCGCAAACGATGCTCCGGCGGCAGGACGGCCGCGAGCAGGATGCCGGCAAGCGCGCCGATGCTGACGTGCCACGGCGAGCCGACGAAGTGCATGGCGGCAACGGAGGCGACGGCGCTGGTGGCGACCACGGGCAGGAAGCGATCGCGCTTGCGGAAACCGAGCACGAGCCCGAGGAAATAGATCGGCAGCAGCACATCGAGGCCGATCGCCTTCGGATCGCCGATCAACTGGCCGAACAGTGCACCGATCAGCGTGTTGAGGATCCAGGGGAAATAGATCACGAGACCGAAGCCGAGATACCAGGAAAAGGTCACCGGCAGGCCGCGCTCGCCACGCTGCTCCGTCTCCGCATATTGCGGATCGACCAGCAGGAAGAAAGCCAAGAGCTTCTGGATGAGCGTGAAGTGGCGGATGTGCTTTGCGATCGAGGCCGAATAGAGCACGTGGCGGAAGTTGACCGCGAAGACCGAAAGCACGACCAGCCACGGCTGGACATTGTTGCCGAAGAGCTCGATGCCGACCATCTGGCTGGCGCCCGCGTATACGGTTGCGCTCATGAACACGGCATCGGCAACCGAAAAGCCGTTGTCGACCGCAAGCGCCCCGAAGAGCGCACCGAAAGGCGACGCGGAAAGCATGACGGGAAAGCCGCCGCGCAGGCCCGCCCGGAAATCGTCTCTGTTCATGATCATCCTCCGCCGAAACCGGAGGCATGTCCGCGAACCGGCATGGGACAGATAGGCGCTGCCACACGCCCCGACAATTCAATTGCGCTGATACAGTGATTGAATTTTCTGATGTTTGGTCCGCGAGGGAGTCCCTCGTGCCGCCGACGCGCCGTGAATGACTGAAGGAGAGGGGAACGGAGAGATGCTCCCCGCCCCTCTCAGCGCTTCAACTGAAACGTATGCTCGATGCCCGGGAAGGTCCGCGCCTTCACCTCGTTGGCATAGTCCTCGACCGCCTTCGAGATCGCCGGGGCGAGCTCGGCGAAATGCTTGACGAAGCGCGGCTTGAAATCGTTGAAGATGCCAAGCATGTCGTCGGACACGAGGATCTGGCCGTCGCAGGCGGGTGACGCACCAATGCCGATGGTCGGCGAGCGCAGCGTCGCGGTGATCTCCCGGGCGACCGGCTCCACCGTGCCTTCGACGACGATGGCGAATGCCCCGGCATCGTCGATCGCCTTGGCGTCGCGGCGGATCTTCGCCACTTCCTTTTCGTTGCGGCCGACCGAGCGGTAGCCGCCGGTCGTGTTCACGAGCTGCGGCATGAGGCCGACATGGCCGAGCACGGGGATGCCACGGCTGACGAGGAAATCGACCGTCTCGGCCATTTCCGCCCCGCCCTCCAGCTTCACCGCGCTGCAGCCGGTTTCCTTCAGGATGCGAGCGGCGCTGCGGAAGGCCTGCTCCTTCGATTCCTGATAGGAGCCGAACGGCAGATCGATGACGACGCAGGAGCGTTCGGAGCCGCGCATCACCGCCTGGCCATGCGCGATCATCATGTCGAGCGTGACGCCGACCGTGGTGTCGAGGCCGTAAAGCACCATGCCGAGCGAATCGCCGACGAGCAGGAAATCGACATGCGGATCGAGCAGGCGCGCGATCGGCGTCGTGTAGGCGGTGAGGCTGACGATCGGGCGTTCACCCTTCAGGGCTTCGATACTGGCGGGGCTCAGCCGCCGCTTCGCGGTCTGTACGCTCATTCTCAGGCTACCTTTGCAAAATGGGCGGATTTCGGAGCGATAACACGGTTATCGAGCAGCTTCGTGGTGCCGAAGCGGACGAACAGCAAGAGCAGAACCGGCTTCTCGCCGATTTCCTCGATCGGCTCCAGCGTTTCCGGATCGCGCAGCGCGACGACCTCCGGCCGCGCCAGCGGCTCTGTCGACAGAAAGTCGATGACACCCTTCTCGACCGCCGCAGGATCGGTCACACCGCCGGCGATCAACCGTTCGGCCTCGCCCAGCGCCTTCGGTACGATCGCGGCGGCGCGACGCTCGTCGGCGGTCAGATAGACGTTGCGCGACGAACAGGCAAGGCCATCCGCCTCGCGCACCGTCGGCACGCCGATCACCGAGACGGGCTGCGCCAGATCATCGACCATGCGGCGGATGATCTGAAGCTGCTGGAAATCCTTCTCGCCGAAATAGGCACGGTCCGGCTGAACGATGTTGAAGAGCTTGGTGACGACCGTCGCGACGCCAGCGAAATGGCCGGGCCGAACCGAACCCTCGAGCTCCAAGCCAAGCTTCGGCAAGTCGACCACGGTCTCCATCGGACGCGGATACATGTCGGAAACACCAGGCGCGAAGAGAAAATCGACGCCGCCTTCGGCGAGCATTGCCTGGTCGCGGGCGAGATCGCGCGGATATTTGGCAAGATCCTCGTTCGGTCCGAACTGCAAGGGATTGACGAAGATGCTGGCGACGACCACGTCATTCTCACTGCGCGCGCGACGCACGAGTTCCATGTGGCCGACGTGAAGAAAACCCATGGTGGGGACCAAACCGATGCTCTTCCCCGCTCGCCGATGCTCGGCGAGAGCCGCGCGCAGTTCGGCGATGGTGGTGATCGTTTTCATCTTCGGACCCTCCAATCCGCCGGGGCACGGGGGTATGCGTACCCCGTTTCGCTGATATGGCCCATCGTGAGCCCCGCGAAAAGGCAACTGCACAAATTTTGGCTGCAAAGCTCTATCTTGTGCAGCGCAAAAAGACAAATGGAAATGGTGCGCGAAGCGGGATTGCAGTGGTCAAAAAGCGGACCGGATCACCGGTCTTCCCTTGATTTCAATCGAACTTGACGAGGTTCAGCGCCGGCAGCGGACCACCGGGAAACTGCATGAGCTTTCCGCCGACCGAGAGTGGGCCGAGATCGATGCCAAAGAAGCCGAGCCGGTCGATCAACCTGCCGACTTCCGCCTTGGCGGCGACGTCATCACCGGAGAAGAACAGCACGCGGCGGCCGCCTTCTGTCTCCGGATCGCCGGAGATGAGGTGTGGCTGCAAATGGTTGAAGGCCTTGACGACGCGCGCACCTGGGACGAGTTCGGCGAAGACCTCGCTCGAAAGCCGCCCCTTGAGCTCAGCGGGCTTGAAGAGCGGCGCCTCGATCGGGTTGTTCGCGTCGATGACGATCCGGCCGTTCCAATCCGGCAGACCGGAAAGCGCCTTGGACAGCTTCGACCAGTTAACGGCGACAAGCACCAGATCGGCGCTTGCGGCCTCTTCGCGCGTCCCCGCGGTGATATAAGGGGAGAGTTCTTCGGCCAGCTCTTTGAGGCTCTCCGGGCCACGGCTGTTGGAAATGACGGCCGGGATCTCCGCCCGGGCGAGTGCCCGGGCAACGGCCGATCCGATGTTGCCGGATCCGATAATACCGATGGACATGGCGACTTCCTTTCAATGTTGCGAGTCGCTGCAACCTCAGGCGGTGAGGCCACCGTCGGCGACGATGTCGGCACCCGTGACGAAGGCGGCCTCGGGGTTCATATCGGTGTCGGTCGGACCGGGACGCACCGTGTCGACGGTTATGCCACGCGGCCCGAGATCGCGTACCAGCCTGCGGTTAAGGCCGGCGCCTCCGCATGTCGAGCGAGGCGGTCGGAAACGCGGCGTAGCGCACCATCAAGCTGCCGGTATGGATAACGCGCCCACCCGCCTTCATGTTGCGCACCACACCGCCTCCTGCGTGACAACGAAGACGTCGTGACATCGACCGCAATCATTCGATTGTAATCCGCCTCGCGTCTTCTAGTCGATCGGACCACCGAGCGCGATACCGGCCCGATATCGGTCTGTTACGGCAACCACACGCTGCTTCCTGCCAATGCTCGCGTCCTCATCGATTTCGTCGCCGGTCACTTCAAGCGGCAGCGACTCGCAGAGCGTTTTGCCGGAAGCGTCGGTTGAACTGCGGGTTGAAAGCCACCGCGCGAGCACCAGTTAAAATTCGTTTCCGCCTGTCGGCTGGCGGAAACGCGCTTCGTCCTTGTTGCGTAGAAACCAACATCCTTCACGAGGAACATCCCATGCGCATGATTTTCGTAAACCTGCCCGTCAAAAACCTGGAGGCCTCCCGGACCTTCTTCTCCGCTCTCGGCTTTACCTTCAACGAGCAGTTTTCGGACGACACGGCCGCCTGCATGGTGATCGACGACAACATCTTCGCCATGCTGCTGACCGAGCCGAAATTCCGCAATTTCATCACCGGAGAGATCAGCGACACGGCCAAGGGAACGGAAGTCATCACCGCCCTTTCCGCCACAAGCCGCGCCGAGTGCGACGACATGCTCGCCAAAGCGCTCGCCGCCGGCGCCAAACCGTGGAAGCCGGCAATCGACTACGGCTCGATGTACGGAATCAGCTTCCAGGATCTCGACGGCCATGTCTGGGAATTCATGTGGATGGACATGACGGCCGAGCAGGCGGCGTAATCAGCCGCACCGGAAGCGAAGAATGCCGGCGGCGCGTAGGGTCAAGGCGTACCGCTCTCCCCTATTGTTTCCGCTGGCCTTTCCCTTTGCTCCGTCATCCTCGGGCTTGACCCGAGGATCCAGTCTCAAGCGGCCTCCGGATCGCGAGGCGCTGTCGGGCACCTTGTATTTGGATCCTCGGGTCAAGCCCGAGGATGACAGACGGGTAGCGTCCCGTGAATCCTGTACCGACAGAAGGGCCGACACGACGCCGCTGCCATCCGCGCCGTGAAAGACCCCAAGCGCTTCAAAGCCTAACGCTCTGAATCACCCGCCGATCAGCGCCAACCACTCGTCCTCGTCCATGGTCTGAATGCCAAATTCGCGGGCCTTGTCGAGCTTCGAGCCGGCACCCGGACCGGCGACGACGATGTCGGTCTTCTTCGACACGGACCCGGCCACCTTGGCGCCAAGGCTTTCGGCCTTGGCCTTCGCCTCGTCGCGCGTCATCTTTTCGAGCGAGCCGGTGAAGACCACCGTCTTGCCGGCGACCGGGCTGTCGGTCACGACCGGCATCTCCGCGCTTTCCGGCGTCACCTCCTCCAGTAGCCGCGAGACGACTTCGACATTGCGGGGCTCCTTGTAGAACTCGACGATGGCCCGGGCGACGACCTCGCCGATGCCGTCGATGCTGTTGAGCTCGTTCCAAGCGTCACCGGCAAAGCTGCCCGCCTCGACCATCGCCGCGCCAAAGTGATCGTAGCTGCCATAGGAGCGCGCGAGCAGCTTAGCGGTCGTCTCGCCGACATGGCGGATGCCAAGCGCATAGATGAAGCGGTGAAGCGCGATCTTGCGACGGTTCTTGATCGCCTCGAATAGCTTTCTGACGCTGACCTTTCCAAAACCCTCGATGTTTTCAAGCTTGGTGAGCGAGGCCTCCTGGCGACGCTCCAGCGTGAAGATCTCCGGTGCAGTGCGGATCCTCAAACTCTCGTCTTCGCTCTCGAAGAAGAATTCGATCTGTTTGGACCCAAGCCCCTCGATGTCGAAGGCATTGCGCGAGACGAAGTGTTTCAGGTGCTCGACCGCCTGCGCCCGGCAGACGAAGCCACCGGTGCAGCGGCGCACCGCGTCGACCCTGCCGGATTTCTCGTTGATGTCGCGCACCGCATGGCTGCCGCAGACAGGGCATGTGGTCGGAAACTTGTAGGGCTCGGCGCCTTCCGCACGTTCGTCCATAACCACGTCGACGATCTGCGGGATGACGTCCCCTGCCCGCTGGACGATGACCATGTCACCGATGCGGATATCGCGCCCTTCGCGGATCGGCTCGCCTCTGTTGCCGACACCGCGGATATAGTCCTCGTTGTGCAAGGTCGCGTTGGTCACCACGACGCCGCCGACGGTGATCGGTTCCAGCCGCGCCACCGGCGTCAGCGCGCCGGTGCGGCCGACCTGGATGTCGATGCCCTTGAGCCGGGTGAAGGCCTGCTCGGCCGGGAACTTGTGCGCCGTCGCCCATCGCGGCGAACGCGAGCGGAAGCCAAGGCGCGCCTGCAGGTCGAGCCGGTCGACCTTGTAGACGACGCCATCGATATCGTAGTCGAGATCGGGCCGCTCGCGTTCGATGTGGTGATAGTGCTCCAGCAATTCGTCCGCGGAATCAAAACGTTGAATCAGCGGATTGACCGGGAAGCCCCATGCCTTGAACGTCTCGACCATGCCAAGCTGCGTGTCGGCGGGCATCGCCGACATCTCGCCCCAGGCATAGGCGAAAAACCGGAGCTTGCGGCTCGCCGTCACCTTGGCGTCGAGCTGTCGGAGCGAGCCGGCGGCGGTGTTACGCGGGTTGACGTAGAGCGGCCTGCCCTGCGCCGCCATTTCTGTATTGAGCGCAGCGAAGTCCGACTTCGCCATGTAGATCTCGCCGCGCACCTCGACGACATCCGGGGCGTCGGCTGGAAGCCTCTGTGGGATCATGCCGATCGTGCGGACATTGGCAGTGACGTTCTCACCAGTCGTGCCGTCGCCGCGTGTCGCGGCCGTCACAAGCCGCCCGTTTTCATAGCGGAGCGACATCGAAAGCCCGTCGATCTTCGGCTCGGCAGTAAAGGCGATCGAATGGTCCGGAAGCCGCCCGAGAAAGCGATAGACGCCGGCGACGAAATCGCGGGCGTCTTCATCCGAAAACGTGTTGTCGAGCGACAGCATCGGCCGCGCATGGACGACCGGCTGGAAGGTGAGCGACGGGGCCGCACCAACTCTGCGCGAAGGGCTGTCCTCGCGGATGAGCGCGGGGAACCGCTCCTCGATCAGGTCGTTGCGCCGCTTCAGCGCGTCGTAATCAGCATCCGAAATTTCGGGGGCGTCCTGCCGATGATAAAGCGCATCGTGACGGGCAATCTCGCTCGCGAGAAAGGCGAGCTCCTCGGCCGCTTCCGATTCGGTCAACTGCTCGACGGGTTTTCTTTCACTCAGCATGGGCGACGACTCCGGATTCGAGAGTCGTTTTTACTGCATCATTCCTCGAATCGGAATCGATTTGACGACAAAATCATGCAGCGATTCAAGGTGCTACAGCGGTCTTTCGGCGTCCAGAAGACGCTCGGCGCTGTGGAGCGATGGGCAGGAACGAAAAGCGGCTGTGATCAGCCGTTGCCGGCGAGCAACCTTGCTGCTGCCGCCCTCGCCTCCTCGGTGATCGAGGCGCCGGCAAGCATACGGGCGATCTCTTCCATACGCGCCTTGTCGTCCATGCGCGCGACGCGAGTGGCGATCGTCTCGGATTTTTCCGCCGACGGACCCTTGGAAATCAAGAGATGCGTCGCCGCGCGTGCCGCCACCTGCGGCGCGTGGGTAACCGACAGCACCTGGACATTCTTGGAGAGGCGCTTCAGCCGCTGGCCGATGGCATCCGCGACCGCCCCGCCGACGCCGGTGTCGATTTCGTCGAAGACAAGCGTCGGCGCCGAGCCGCGATCGGCAAGCGCCACTTTCAGTGCCAACAGGAAGCGCGAGAGTTCGCCGCCGGAAGCGACCTTCATGATCGGCCCCGGCCGAGTGCCGGGGTTGGTCTGCACATGGAATTCGACGATGTCGATGCCGTCGGCGGTCGGTGACGACGGATCGCTCGCGACCTCAACCATGAAACGCGCCCGTTCGAGCTTCAGCGCCGGCAGCTCCGCCATCACGGCAGCCGAAAGCGCGTCCGCCGTATGGTGGCGCTTCTCGGAAAGCGACCGGGCCGCCGCGTCGAAAGCCGCCCTCGCCTCTCCTACCTGCACTTCCAACTGCTTCAACTTCTCTTCGCCGGCGTCCAAATCGGCGAGGTCCGCGATCATGCGAACTGCAAGCGCCGGCAGTTCGGTGACCGGGACCGAATATTTGCGGCTGGCAGCACGCAGCGCGAAGAGTCGCTCCTCGGCACGCTCCAGTTCCTTCGGATCGAATTCGGTGTTGCGGAGCGCCCGCTCCACCGCCATCTGGGCATCCGAAAGCTGGTTCAGCGCCCCATCCAGAAGCTCCACTGTCTCTTCGAGCAGCCCCGGAGCCTCGTGGCTCTTGCGCTCGAGCCGCCGGACCAGCGAGGCGATCAGCGGAACCGGCGAGGTATTGCCGTTCAGAAACTCGGAGGCCTCGCTGATGTCGCCGGCGATCCGCTCAGCCTTCATCATCCGCGCACGGGCTTCGGCCAGTTCCTCCTCTTCGCCGTCGCGCGGCGAAAGGATCTCCAGCTCTTCGACCGAGGAGCGCAGATAATCGGCTTCGCGTGCTGCCGCCTCGACGCGCTCGCGGTGTTTCTTGAGATTGCGTTCCGCGTCCCGCCAGCCGCGGTAAAGCGCGCCAACCTCTTCCGCCGCCTCCAATGTGCCGCCGAAGGCGTCAAGCAGCGCGCGGTGCGCATCGGTGTCGATCAGCGCCCGGTCATCATGCTGGCCGTGGATTTCAACGAGCGTCTGGCCGAGCTGCCGCATCAGTTGAACGCTGACGGGCTGGTCGTTGACGAAAGCTTTGGTGCGGCCGTCGGTCGACTGCACGCGGCGGAAAATCAGATCGCCATCGTCATCGATGCCGTTTTCGCGCAGCATCAGCCGCGCCGCGTGGCCGACCGGGACATCGAAGACCGCGGTCACCTGCCCCTTGTCCTCGCCGTGGCGCACGAGCGAGCCGTCGCCGCGGCCGCCGAGCGCCAGCGACAGGCTGTCGAGAAGGATGGATTTGCCGGCGCCGGTTTCGCCGGTCAGCACGGAAAGCCCGGCATCGAAGGTGAGGTCAAGCCGTTCGATCAGGACGATATCGCGGATCGAGAGCTGCGCGAGCATCCGGTTTCATATCTTCCTTGTCGAGCGCCGAGCAGGTCAGGCGCCGATGAGCCTCTTGCCTGCGCGCGCAATCCAGGACGTACCGCTTTCGCGCGGCTCAAGTCCGCCCGACTGCAGCAGTTTGAAGGAATCGGCATACCACTGGCTGTCCGGATAATTGTGCCCGAGCACCGCCGCCGCAGTCTGCGCTTCCGTGGTTACACCCATGGCGTAATAGGCCTCGACGAGTCGGGCAAGCGCTTCTTCGACCTGGTTCGTATTTGGATACTGCTCGATGACGACGCGGAACCGCGAAACGGCGGCAAGATATTCCTTGCGCTCGAGATAGTAGCGGCCGACCTGCATTTCCTTGCCGGCG